>CAZRKY010000165.1:0-2547 GCA_964600375.1 uncultured Caulobacteraceae bacterium | reverse complement strand
AATAACAGGACGTAGGCCCCGATGCGATGGTCGAACTGCACGAGCGCCGGGTCATGAAGGAAGGCGCGCAAGGCCCCCTGGCTGGTATCCACTGGCGCCAGGATGTCGCCGTTCATCATCGGCCAGTCGGTATAGACGCGCCCTGCCCGATTGCCGGCCACCAGGCCGCCCAGCAGGGCTTGGACCCAGACCAGGCCCAGCAGGCCGAGGGACGCCGAGGTCCAGCCCTTGGGCGGATGCACCCGGTCGCCGTCCTCCAGCGCCTCCAAGGCCGTCCACAGCAGGCCGATGAAGATGACCAGCGCCATGCCCAGGTGGACCGTCAGCCTCTCCGGCAGCACATCGACGCGGCCGGAGAGACCCGAAGACACCATCCACCAACCGACCGCGCCCTGGAGCCCCCCAAGCGTCAGGAGGGCGATGCAGGGAACCAGCAGGCGGCGCGGGATCTCGCGCCGGACGAGGAACACGACAAAGGGGATGGCGAAGGCCAGGCCGATCAGCCGGCCCAGCTGGCGATGCACCCACTCCCACCAGTAGATGGTCTTGAACCCTTCCAGGCTCATGCCCCGGTTGACCTGGTCGTACTCCGGAATGGCCCGGTAGCGCGCGAACTCGGAGGCCCAATCGCGCTCGTTCAGCGGCGGCAGCGCGCCGGTGACCGGCTTCCATTCGGTGATGGAAAGGCCCGAATCGGTCAGGCGGGTCGCCCCGCCTATCAGCACCATCAGGAACACCAGGGCCGCGACGACGAACAGCCAGATGGCTACGCCCCGCGACGAACGCGCTTGAAACAACCGGCTCATTCCAGCGGCTTAGCCCACCTTTGCGACCGGTTGTAGACGCGATCGCACAACGGCGTCAGCTTAACAGGAACTGGAGCGCCCGACGGGCATTTCAGGACCGGCTGCGCAGGCCGCGCAGAAAGGGCTGGAGGAACACCATGGAACCGATGAGTTGGATCGCCTGGATCGTCGCGGGCATCATTGCGGGTTGGATCGCCGAGCAGCTTACGGGCCGCCGACACGGCCTCATCACCAACCTTATCGTGGGCCTGCTCGGCGCCTTCGTCGGCGGCTGGCTGGCCGACACGCTGAACTTCCACCCCTTGGACAACGCCTTCCTCAACAACCTGCTCATCGCGACCGGCGGGGCCGTGATCCTGCTGTTCATTTTCGGTCTGGTTCGCCGTCGCGCCTGACACGGGTCGGCCGTGCGACTACAGTGAAGCGCCGCCGGCGGGTCCGGCGGCGTTTTGCATCTTGGGGGTCCAGGTGAAGTCAGGCGTGCGCAGGGTGCTGGGCTCGATCGGCTGCGTGGCGTTCCTGATCTTCTGGATCTGGGGCGCGGTGAGCCTCGCCGACTACCTGCCCGATATCATGTGGCTGAAGCTGATCTACTTCGCCGTTGCGGGCACCTGCTGGGGCCTGCCGCTCTTCCCGCTGATCGCGTGGTCGAGCAAACCCGACTAGTCCGACCCTGCGTCCCCCGAAGGGGAAGTGTTCGATGAAGGGGTAAGGAAATGGTCGGAGCGACAGGATTCGAACCTGCGACCCCTTGACCCCCAGTCAAGTGCGCTACCAGGCTGCGCCACGCTCCGAAGGGGCGCCTTATAGGGGGGTGCGGCCAACCCCGCAACGCCCATTCCGCGCTATTTGCGCAGGACGGCGTCCAGCGCGGACCTGGCGGTTTCCAGAGACTTGAGCGCGGCGCGCAAACGCTGGCGGCCCGCGTCGGAAATCGGGGTCGAAGCGGCGCCCTCCGCGACTGGATCGTGGAAGTCGTCGCCGGTGAACTCGATGGCGTCGGCGTCCTGCCCGCCCGCGGCCACAAGATGCTTGAGGCCTTGCTCCCGATAGAGCCGCTGTACGCCTTCGATCTTGAAGCCCCGGGTATAGAGAAGCGTTTTGATGCCTTTCAGCACCGACACGTCCTGCGGCCGGTAGAAGCGACGCCTCCCGGCGCGCTTCATCGGACGAATGAACGAGAAACGGGTTTCCCAGAAGCGCAACACATGCTGCGGAACGCCGATCTCGTCGGCGGCTTCAGAGATGGTCCGGAAGGCGTTGGGGCCCTTGGTGGTCACGCGTGGCCGTTCGCGCCGTCCACGCGAGCCTTCATCACCTGCGACGCACGGAAACTGATGACCCGACGCGGATCGATGGCGGCCGGTTCGCCGGTCTTGGGATTACGGCCCATGCGCGCGTTCTTCGAGCGCACCTGGAATACCCCAAAGCCCGAGAGCTTGACGGTCTCGCCACGCTCCAGCGCCTCGGCGATCAATTCGAGCGTGCGCTCGACGAGCGCTGAGCACTCGTGTCTCGAGAGTCCGACTTCCTGATGCACGGCTTCGCACAGATCAGCGCGGGTCAGCGTTTCGCTCTTCATGCGGCTCCCCCAAAGGCTAGAGCATTCTTGTGTCGCGCGAACGGCGCGCGAGTTCAAGGCGTTCCGGCGAGAATCTCACAGTCTGAGGGTGCAGGCGCCCCAGGTCAGGCCGCCGCCCATCGCCTCCAGGAGCAGCAAGTCGCCCTTCTTGATTCGGCC
>CAZRKY010000164.1:7175-7395 GCA_964600375.1 uncultured Caulobacteraceae bacterium | reverse complement strand
TCCGGTGTAGCTCTCATTGGTCGACGTCCCCATACCAACGAAGAACTGATTGTGGTCCCAGCCTCCGGCGTCGTCGGACGACAGGGCGTTGCCGTAAGAGGCGCCCAGCCGAAGGTGGTCGCTCAGGTCGTAGGTCACTCGCAGGCCATAGGAGTCAGGGCGATACATGGGGAAGGGCGCGCTGATCTCCCGCCCGCTGAACGCGGTCGCCGCTAGCGAA
>CAZRKY010000164.1:0-7165 GCA_964600375.1 uncultured Caulobacteraceae bacterium | reverse complement strand
AAGCCGTCCTGAAGACCGTGTCCGAGGGGCGCGTCCGGATTTCCCTCGGCGGAGCCTCTGTGCATGAAGGGGACAGGGCCGATCGCCGCGCCGCCGCGGGGCGCGAACAGGAACGTCACGCGCTGGTCGTCGCCCAAAGCCACGACATCCCTGATCTCGATAGCCAGAAAGTTGTCGTGGGGGTGCATGTTGTCGATGTTCTCGGTCTGGAGCAGCTGGGGCGTTCCCGGCTCACCGACCGTGACCTGCTCCAGCGTTCCCATGATGCCGATGCTGAGGGTGTTGCTGGCGGTCAGGGCGTTCTCGTAAGTCAGCATCCAGTAGCCGGGCCCGGTGAAGCGCGAAGCTCCGCGCGGACCCGAGGTATCGGAATAGACCGCGAACTGGTTCGCCTGGAAGGTCAGCCTGGCTTTGGCCGGGGCGTTGCCATCCATGCACATGCCCATCGCCGTGTCCCAGTGTTGGTCGGACGGACAAGGCGCCGGCGCCATGGAGATGTCCATTGGCGCACCGGTTTCAGCCTTGCCGGCCTCAGAGAGCGGCTGCGCGCGCGCAGGCGATCCATAGAGGATGGCTGTCGTACAGCAACTCAACGCGAGGGCCTGCGCCGCGCGCATACAGGCTCGGCGCCGCGAGTTCTCGCGCTGCATGCTGGCTCTTTCAGGATCAGTCACCGAATTTCGGCGCGAATGTACCAAGTCAATTGCTCAGGCAGTTGAATGTTCCAGTGTGTGAGCCGAGGCCGCCAGCAGTCATTTGAACCGAAGGATTCCAGGCGGTAGTTCGCCCATACCCCCGAAGTTACCGATGCACCGCCGCTATCCAAGAGGGGGCAAGTCGGCATCCGAATAGCCGATGGCAGCGGCCGTCGGCGCCCGCCCTTGCGGGCAGGCGCCTTTGGCGGATCAGCAGCAGGCGGAGCTAACCGCGTGGCAGCACGCGGATACGGCGTCGCAACAAGCGCCAAGCGCGGTGGTCACGGCGTCCGGCGCCGCGGCGTAGGCCGCGGTCGCGGAGGCCAACAGCGCGAGCGCCGCGATCGAGAAGATACGTTTCATGACAGTTTCCTTGTTGAATGGGATCGGATCGAACAGTCCGTCCTTCAACGCGGAGGGGGGTAGTCGACGTCGGGGGGCAGGCCGGCTCTCGTGCTCTCGGCCGCGGGGGCGGCAGGGGGGGTGGGCTCAAACGTCGCCGCGGTGAGGTCAGACTGTTCGGGCGCCGGAAAAATGCAGGCCGTCGTGCAGGCTGCGGTCACGCCGTTGCGCTGCCGCCGGCCGGGGTCCGCTGGAGGGCAATGAGGGTCCAATCCCGAACTCGAACGGACCTGCATCGCTTGTGCGGACGGCGCAACACTGGCCAGGCACGGGGCGGACACGCCGAGGAGCGCCAAGCCCGCGAGCATTGACACGAGGGCCATGCGGCCGAGAGCCAGCAGGTAGGAGCCGCGGAACATAGGCGAAGCCTGCGGCCGGACGACCGGGGCGGCAATCGGATGGATCAATCGCCCGCTTGATCTTCATCAAGCACCGCGGCGTCTACCCGCCTCCGAAGGCGACGGTCGTGCGGTAGACCACGAAGGCGGCGAGGTAGGCCAGGCCGGTCATGTAGGCGAACATGATCGCGGGCCAGAGCCAGCTGTTCGTCTCGCGCTTCACCACACCCAGGGTGGCGGCGCACTGGGGCGCGAAGACGTACCAGGCGAGGAAGGCCAGGCCTGTGGCCAGGGACCAGTGCCGCGCCAATACGGCGGCGAGGCCGCCGACCTGGTGCTGGGGATCGCCTACGGCGTAGACGGTTCCCAGGGCCGCGACCGCCACTTCTCGCGCGGCCATGCCCGGGATCAGCGCCACCGACATCTGCCAGTTGAAGCCGATGGGTGCGAGCAGAGGCTCGATCACATGACCGATCATGCCCGCGAAGCTATAGTCGATGGCCGGTCCTGGCGCGCCAGCCGGCGGATAAGGAAAGGTCGACAGGGCCCAGACGAGGACCATCATCGGCAGGATGATGCGCCCGGCCCGGCCCAGAAAAATGCTTGCGCGCCGCATGAGGTTGCGCGCGACATTGGCCGGGTCCGGCATGCGGTAGGTCGGCAGCTCCAAGAGGAACGGCTCGACCGCGTTGCGCCAGAAGACGGTGCGGATGACCAGGGACATCAGCAGGGCCGAGACGATGCCGGCTGCATAGAGGCCGAACATCACCAGGCCCTGCAGCGACAACATCCCGGCGACCTGGGTGTTGGGAATGAAGGCCGAGATGATCAGGGTGTAGACCGGGATCCGCGCCGAACAGGTCATCAGCGGCGCGACCAGAATTGTGGTCAGGCGATCGCGCCGTGAATCGATCACCCGCGTGGCCATGATCCCGGGGATGGCGCAGGCGAAGGATGACAGGAGGGGGATGAAGGCGCGGCCGTGCAGGCCTGCGCCACCCATGATCCGGTCCATCAGAAAGGCGGCCCGAGCCATGTAGCCGACATCCTCGAGCAGCAGGATGAACAGGAACAGGATCAGGATCTGGGGCAGGAAGACCAGCACCGAACCGACCCCCGCGATGAGGCCGTCGACGATCAGGCTGCGCAGCAGGTCGTTGGCGACGTAGGCTCCGACGCCGGCGCCGAAGGCCGTGAAGACATCGCTTATCCCCTGCATCAACGGCGCGGCCCAGGTGAAGACGGCCTGGAACATGACGAACAGCAGAGCCAGCAGGATCAACAGGCCGCCAACCGGATGCAGCAGCACCGCATCAATGCGGCCGGTCCAGGTGTCGGGCCGCGCCGGCGGACGGACGTGATCGCGCACGAGCTGCTGGGCCCGGGCATGGGCCTGGCGGATTTCGGCGGCGCCGGGCTCGCGCCAGAGGTTTTCCTCGGGCAATGCCCCGGCAGCGATCAGGGCGTCGACTTGGTCGACCAGGTCATCAATGCCCCGCCTTCGGGTGGCGACGGTCGTGACGATCGGCGCACCGATCTCGCGCGACAGGGCGTCGATATCGATGGCCAGGCCCTGGCGCTGGGCGATGTCATACATGTTGAGCGCCAGAACCAGGGGCCGGCCCACCGCCTTCAATTCCAAGGCGAGGCGCAGTACCAGCCGCAGATTAGTAGCGTCGGCCACGCAGATCACGACATCGGGCGGGACCTCGCCGGCCAGGCGGCCCAGCACGGCGTCGCGGGTGACCGCCTCGTCGGGACTGCGCGCTCGCAGCGAATAGGTGCCCGGCAGGTCGACGATCGTCAGGCGGCGGCCCGACGCGGTGACGAGCGCGCCTTCCTTCCGCTCGACGGTCACGCCGGCGTAGTTGGCGACCTTTTGGCGCGCGCCGGTCAGGGCGTTGAACAGCGCCGTCTTGCCGGAATTGGGGTTTCCCACCAGCGCCACGCGCACGGCAACCGTCGTGGCGAGACTCATGCCGCGTCGAGCGCAAGGAAGACGTTGGCGGCGTCGCGGCGGCGCAGGGCGATGCGCATATCGTCCAGCTTAACGGCGATGGGATCATGGCCGATCGCACCCTCGAACAGCACCTGCAACCGCGCGCCCTCGACGAAGCCGAACTCAAGCAGGCGCCTTTGCAGTTCCTCCACGCCGACGGTCTCGACGCCCGCTTCCGCACGAACCTCGACAATGACCCCGCGCGCGCCGAGGCGCGCTTCGCTCAGGCGAACCACGCCGGCGGTTGGCGATGGTCTGTCACGCCTTGAAATCTGGATGAACACGAGGCTTCCTGAACTTGCGAGCGATTATCACTCTCGCCTGCCGGGACGCCGTTGACCTTGAGGCAGGTCAAATCGCGAATTGATCTACGACAATTCCAGTCGGCTCCGCGGTCGATAAGGAAGGGGGTCAAATACCGGTTCCCCGATGCCCAAGCCTTCGTCCGTCGACCTGGCCGCCGCCTACTTCCCCGGATCCCATTCGGAGAATGAGGCGTGGGTGCGCGCCGAGTTCCAAGCCGTGCTCGACGACTGGTTCGGGTGGCGCAAGGGCCTGTTCGCCGATGATCCGCGGGTGTCGACCCGAACCGATCGTCGAAGCGGCGCCGTTCTGCATGAACGCGAGCTGATGTCCCAGCGGCTGGCCGAACTGTGCGACGCTCTGACTGCGGAGACCCCCACCCATACGCCGCGCTACGTCGGCCACATGAAGGCGGAATTGTCGCTGCCCGCCCTGTTCGGCTGGCTCGCCGCCATGCTGCACAACCCCAACATTACCTCCCGCGAAGCCGGCAAGGTCGGGACGGTCATCGAGGGTGAGGCGATCGCCATGCTGGCCGGGATGCTCGGCTACGATCCGGACCAGGCGGAGGGGCACTTCACCTCGGGCGGCACGGTGGCCAATTTCGAAGCCGTCTGGCGCGCCCGCTACCGCCTTGATCATTGGCTGAGCCTGGCCCTCTACATCAGCGAGGCGACCGGCGAGACGCTGGACGTGTTCGCCGCGGCGCACATGGGCTGGGATCGTTTCCGCGCCTTGTGGGAGGCGCACCAGCTGAGTGATGAAGTCCTTCGTCGCTACAGCGCCGCGGCCGGCAATCCGGCCGACGTCCACCGGCGCATTTCCAAGGCGTCCGGTCGCGACTACCTTGGGCCCGTCGTGCTGGTGCCCGGCAACAAGCACTATTCCTGGCACAAGGCCGCCAACATCTTCGGCTTCGGCGAGGAGTCGTTCTGGAGCGTCGGGCTCGACGCCGAAGGCCGGCTGGATCTCGATGATTTCGAGCGGCTGGTCCTGCGCGCCCAGGGCGACGGCCGGCCGGTGCTGATGGCGGTCAGCGTGGCCGGAACCACCGAGACGGGTGAGATCGATCCAGTCGACAGGCTGCATGACCTGCTCGAAGCCTGGGAGCACGAGCGTGGCTGGCGAATCTGGCGCCATGTCGATGCAGCCTACGGCGGCTTCCTCTGCAGCCTCATCGGCGGACCCGACGAGGCTGAGCTGGGGCCCGTCGCCGCGCGCGCGCTGAAAGCGGTGGGCCGCGCCGATTCCATCACTATCGATCCGCACAAGCTGGGTTACGTCCCCTACGCCTGCGGCGCCTTCCTCACCCGCGACAGGAGCCGATACGCGGTATCGGCCTTTGACGCGCCCTACCTCGACCGGCCCGAGCTGGGCGATGGCAAATGGTCCTCGACCCTGGAGGGATCGCGTTCAGCCGCGGGCGCCGCGGCGACCTGGCTGACCGGCAAGACGCTGGGGTTCGGGCCTGACGGCATGGGCGCGTTGCTGGCCGAGACGATCCGGGCTCGCCGCCAGTTTCAGGCGGCCGTGGGCGCGGCGCTGCCTTTTGTGCGGTTCCTCCAGCCCAGCGACACCAATATCGTCTGTTTCGCCGTCGCCGACGATGGGGCCCCTTTGTCGCGCTCTAACCCGCTGACGGAAGCGCTGTTCGCGGCCTTCCATGAGTCGGCCGCCTTTTCGGTTTCAAGGACCACCCTGGGCGCCGACTACGCGGCCCAGCGGGCGCGCCACGTAGCGGCCTATGGCGGCGTCGAGGACGCGGAGGGTCTGGTCCTGATCCGGTGTGTCTTCATGAACCCGTACTGGACGGCGCCCGACATCCGCGCGCGCCTGATACCAGAGTTCATCGCCTTCGTGCGCGTGGCCCTGATCGGCGACAAGCCAGCTCCCCAACTCGACCACAGATCGGTAGCCTGATGACGACCCTTCGAGTTCAGTTCTTCGGCCGGCCATCCGACATCTTCGGGCCGGGCATGGATATCGAGATCCCCGCCGCCGGCGTGCCGCTCAGCGAGTTGCGCCGTCTTCTGGTGCAATCCGAGCCGGAGGCCTCCGCCGTCTTCGAACGTTACGGCGTCCGCGCCGCCGTCGACGCGGAGATCAGCGCCGAGGACGTTCTGGTCAGGCCAGGCCAGACGGTCGAGTTCTTCTCCATGTTCTCGGGAGGTTGACCCATGGCCCGCGCCCTCCTTTGCGGCGAGGCCTTCGCGCCGGACGCGCTGCTCGCGGCCTTCCTTGAAGGTCGCGGGGACGATGGGGCGGTCGTCAGCTTCGTCGGCCTGGCGCGGGCGGCGTCCAGGGACGGCGAGACGGTCTTGTCCCTCTGCCTCGACTGGCATCCGGTCATGACGGAACGTTCGATGCTCCAGATCGCCAACGATGGCGCCCAACGCTTTGGTGTCTCCGACCTGCTGGTCGTGCATCGCTGCGGCGAGATCGCACCGGGTGAAGCGATCGTCTTCGTCGCCGCCGCCGCCGCCCACCGCCGGGAAGCCTTCCTGGCCGCGGACTATGTGATGGACCGCCTGAAGACCGAGGCCGCCTTCTGGAAGCGGGAGCGTGGACCCACAGGCGTCCGCTGGATCGATCCCACCGACAATGACCGCGCCGATCTGGCGCGCTGGAGCAACTGATGGCCGGCATCAACGAGGATCTGCCCTTTTATCCGCTGAACATCGCGGTGCTGACGGTGTCGGACACGCGCGACGCGACGACCGACACCTCCGGCGGGCTGCTGGCCGACCGGCTGGTGGGCGCGGGCCACCGTCTGGCGGCCAAGGCCATCGTCAAGGACGAGGTCGATGCGATCCGCGCCCAGCTCAAGATCTGGATCGAGGATCCGGAGGTGGACGTGGTGCTCTCCACTGGCGGCACTGGCTTCTCGCCGCGTGACGTCACGCCCGAGGCGGTCAAGCCCCTGTTCCGGCGGGAGATGGACGGCTTCTCGGTGGTCTTCCATCAGGCCAGTCTCGCCACCGTCGGAGTCGCCACCCTGCAGTCGCGCGCCTTCGCGGGCCAGGCCGGCGAGACCTTCATCTTCTGCGTGCCGGGATCGACCGGCGCCTGCCGCGATGCCTGGGACCTGGTGCTCGGGCAGGAGCTGGACAGCCGCTTCCGGCCCTGCTCGCTGGTTGGCCAGATTCCACGCTACCGGGGGATTTGCCCATGACCGGCCTGACCCATCTCGACGAGCGCGGCCGTGGCCGAATGGTCGACGTCTCTGCCAAGCCCGCCACCACGCGAACCGCCGTCGCCGAAGGCCGCATGCGCTGCTCGCCCGCGACGCTTGAGCTTGTACGCGAGGGTCGCACACCGAAGGGCGCGGTGATCTCGACCGCCGAGCTGGCCGGAACGATGGGGGCCAAGCGCTGCGCCGACCTCATCCCGCTGTGCCACCCCTTGTCCCTGACCAAGGCCGAGGTGAC
>CAZRKY010000163.1:0-7429 GCA_964600375.1 uncultured Caulobacteraceae bacterium | reverse complement strand
CTTCGTCGTCGTCGTCGCCGGCTTCCCTGAGGATGAGGCTGTCGCCGACCAGCAGGTGGTTGTCGCGCCGGTAGGTGGCGGTCACACGCAGGGCGCCGGCCGGCAGGACTCCGCCGGTGGGGAACAGCGCCATGGCCGTGCCATCGGCCTTGCGCACCGCCTGGAAGCCGACGCCAGCGTAGAGGCCGTCGCGGAAGATGCGCCGCGCGTGCTCGACCCGGCCATCGGGACGCACCAGCCTGATGTCGGCGCTGTCGCCGGTCAGGCTGACGGCGCCGGTCTGGCCCGTGGCCACGCGGTAGCGGTCCAGCCGCCGCGCGCTGGTGGTCCCCCCGCCGCCCGGGGGAGGGCCGGAATGGACGCGCACCACCACCCCGTCGCCGGGCCGGGGGTCCTCGGGTCCGAAGGTGTAGAGCGGCAGCCACACGGCGGCCGGATCGTCGACCTCCGCCGGCTGGGGCGTGGCCGGGTCGCGCTGTTCAATGCGCCAGCCGGTCAGATCGGTGGACTGACGGATCAGCAGGGTGACGCTCTCGTCGGCGGGCAGGGACGCCCCGATCACCGCAGCGATCAGCTTCACCCGTCCCGGCGCCAGCGAGGCGGGACAGGCGTGGGTCACGGACGACAGGGCCAGGGCCAAGCGGTCGAGGCCGAAGGGTTCGGGTCCGCGCAGCAGCAGACCGACGGCCTGGCCGCCGGCATCCAGCCGGTAGGTCTCCACCCTGGGGGCGTCTTGGCGCGCATAAAGGCCCAGCACGTCGGCGGCCAGGGCCTCGAACGCCTTGGCCTCCGCGTCGCTGACCGGCGCGTCCACGTCGGAGACGCTTTGGCTCTTCACGGCGGCCAGGGCCGTGGCGTCGAGCGTCACCAGCCCCGGCCAGGCATCGTCATCGTGGCTCTGCACCAGGTCGAGGAAGTTCACGTACCGCGAGGTGGTGAAGGTGAAGCCGTAGACCGACCGCGCGGCCTCGGTCAGATCGTGGACCTGGACTTCGGCGAACTGGACGTCTTGCGTGCCTGAGCAATGCAGCGCGACCGTGCCAGCCGGGATGGGGCTGGCGTCGATCTCGTCGAAGACCAGACTGTCGTCGACCCACACTTTGATCGAACCGCCGATGACCTCGATCGCCACCTTGTAGTTGGTCCCGTGGGCGAAGAGGTCGTGGTCCTCCCGGATCAGGTTCGCGACGCCGCCCGTGACCCGGTAGAGCGCGCGGCCGTGACCGTTCGTTTGATCCATGACGAACAGGTAGAATGACTGTCGGCTCTGCCAGCGGAAGACGAGGCCCATGGCCGCCCCGCCGGTCGCCTTCAGCTCGGCGGCGAGCCGGTAGTCGGTCCAGCCGTAGGGCGTCTCAGCCGGAGCGCGAGGGTCGGCGCCCAGCACCAACGCGGTTCCCAGCGTGTCCGGATTGAACAGGTGGCCGTTCGAGTCGGCGCCGTTCGAGCCGATCAGGCCGCCCTGGGACATGTGGTAGGCCGGGGGCGTCGCGCCGTCCGAAACCGTCGCCCAGGCCGACGGCGCCAGAGTCCCGGAGAAGTCCTCCACCTGCCATCGCCCGAGCGCGCTCGGCAGGTGAGCGAAGTCCTCGTGCAGCAACAGCGGCATGAGCCGGGCGCGGTAGAGCATGTCTGGCGCCAGGCACTCGGCCGCGGCGGTCAGTTTCAGGTCCCTCGGGATGCCGGCCGTGTCGATATCGGTCACACAGTTGTTGGTGTTGATCAGCTGGACCCACGCCGTTTCATGCGCGGTGAGCGAGACCTGGTCGACCTGACCCCAGGGGTTTTCGGCCACCGCCACCGCGCCGTTCCGGCGGCGCACCGGCTGGTTGTTGCGGTCGTACAGCATCACCTGCAGGTCGCGCCCGGCAAGGCGGTACATCAGGTCGACGTAGTCCTCGTTGAAGGCGCAGCCGACGTCATATGCGCGGAACACGGGTCGGGGCAGCCTGGGCTGGTCGCCGACGTCGGGCACGGTCGGCGGCACGGTCTGGGCCACGTAACGGGTCAGGTCCTCGAGCCCGCAGACGAAGTCTCCGGCTATGTCCGGCTCGGCCGGCTTGTCCAGCTTGACGAGGCCCGGCGGGCCCTTGGTCTGGAAATACGCCGCCTGGGTGACCACGCGCGGAACGTTGAAGCCGGTGTCGTGCGGATAGCCGTCCACGTCCAGGGTCGTGGTGACGAGCAGCCGATAGACCGTGTGCGGCTCCAGCACCGAGCCGTGCTGGCTCCAGGCCTTGTAGCCGTCCTGATTGCGGCTGAGCCCGGCGTTGGCCGCGGTCGTCTGGGCCGGGCTGGGGGCGCCGGCCAGGGCACAAATCTCCGTCACGCACCCTGTCCCCTCGCCACTGATGTGGATGCGGTTCACGTCCTTGGGCGACACGACAAGGCTCATGTCCTCATTCAGCGGCCATTGCGGTCCCACGTTCGTGCTGACCGGGACCAGAGGGGCGCCCACCGAGTCCTGGGCGGTAATGACGGCGCTCGCGCCGCCGTAGCCTTCGGTGACCACGCGGACATTTTTGGCGGGCACGCCGAACACGATGTCCATCTGGCCATTACGCACCGAACAGAGGCTGTGCTTGCCGGGCTTGGTTCGCTGGGAGATAGCCAGCATCCCGTTCCCCGGCGCCGTGAAGCTGATCCCGGGATAATCCGGATGCACGAAGGGGTTGGACACCGGGCCCAGCGGCAGGTCGTCGAAGTCCACGCAGATCTCGCTCAGATCGATCGGCGGCATGCAGGGAAAGCCCGTCGGGCCGCCGTATTGGGTCGCCCACCAGCTGGCGTACTCGCTGCCGGTGTTACGGAAGCTGTCGAAGCCCGACTTGGACCAGAGCAAAAGCCGGTTCTGCGCGACGCCGGTCCCGTCGGTCCCCGGCGCCGGGGTCCAGGTCCCGAACAGATCGG
The DNA here is from genome assembly GCA_964600375.1 of uncultured Caulobacteraceae bacterium. Lineage (GTDB taxonomy): Bacteria > Pseudomonadota > Alphaproteobacteria > Caulobacterales > Caulobacteraceae > JAEZEZ01. The sequence goes on along the minus strand of CAZRKY010000163.1, from coordinate 4,519 downwards.
CGAGGCCCGCCGCGCCAGGTCCGCGCCCGGCCACGCCCACCCAGGACCCGCCGCCCGCCTGCTTCTCCAAAATCACTTCCGTCAAGCCGTAGCGGACCAGCGCCGATCCCTGGTTCTTCTCGGGATTGCCGATCCATTCGGCCGCCGGGCTGGGGGTGGTCCCCCACAGGCCGATCTGGGCGTCGTCGTGCACGTTGCGAGCGAAGTGCAGTGAAGGGCGGCAGTCCATCGGCACGATCGGAATGAGGTTCAGCGGCGGCGCGGAGATGTCGTCGGGCGGGGTGATCAAGAACCCTTCGCCGTCATCGAACGTCGGCTTGAACGTCGACTTGCTGGCCAAGAGCGGCCAGGTTGCGGTCGACTTGAAGTGCTCGATCGACACGCCCTTCAGCGCGATCGGAATGTCGGGCGCGACCTTGTCGGGACCGAACTGGATCTTGCAGTGGCCCTTGAGACTCCGGTCCTTTTTCTTGCGCAGCGAAGGCAGCCTGAGCTTCACCACCAGTTCGGCGACGATATACTTGGGCTTGAACACCTCGGCCTGGACGGTGGCGTCCACCGACAGGTTCAGGCCGAAGCTGAAGGCCTCCAGTTCCACCGCCCCGTGCAGGGCCATGTCGCCATAGAGCTGCGGCGGCTTGAAGCTGATGAGGACGTTGCTCTCCATCCAGGCCGAGAGCCCGACCTTCAGGGGTCCGAATTTCCAGTTCCGGTCGTAGCCGATCCAGGCGCCCATCGCCATTTCGTAGGCGCTCAGCATCAGGTAGGCCTTGGCATCGAAAAGGTCGAAGACGCGGGCCTGGATTCGCTGCTCGGTCGGGGTCTTGAGGCCCAGGTTGATGCGCCAGGCCGTGGGATCGTTGAAGTCGTAGAAGGCCTCGGTGGCGGCGGTGATCCGGATCAGCTTGCCGTTGGTGTTGTATTTGTAGGCGAGGTCGACCCCGATCTGCAGCGTGCCGGCGTTCCCATCGTAGACCGCCAGCGAGCGGAACAGAGGATCGTCGCCCAGCTTGGCGCGGTCCTTCAGCAGGTTGGCCGCGCCTTCCAGCATGCACACCACGCCCGGGAAGCTGGCGACGAGCATGGCCTTGCCGTTGAAGGTGTAGCCGTTGTCCGCAAGCGTCCCGAAGGTCATCCCGATCCCCAGGCCCTTGGCGCCTTGGGCGGGGTCCCACTTGGTGGTGATGTCGGTGATGCCGATCGGCGAGCGCTTGTACCAGCCTTTGCCGGCCGGGATTTCATACCAGCCTTCGGTGGCCAGTTTGCCGGGCCGCATGCGCAGGGCGAACAGCCCCGCCAGGCCGTAGACCGCCAGCCCCGTGTTCATCAGCGGCCAGCCCGTCGGCAGGTCCACGTCCACGTAGATGGCCATGTAGCGATAGGTCACCGTCGGCTGGTTCGCCGGGTGCGCGTTGCCGACCACGAACTTGCCGTCGACGCTGAACTTCAGGGACTTGAGTTCCAGCTTGATCGCGCCGTCGAAGCGCTGGTCCGGGCTGTCGCGGTAGGCGATCGCGCCTTTGAAATAGAGCACGTCCTTGATCTCGAGCTCGACGCCGACGCCGGACAGGGTGAACTGCGGGTTGTTCCAGTTGGCGTCGCCGACCACCCGCAGCCCGTCGACCGACACGCCGGCCGGCAGGGCGTCGATCAGCTTGATGCCGCCCGAGAAGCCGATCCACTTGGTGCCGTCGTCGTTGCGGCCGAAGCCGAACCTGGTGATGGCGATCTTGAAGCTGTGGAACTCCAGGCCGTACTGCTGCGGCAGGGCCAGCCAACCGCCGGGCAGGTTCACCCGCCCCCTGGAGTCAATCTCCAGGTTGTCGATGCGGATCGGCGGACACTTGAGCGCCGTCAGCTTGGGGATCACCATGCCGCTCAGCCGCAACTTCGCCAGCCCGTCGTCGACGCTGATCTTCAGGCTGTCGAGTTCGAGGTCGAGGATGGCGCCGATGTGGAGCGTCAGCAGCCCCGGCGGACTGGTCGCCGCCCCCTTCAGCCCGATCACCATTCCGCCGTCCGCGGTGTAGCCGATCTCGACGTCCATCTGCTGGTCAAAGAAGGGCAGGGCCATCCTGGCGGTGATGCCGCCGCCGACGGGGACATTGTGCCGGAACTCGACCTTCAGCTTTTCGAGTTCGACGTCCATGCCGAACAGCTTGCTCTGGTTGCCCGCGGCCCAGTTCACCTCGACCGTGCCGCTGAAGCCGGACGAGCCGATCAGCAGGTTGTTGATGGTGATCCCGGAGGGCACCGCGGCCCCGGCCAGGTCGCCGGTCAGGTGCACCTGGGCTGTGGTGATGGCCACGCCCTTGAATCCGGCCTGCTCACCCGGCGGCGGGGGTGCGGTCGCGTCGAGATAGAGCTGCAAGTCAGTAGTTTGGACGACGATGCCGGTCGTGCCGATCTCGAAGGGAGTGAGAGACAGGGCGGCCTGGCTGCCAAGGACCGAAACCTCGCCTTCGGCCGTTACCGAGGCGCCGAGACCGCTCAAGTCGATCTCGAGGGGCTTGAGGTCCCCGTTGGTCTCCAGGTCGGCGACCCATTTGCCGAGTTGATGCTTCACCCGTCGCAGAAGCGGCGTGCGAATACGCAGCGTGGTGTTCAGGTTGGGAAATGTGAGGACGAAATCGGGAAGCAGGTCGATCTTGAAGTCGAGTTGCCCGATCCCGCCGCCGCTCAAGAAGGCCATGCTGACCGCGTTAAGTCCGGGCACGCCAACCTCGACTTCGCGCAGCCACACGATCTGACCGTCGCAGCTGAGGGCCTGTCCGTCGCCCTGCATTTCGAAGTCGGCCACCCCAACCAGGTCGAGAAAATCCGGATCGCCAAGCAAGGCTGTGGCCCAGGCCGGGAGGACATAGCTGAGCGGGGCAAAGGCGAAACTCATCATGTCACCGCCACGGTGACGGACCCGACGCCCCAACGGGTGGTCAGTTCGATTCTGTAGGAGCCCGCCGCGGCGAATGTCGCAGTCACCTTCAGGGTCGCTCGGTCCACGACATCGAAGGCCGGATCGGAATGTTTGACGCCGCTCGCGGCGTCAAAGATCGACACCGCCAAGCCGCCATCGTCCGCCGTGCCGACGCGTTTCGCCACAAAGCCGGAGCAGTCGTCGGTCCCCCCCCAAGGGAGGGTCAAAACCACCGGCGCGGCGCTGGCGGTCAGCGTCGCCGGCGACACCGGCCCGACCACCGGCTCGAAAAGGAGGATGTAGTAGGAATTGAAGATCTTCGCGAAGACCGGCCACAGCTTATTGGTCGGCGCAGACGACTGGTCGTGTGATTTTGCCGCCTTCATCACCAGGCGGGAGAGTTTTTCGATGGTCTCCCGGGTCGCTGGATTCGGCTTGTCCAGCAGGCTGAAAAAGGGGCCGAATATGAACTGCCTCATGGCCCCTTGCATGCCGGCGTCCTGGAACCATCCTTGCCCGGTCGCGACGTTGCCGTCCGGTCCGGGGGAAGAGATCGGATCGAGGCTTTTTCCGTGTTTGGAGGCGAAGTATCGCGTGATGCCATAGAGGGAGAGGGCCAGGCAGGCCTCAGAGGCGTAGCCGATATTCTTGAACTGGCCGCCGGACCCGTTGTCCTGGGTCAACTTGGTCTTGATGTCGGAGAGGCTGTTAAGCAGGTTGTTCTCGTCGTGGTCGAATATGTACTTGGCCACAAGTCCGGAGGAGAAATAGTCCGCACAAGCGGCGTCAATCTGGGCCGGGGTCATGGCCGACACCGCGCCTGCGGCTGCTTCGTCCACCCCCCAATTCTTGTTCGCCTCGAACAGGATGCGGGTTCTGAAGAACTCCTGCGGCCCCAAGAATAATATTGAAACATACTGAGACCATCCCTCGATGAACGCGAGGGAGAGCTGTCCGGGCTTAGAGTGCTTTACGAACAGGCTCATGCTGTGATCGTTTTGGCCGCTTAGCGTATCTATGTTCCCGTCAAAGGCGTATCCGTAGTATAGGCAGTGGGCGAGTTCGTGAAATAATGCGTGTCTGGTCAGACTTTCACGATCCTCATCGTTTCGTATGAGGAAATTGTTCTTGGATTTATCTATAATCCACCGGACTGAGAAGTTTACGAATGCGTACCATTCCGTTTTTATCTTTTGGGATACTGTGTATAGCTCACCCCCTGTACCTGAATCTATGAGGACTCTCCGCTCCTGCTCCTTGATGTCTTCGGGAGCGGAACTGTTCCCCGAAGGGCCGAGACCCTTCCAGACGCCGCTTACGCCGAGGAGCGTGGTCAGAAAACTGCTGAACTCCCGGAAGGCAAGAGCGAAGTAGAGCGCCAGCGCCGCCCGAGTTTGGGCTTGGATTTCCCCCCCGGCCACCGGAGTGAGTTCAAGAACCTGGGTTATCGGGCTTATCGCGCCGGACTCAATTTTGAGAAACAGCGCCGGATTCTTGTTCTCCGCGACGATGTTATTGAGGAGGAAACTCTCCGTGCCTGCCAGATCAACAATGTACTGAGGATCGGACTCCTCGATGGTGAACGCCTTCACGGCCGCATCGAAT
>CAZRKY010000162.1:0-7474 GCA_964600375.1 uncultured Caulobacteraceae bacterium | reverse complement strand
AGGGGGGTGAACCGGGAGCTCAGCAACAGGGCGACCGCGGTATCGGGCGGGACCGTGAAGCTCACCGATCGGATGGACGACTGATTGGCCTGGACGTCCGCCGCGATCCAGGCTGACCCATCGTGATAGGCGAGATTGACCTCGGCTCCTGGCGGCAACAGCGTCGGCGAACCTCCAACCTTCCGCTGGAAGCGGAGGTCGACGTTGCAGGGCATGCCAACCATGAACTCGACCGGATTCTGCACGCTGCCGACCGGACCGCCCACAAATCCTTCGATGGATCCCTGGCGGCCCGATGGAAACGCCCAGCCCTTTGTCGACCAGCTGTCGACAGGGAACTTGACCGCTGGCCCAGTCGACGGCTGATGCCATTTCAGCGCCAACAGGCCGCTGATAACGAAGTAAATCGTCTTGTTCTTGTCTTTGAGTGTCCTGGGAACGGTCAAGGCCACCGTCTGACCGGCGGCCAAGCCATCCGCCACCCCGTTTGCATTGGTGGTTCCGGCCAGGTCGACAAAGTTTCCGCTGCCGTCATCAACGCGGAGGGGATTCCCGTTCCCGTAGAAGACGTCGACCCGGGCCCCCGAAATGGGCTCGAGGTTCCCGGTCGTGGGGTTCCAGACAACGAACCTCAGGTAAAACGACGCCGGCGCCGGGGTAGCCTCGGCGAAGGCCGCGATCGGATGCGGCGGCGTTCCATCCCATCGCGAGCTAGAAGTCATGGGACACCGCCGAGGCGAGCAGGGACTGGGGGGCGACAAACCGTTGGGGGGACTGGCCGTCCAGGAACCAGAACTGGACCTCAGCGCTCGGCTGGCCGGAGCCCGACGGCACGATCTTGACGGCCTCGCCCAAGATGGCGCCGCCGGGCGTCAGCAGGCCGGTCGTTCCCGCGATGACGGCGGCGACGTGGTCGGCGACCAGAGTCGCATAGGGCTGTACGCCGCCGTAGGCCGATCCGCGCACGGTCTCCATCACATCCTGCAGCGAAGGCCGGACGGATTTGGCGATGGAGGCGTCGTAGTCCGACAGGGGGTAAGTCTTCTCGACACACGGTTTCAGCGCGATCGCCAGGGACGCCTGATCCACCCCCACGTAGAAGACGGTCGAAAGGATCGCCGCATCCGGCTGCCAGGCGCTCAGCTTGACCACGTCCTCCGGCCAAAGTTTCAGCGCCACCGTCCCCCAAGCCCCCGATGAAACGCCGGCGGACGGGGCGGGCGCCAGCAGCGGCGAGGTGTGGGCCGAGAAGGGAGCCGGCAGTAAGGAATTTAGGCCGGCTGTCGACGGCCGGTACCAGACTTCCCCGCCAGTCATGGCGAAGAGAGACCCGAACAGCGGCGGCTGGGGCGGCGGCGGCGAGATCGGCGCACCAGGCGTGTAGGAAAATCGGGCCGCGGGATGTTCGATCGTGACTTTCAGCCCCTTGGGTCCCGGGTTCTGGGGTGGGATCACCAGTTCGGGCGCGATCGTCACGCTGGAAACCTGCCAATCCGCCTGCGACTTGACCTGGCTGTAGTAGACGCTGGCGTTGGGGCCGAAGTCCGGGGGCGCGGGCGCAATAATCGGCATGTGGAAGTGCGAGTCGAAGGCGGCACCCTGGGTCATGTCACACCGCCTCCACCCAGAGCGGCCGGGATACGATCAGTTCCCGATCTTGTGACCACAAGCCCGACGAGCCGCTGACGCGGATGCGATAACCGCGGACCAAGCCGGGATCCGCCGTCCGATCCAGCCAGACGAAGCCAAAAGTGTTGCCACCCGCCGGATCGGGCGACTGGGCACCGCTTTGCAGGCGCCAGTTCGCGTCATTCTCCTGCCGGCGCGAAACCCGGAACCTGGGTTCCGGAATCTCGGTCATCCAACCCAGCCGCAGCACGGGAGCATGGTTAGCGGGAACCACGCCGTCCCCAGGCCAGGGCAGCAGCGCCAGGTCCGACGCCCGTTCGACGAGCCATGTCTGTTCGAGCCAGAACGGAGCAATCGGCGGTGCGCTGTCCACCGCCATCGCCGCCGCCTCACTCCCCAGCGATTCATTCCCCTTCGCGTCCACGCTCGTCAGCACGTACCGATACGTCCGCCCCCCGACCAACCCGTCCGCATCGGTGAAGCTCACCTCCGGCATGGCGTAATCCACGTCCGCCTTCGCGATCGTCGTCAGCATCCGCATCAGCCGCCGGTCCCGGGCCTGGCGCTCGTCGTCGGCGCGGTAGAGGCGGAACTCGGCGAAGTCGGGTTCGCGGTTGTGGTACCAAGCGACGGTGATCTCGAGCTGGCCGGACGCCACCCGGGTGATGGCCACGCGGCGCGGCGGTTCGACCTTGTGCAGGTAAACGGCGGGGCTTGACGGGCCCATCGGGCCGACGTCGTGGGCGCTGTTCACATAGGCGGCGCGGAAGAAGTAGCGGTTGGAGGCGCGGCCATCGAGTTCGGCGACCCAGGCGCCCCAGTTGCTGTTCGGAACGTAGGTGGGCAGTCCGTCGGGGCCGGCGCGGTCAGCGTTCTCGGCCACGGCGGGGTCGAGCGGTTCCCAGGTGGTCTGGACGAAGGCCTCGGCATTGTCCGGCAGACTGGCCAACACCCGCAACGCCCGTTCGCCCAGGCCGTCGTAGGCGGCCCGGACGGCCGGGTCAGCGTCGAAGTCGAGGGTCTTGACCGTGTCCAGGTCCGTGAGCTGGTCGGCGACGAAGGCCTTGTCGGCCGCATTGTCCCACCCCCCTGCCACGGCGAACGGGTCGACGTCGGTGGTGGTGAAGACGTGCGCCCCGGCCACGCGCCGCCGCTCCCAGTCGTGGCGGAACAGGGCGTCGTCCACGGCGCGGAAGATGTGCACCTTCTGGCTGGGCGTAGCCGGCCTGGCCCAGTGCACGGTGTAGCGCGAGATCCCGTGGTAGTCGGCCTCGGTGGCCCAGACCTTGTCGTCGGCGCCGATCAGCGGCGGGGCCGGCGGCGGGCTGCGCAACACGCGGGTGATCTTGGCCGTCGATCCGATGGGGCCTTCGTTGCCGAAGCGAAGCGAGCCGCCCCACACCCCGACCGCCCACTTGGCGTCGTCAAGGGTGTGGGTCCGGTCATCGGCGGCGGTGACGGCGACGTTGGCGTAGACCACCGGGTCGGCATCGGTGGGCTCCATGATCAGGTCGGGGAAATCCGACGAGGCCGCATCGTGCGGCAGCAGCACCTCGTATTGCCGGCCGACCACGGTGTTGGTGCTGAGGTCGACGACATTGGTGAAGTTGGCCGTGTAGTCGACGACGTAGAACCGCGCCGGCCAGTTCAGGGGATTCTCGTACCCCGCCACCGGGTTGGTCCCCGGGCTGACGTAGATGCGGAACTCCCGGGTCCGCGGCGCGGCGAGCATCTGCTCGGCGTTCCAGAGCCAGCGCACCTTCAGACCCGCCTTGCGGGGCTTGTCAGCCGCCGCCAGATTGTTCCACCAGCCGAGCGCCCGCCAGGCGTGGTAGATGCCGTTGGGTCCGTCTTCCAGGCCCGGATCCAGCGGATCGAGCGTCCAGGCTTGCACGCCGGGAACCGCCGGCGGCGGGGTCTTGCACAGCAGACGCACCGCCCACGGATTGACCTCGCGATCGCCGACGGGATTGGCGTAGTACCAGGGCCGAGGGCTGGGCTCGGGCCCCCACTGTCGCCAAGACGCCGGCGCGCTGGGCCCGCTGATGCGGCCGAAGATATCCATGCCGCGGGCAAGATAGGCGTACCAGCCCTCCTGCAGTTCCGTGTCGACCTTGTGCAGCGGCATCTGCGGCCAGTCGCTGGCGTATTGCTGCACCGCCGGGCCGGTCTCCGGCACCGACACCATCACCATCCGATTGGCCGTGATATGGGTGTGGGCGGAAGGGGCCACGGCGGCATTCGGCTGGGCGATCGGCCCGGCCCGCCACACATGGTAGCCCACGTGCGCCCCCGGCAGCAGATCGCCGTCGGGAGTCTCCTCGATCTTCCAGTGTAGCCCGGCGGCGTGGATCTTGTCGGCGGCGATCAGCGCCGGGTTGGTCGCCGCCCCGGGCAGGGCGAACGCCTTCAGCTCGGTCGGGACCGGCAACGGCGCCGCCGACTTTTTCCTCAGGCCGTAGCAGATCCACCCGTCGACGTTGGCCGGCAGCGGGTTCGCCAGCGCCGCCAGCGCCACCGACGCCTGCCCCTGGTAGAGGCCCGCATGGTCGGCCAGCAGCAGATAGTCGTACGCCCCCGCCGACGGCCCTGTCGCCTGCGGTTCCGGATCGTCGATGTAGTAAAGCCCTGCCATCTGCGCGATGGCCGGATTGATGGCTCCCAGCATGATCAGGTCATAGGGACGCTGGTCGGGCATGGTCGGGGCGTCCGGGTCGGTGGCGTCGCTGTAGGTCCCGGTGCGGTCGACCATCGGCAATCCGAAGGGCGGCGGCCCATTCGCCACCATCCCGTCCATGGCCTCGCGCAGGTCCTGGACCGGCGGCCCGGACCAGGGGGCCGACAGGCCGTACCGGACGCGCTGCAACGCCAGGGCCTCGGCCGCGCCGTCGGTGGCGGGCCGTCCCGGACACGGGTATCCGGCCTTCGCGGTCGGCAGGCACATCGGATAGACGAACCCCGGGATCACCGCCCAGCCGACGTTCCAGCCCTGGTCGACCGGCACGTAACAGATATCGATCAGGACCGCGTCGCCGCCCATGATCTTGACCGAGTCCATCCGGTCGGCTTCGAGGCTCACCTTCACCCTCTGGCCGGGTGAGCCCGAGGCCGAGGCGATCTGGACCCAGACCCCGTCGTCGTAGCCCCAGATCATCAGGGACGCCGCCGGCCCCGCCGGGGTCGCGCCCGAACCCGCGCCCGAACCCGTGGTCTGCCCCGGGGTGACAGGGCGCGGCTGCAACCACGTCCCGATCACGCGACCGAAGGGTCGCAGGAAGCCGCCGAGGCAGCCGGCGTTTTCGCCCAGACCGCCGTCGCCCGGGATTTCCTCCTCCTTGGGATCCTCCTCCTTGGGATCCTCCTCCTTGGAATCGTCGCCCTTGGGGTCCTTGGGATCCTCATCCTCGGGATCGCCGGGTTCGCCGCCGCCGCCCGGTCCGAAACCCAACGTGATCTCGAAGCGCCGCGCATACCGCCCGGCCGGCAGGGCGAAGAGCAGATGGTTACGATTGCGCAGGTCGAACTCGCGCGCGCCAGCCGCCAGGAATCCTTCGGTCAGCCTCAAGGCCGTGTCGCTGGACAGCACGCCGTCGGGCAAGGCCGCCTGCATCTGGTAGTTGCCGAGAAAGCCCACCGGCCAGGCGGGATCGAACGTCGACGCGATGCAGATCGGCTGGCCGTCGTTGTGCGGGCGGCGGAAGAGGAAGTAGCCGTGCCAAGGGAAATCGATGCCGTCGCCCGGCTGCCAGCGCAGGTGAATTCCGTTCGGGAGGGTCGGCTGGATCGGATGCGGGGGGACGTCGCCCAGCACGCCCAGGCCGACCATGATCAAATTGTCCGACTGGAGCGGCATTCATCTGGTCCAGCCGATCGCTCCGTGGAGTCGGAGTAGGCGGCCCAAAGGCGTCGTCAAGAAACGCGGGACACGACTGCGGCGTACTGGACCGACCAAGCGGGGTCAGGGCTTGAACGGGCCAATCGGGCTCGTTCGCTGCGAGGCTAGCTTGGCTTCACGAATTGGACAACCCTTGGGAGAATGTAGCGTAGTCCTACACTTATTCGGCCGCGGGTCGGCTCGTTCCCATATGCCCCCTTATGCGCAGCAGAATGCCGCCGGCCGCAACTCACATGCATAGGTGGCATCTCCCCTCGGAAAAGTGCGCCGCTGGCTCAAGATCGTCGGCACGGGAGAAGTTGAATAATTACAACGTGAAGTCTGCGCGAGTTACGCCTCCATAGCGGGAGCTTACCAGCATATACCCGTTAAGGGGTGGCGCACCAACTTCTCGCGCGCTAAGGTCAATCAACCTTGGGGGGTGCGATGAGACTTTTGGTTGCGGTGGGCGCGTGCGCCTTGGCATTCAGTGGCACGGCTTCGGCTCAGTCCGTAGCCAAGGAGCTGAACGGCTGGCAAAAGATGATGCTGGCGGTGGCTGATACTCTAACGCGCGGTGTCGAAACCGACGGCTTTATCGTCGACTACACGTCTGATTTTAGCGCGATAAGCTACGGCACAGTCCTTGCTCCCGGCCCAGATCCCACTCGATCGTCGATGAGCATCGTTGGTCGCTGCGCGGTCACAGACGCAATGGTCGAGCACACGCCTGGGAACCCGTTCCCTGCAGGTCAAGCCAGCGGGGACTTTACCTTGGGGGCAAACGCCAGTGCGCCTCCAGGGTTTCTTGTGCGTGCGCTGCAGGCCGTCAGCGTCGGACTCAAGCTTGATCGCAAGAAGTCTATTCACTACGCGCTCGACGACATTTCGATCGATCAGGTCCGGGAAACAGAGCTGTCCGAGCTGATCAGAAGCCCCGCTTGCGTAAGGGAATTCAACAATCGTCGGCGGGTCTATCTCGTGCGCGGCCACTACCTGATGCAGCTGAATATGTCCCAAGGCCGATCGGCGTCCGCAGCCCTAGAGGGATCTGCGGCGATGAGTCGGACCAACTCCGCAGACCCAGCAAAGGTCGGGTTCAATGTGGGTTGGAATGGCCGAAATGACTGGAAGATCGAACAGAAGGCTGCACGTCCCTGGTTCCGGATAGTCGCCCGCGCCGAAAGGCAACCTGACGGCTCCTACGCGATTGTCGACCGGTTTGGCCAAGCCCGCTGAGGCGATTATTCGAGGATCATCGCAATGTCCCACAATCGGCGCCAACTGCTCTTTGCAGCACCTTTGGCCGCTTCCGCTTGGGCTCTGCCGCATACGCCCGCGGCTTCGGCGGAAGCGGATGAGTTCCTGGTCGGTGAGTTCCCGCCGCTTCCGGCGGGTTGGACCGAGCAGCAAGCGGACTATTCACCGACGCTAGTCGATATCGAACAACTCGGGTCAAGTCCGCCGCTCGACGATGAAGTGCGGACGGCTCAAGAACTTCTTACTTTGGCGCCGTACGATCAAAAGAATCCCTTGGCAGTAGCAGAATTCTTCGAGGCCGTCGGTCAAGGGGACTTTGACCGTAGGCTTGGCAGACCTGTCCGACACTACGTTCGAGGCTGGCCGGTGCGCTACAACCCGGTTGTCGTAAACTTCTTCAAGGCTACTGGCACGAACCCTTTGTCCCTCGACGGCGATTACACAGCTTGGTGCGCGGCATTCGTGAACTGGTGCATCGCCCGTTCTTTGTCTCGCACCAAGGAAGTGCAGCTGAACTCCCGTGGCTTGATGTCCGGTTACCCTAGGGAGCTGTTGAGGGGTACCGCCAGCGCCTCTTCCGGCTCATTTCGCTGTTGGTCCTCGGAGCGGCCAATCGACCAGGCCGAACGCGGCGACGTGTTTGTGTGGGCGACCCGAGGCACAGTGAATGGCTGCAGACCCGGAACTGGACATGTCTGATTCTTCGCCGGC
>CAZRKY010000161.1:0-7476 GCA_964600375.1 uncultured Caulobacteraceae bacterium | reverse complement strand
GCTTGGAAGTTATTGGGCCGGTGACCCCGACAACCTTCTAGACCGGGCCGGAGGTCATGAATGGCGGGGTAAGCGGCTCGATTCCCAGTTCCTCGATCTGACAGCGCACTGCCTCACTGTAACTGGCAGAGCAGTCGTCGTGGTGTCTCAAGCCGTGCTCTCTCGCCGCGGGCCCGAGCAGGAAATGAGGATGGAACTCGTCCAGTCCGGTCTCATCGAAGGCGTCATAAGCCTACCGGCAGGGGCCGTTCCCTGGACGGCCGCGGATCTCGCGCTGATAATCCTCGACCGACGAACAGATCCAAGTGAACCAATCCGCTTCGTCGACGGCAGCCGGATGCGCGTAGGAGGGCCAAATTTCCGAACCGGCTTCGACGGCGCACAGCTTCTGGAAATCTATCGAAGCGCCGACCACGAGCGCCTGGTCGAGGTTCCCCGGCCCAACCTTTCGACTGACGCGAGCCTTTGGCCGAGAGCCTATTTCCCCTCGAGTGATGCGCGGCTGAGCGTTGAAGAGATGCTCGCCCGAGCCGAGCAGCTCGAAGAGGAGGCCAGATCCTACACGCAGCGTATTCGCCGCTTGTTGAGGCGTGTTCCGGCGCACCCAACGGACTGACAGCTAGGCTTCCGCCCAGCAAGGCGCTTCCCTGATAATTTCCCTGCGCGCCGCGCTGCCGCCGGCGGCCAAGCCCCGAAAACTCAGGCGATCCGCTGGCTCTGGCAGCGCTCAGGATTCTAAAATGCCTGATCTTGGGGGACGAACAGGGAAATTGGCTGGTGGAGAATAGTGCTCATCAGTCTCCCTCCACCGCCATCGCTTGAGCCGGGCTTCTTTCCCCGGAGCCCGGCTGGGGCGGAAGATTCCTTGCATTCGTTGGCCTGGAACCAACGATGATCAGAGCTCGCCGTCCCCGATGGGGACGGTCATTCTCCACGCGCCGTCGATCACGGGCGCGGGCTGTGGCGCCCGTGCCCGGAAGGTCAATTCCTGGCGCTGCCGTCCGCTGCCTTGCAGTAGACATAACCTTCGAGCTCGACGCCCACGCGTGCGCGCGACCCTATGCCTGCGCCGCCGTACACGTAAGGAGCGCTGCTGTAATACTCGCTGGCGTGAACCCGAAAGACGTTGGTCCGGTCAATGCCGGAAGGGCACAGCTCGACGGCGCGGCGGTCGAAGAAGTCGCGCAGGGCCGTGACAGTCGCATTGCCGGCCATGACCACCAGAACGGTGTGTCCGCCGTCCGGGTTCAGGCGGTCCGAGTAGCCGTAAGGGGTCTCGGCGCCGATCGGCCCGTAGACCGCCGGCGCGGCAGTGGCGCAGCCCTGCAGCAGCAGGGCGGCCGCAACCACACCGGCGCCCAGTGGGGCCTGGCGGGCGCCCGGGGTCATTGCCCGCCGCTCGCCGCCGCCCGGCCCGCCGCCTTAACGCCCTTGATGTAGGTCACCGTGTTCTTGGCGATGGCGACGGTGTTGCCATAGGTGGCGATGGTGGCGACGTTCGGCGCTGAAGACACGTAGGAGCCGGCCTCGAGGCCCGCGCCGATCCGGCGCACGGTCCGTTGATCCGCCGCGGTTTCCACCAGTTCGTCTTCGCCGGTCATCGACGGGATCGCGGTCCGGTTCATGTCCAGCGCCACATAGTGGGCGACGAACGCCTGGGCGCGCTGGACCTCCGCCTTGATCATCGCGCCGTTGTCGCGAAGCCATTCACGGGTCAGGAAGAGCGACATCTCGTTGGGCGTCAGCCGGTCGTCGTTCGCCAGGTCGATCTCGCGCTGCATGGCCCGGTACTCGGTCGTGCCCTCAAGCGGCAGCGCTCCGGTTGCGTCCTTGGCGCTCTCGCGGATGTTGGCGATCAGGCGCTCCCGCAGTTCCGGGGTCAGGGTCGGGATCGGCAGCGGGGTGGAGAAATAGGTGAAGGTGTTGCGATAGAGCGGCCCCTTCGTCTCGCTCTTGGGGGGCGCCTTCGTGAAAGTGTAGGGCGTCTGATAGGGAATGGCGCTGTTTTCGTAGGTCGCCACCGTCACGATCCGCAGGACGCTGGAATCCTCGGACAGGGTGTAGGAGGTGGTGAGCTCGACGGTGTCATCGAGGACGCCGGGGGTGACCACCTTGTAGGTCAGAACGGTCTCCGGGAAGGTCACCCCGGAGGCGGTCGCGTTCCGGGAGCCTTCTTCCTGCACCGCGGCGACAAACGAAGCGTTCACGGCCTGAACGGGCTGAACCTCGGCGACTTCGTCGGCCTGCTTCTGCGCGCGGGCGGCGGGGACGGCGTTGATGATCGCGGCGGCGATCGCCCCGGCGATGGCTCCGACGAGGCCGGCGCCGCCTCCGTTCACGTCCGTGTAGAACCAGGCCTTGGTCACGCCGGTTTCGCTGCCGGTGACGCTGACCCGCGTCGGCCCCAGGGCCTGGATGTTCGCCTGCGACAGCGGCCGTGCGTAGGGCACGGGCTCGACGGTCGCGCAGGCGGCGACGGCAAGGCACATCAAGGGCGCCAGAATTCGTTTCATTGGATAGTCCCCCCAGCGCCAGGCGCAGCAACACGACAAGTTGAGAAATACAGTGACGACAATCAACGCGTTACACCGCCAGCGTCACCGTGGCCACTTTCCCCCGCTGCGGCGCTCGGTCGCGGGCGCGCGCGCCGGCTGGTGAGGCAAGGCGCACAGGGGGACCCAGTCTTCCCCGCTTGCGGCGCCGCTGCCCGTCAGCGCCGATCGAGCACGAGCCATGCCGCGACGAGCGCGAGGGCGACGGCGAAGAGGCGGCGCCCGATGAGTCGTCGCGGCGCCTCGCTCGGGGCGAGCTTGCCGAGCCGCGCGGCGCCCAGAACTATGGTGAGGTGCACGCAGAGGCTGACGGCGATGTGGATCGCCCCCAGCAGCAGGGCCTGGATCAGGGGGGAAGCCCGGTCCGGGGCGATGAAGCGCGGCAACAGCAGGACATAGAACACCGCCGCCTTCGGGTTGAGGACGTTGGCCACGAAGCCGCGCCAGAAATAGCGCTCGCCGTCCACGCGCCAGGCATGACCCGGGGAGGTCTCGTCCGAGCCTCGCCAGGCGTCCACCGCGAGCCACAGGATGTAGGCGACGCCCGCCCACCGCAACGCCTCGAAGACCGGCGGGAACAGCAACAGCAGCTCGGTGAGCCCCAGGGCCGCGGCGGCGAGATAGACCGCAAGGCCCGCCGTGACGCCGGCCACGGCCGACAGCCCTGCGCGGCGCCCCCGGCTCGCCGAGAGCACCGCCAGAAACCCCATGTTCGGGCCCGGCGTGAGTTCGACCAGGGCGACCGCGGCCAGGAAGGCGGGCAGCAGGGCGGGATCAAGGGGGAGGCCGGCGGAGGTCACCCGTCAGGCTGTAGCGGTCGAGGTTGAGCCGCTCAACACCGCAACGGCCGTCAGACGGCCTTGGCGTGGCGGGTTCCCGTCTGGGGCAGGCGGGCGTCGAAGCAGGCGGCGACCGCGCGCATCAGGCGGTAGGCTTCCGGGGGTACGCTGACCGTCCGTCCGACCACCCGGCTTAGGCCGACGCCGGCGAGCCCGTCAGCCTCGGCGATCGCGGCGTCCAGCGTGTCGGCGGGGAAACCCTGGGCGCGGCAGACCTCGCCTACGTCCACGCTCAGGTCGCACATCAGCCGTTCGATCACCGCGGCGCGCAGTTCATCCTCGGCCGTCGCCTCCAGTCCGCGCGCGACCGGCAGATGATCGGCGTCGATGGCGGCGGCCCAGGCGTCCGTGGCCACCGTGTTCTGCAGGAACGCCGGCCCAAACCGGCCGATGGAGGACGGACCGATAGGCACCAGCACGGGCGCGGGGTCGTCGGTGTAGCCCTGGAAGTTGCGACGCAGCCGCCCGGCCCGCGCGGCGACAGCCAGGGGATCATCCGGGCGGGAATAGTGGTCCAGCCCGATACGCACATAGCCCGCTTTGAGCAGAGCCGCGTCGGCGGCCTCGGCTTGGTCCCAGCGTCCGTTGATGTCGGCCAAATCGGCGTCGCGGATCAACACCTGGTGCTTCTTCATCCAGGGCACATGGGCATAGCCGAAGACCGCCACCCGATCCGGCGCCAGGGTCATGGCCTCGCGGACAGACTGGCTGACGGACTCGGGCGTCTGGCCGGGCAGGCCGTACATCAGGTCGAAGTTCAGCCCCGCGACGCCGGCGCCGCGGATGCGATTGACCGCCGCCTCCACCTCGGCGAATGGCTGCACGCGGTTCACCCTGGCCTGGACCTCGGGGTCGAAGGTCTGGACCCCAAGGCTGACGCGGGTCACGCCGGCCTCGCCGCAGGCGTCAATGAAGGCCTCGGACAGCATGCCGGGATCCAGCTCGGCGGCGACTTCGGCGCCGGGCAGAAGGTCGAAACGATCCGCGATCTGACGGGTCAGGGCGACGAAATGGGCGGGCGCCAAGGCATTGGGGCTGCCGCCGCCGAAGTGCAGATGCGCGAGGCCGGCGTGCACGCCCAGCGCTTCGGCCCACAGGTCGATCTCGCGGGCGAAGACGCGCCGGAAGGCGTCGACCCGATCATAATCGTGGACGATGGTCGTGTGGCAGCCGCAGTACCAGCACAGCCGCCGACAGAAGGGCACGTGGACGTATGCCGAAATGGGCTGGTCGGCCCGGATGGCCCGGAGCTGTGCGCGGACGTCGGCGTCATCATGCCGCTCGGTGAAGCTGATGGCCGTCGGGTAGCTGGTGTAGCGCGGCAGGTTGCGACCGGCCTGGGCCGCCCATGCCGCAGGCAAGCCGCCGCGCGAAGATGCGGGCGCGGCCGTCGGCCTCACGAGCTCAAGCATTGGGCCGGATCCCGTCCGGCTGCGTCCGGATCCGTAGCGGCGCGAGGGTGAACCAGGTCAGGCCCGCGAGGTTCGCGACGGTGGCGAGGTAGCCGTACGTAGACCATTGCTCGAGCAGCGAGCCGCCCCGCAGCGCCTGGGTGAGCAGTTCCTCTGCCCCCAGCAGCAGGCCAAGCGCCAGCACGCCCATCATCAGCCGCCTGGCGGGGTCGCCCGGCGCCGAAAGGCGGCGGATCGAGAAGCCGGCCGCGAACCAGGAGACCACCGCCATCACCGGCGTTTCGAGCACGACGGCGAGATCCGACGTCACATACGGCGCAACGAAGAGCTCGCGGACTACGCCGAGGGCGAACCCGACCATGAAAGCGATCAGGAAATAAAGGCCGCCGGCGGTCAGGGCGCGGACGATCGGCGGGTCGATATGCGGGGCGGTGGGGAACGCTGCGGCCATGAAAGTCTCCGGACTTTGCCCATCATGTCGTCGCCCCGGGGGCGGCGGGTTGATGCAACGCAATCGCAGCCGCCTGATCTCCTCCGTAATTGTCCTTAGGGGGGGCACCCGAATTTTCCGGCCCGCGCGCGAGGCGTACCTCTCTCGCAGTGACTGGGACACCGCACATGCAACTCTCCGTTCTGGAATTCGCTGCGCCCGTTCAATCCGCCTCGGCTCCGTCCGATCCGATCGGCGGCCTCGGCGTCCGGATGCACCTGGCGCGCGACGAGAGCATCTACGGCCAGGGAGACGAAGCAGAGTTCGTCTACCGCGTGATCAGCGGTCTGGTTCGCACCACCCGCCTGACCGACGACGGTCGCCGCCAGATCGGCGGATTCTACTATGCCGGCGACATGGTTGGCCTGGAGGACGAGAACGAGCACTGTTTCTCGGCCGAGGCCATGACCGACTGCGAAGTCCTGGTCGTCCGCCGCCGCGTCCTGGATTTCGAGGCCGCGCGCGACGGGGCTGTCGCCCGCCAGTTGTGGAACGCGGGCTACCGCGCCCTGCGCAAGATGCAGTCCCACCTCGTTCAGATCGGCCGCAAGACCGCGCTCGAGCGGGTCGGGGCGGTCCTCGCCGAACTGGCCTCCCGGGTTCCGGGCGAAGAGGTCGATCTTCCCATGAGCCGTCAGGACATCGCCGACTACCTGGGCCTGACCATCGAAACGGTTTCCCGGATGTTCACCCAGCTGCAGTCCAGCGGCGTGATCGTCCTGACAGGGCTTCGCCGCATGCGCGTGTCCAACCGGCCCGCGCTCCAGAAACTCGCCGCCTGACCCGGTTCCCCCCCAAGAACGGCAGCGACCCGGGATGGGCGCGTCACCTCACCGACGCGCCCGTCCCCCACTTCCCACCGGCCTGCGGAACGCGGACGCCGGTCGGGCTGAGGCGGCCCCCCATAAGGGCCTGATGCAACACGGAGGAAACGCGCCATGTGGATGATCCTGCTGCTGGCCCTGTTCGGCGCCGAGGGCGGCCCGTCCTACGCCCAGCCCGCCAGCCCGCCGGCCGATATGGTGGTCTCGGCCATGCGCGGCGAGGACTCGGTGCGCAGGCGGTGCAGCGCCTGCCACGCCGTCGGGGCCGAGGACGAGAGCCCCAATCCGCGCTCGCCGCCCCTGCGCGACATCGCCAGCCGCTATCCGGTCGACAACCTGGAAGAAGCGCTGGCCGAGGGAATCTACGTCGGCCACAACAGCCCCATGCCGCCCTTCGCCCTGGAGGCGGACGAGATCGCCGACATCACCGCCTATCTGAAGCAGCTGAACGCGCAGCGCGCCCAGACCCGGCCGTGAAACACGCTGTCGTCGTCGTTCACCCCAGCGGCCGGGCCTTCACCCGGCTGATGGCGGAAACCTACAGTGCGGCCGTCAAGGCGCTCGGCCACGAGGTGCTGGTCCGCGACCTCTACGCCCTTAATTTCGATCCGCGCCTGCACGTCGACGAGCTGCCGAGCCGCCAGGGCGGCGAGCCCCGTCCGGAAATCGTGATCGAGCGCGCCATGCTGCGCGACGTGGACGTCTTCGCCTTCTTCTATCCGATCTGGTTCGGCTCTCCGCCGGCCATGTTGAAGGGCTATATCGAGCGCGTCTTTGGGGCCGGCTTCGGCTACGCCTCGGTCAAGGGCGGCGGCAACACGCCGCTGCTGAGCGGGCGCAGGATGATCAGCTTCACGTCCACGGGCTCAGAGAACACCTGGCTGGTGGACTCAGGCTCGTGGAGCGCCATCCGCAAGGTGTTCGACGAGCGGCTGACCAGCACCTGCGGACTGGAGTCGGTCGAGCACGTCAACTTCGGCGGCGTCGACGCCGACATGCCTGCCGGGCGCATCGAGGAAGCTACCGCCGACGTCCGCGACGTGGTGGCCGAGGTGTTTCCGCCCGCGCCCCGCAAGCCCGCTGGCCCGCCGCGCAGAAGCGCTGGAACGCGCAGGCCGACTGCGCGTAGTAGATCGTCGCGATAGCGCCGCCGGAGACGTCTTCGGGTGCGCGCTAGTTGGCTAGCGCAGGAGATCCGCATGAAGGGCTTCACCGGGGACATCGAGGGCCTGACGCTCGAGAACGAGGATTTTCGACGGGTTCTCTACACCGGCCGCTACCTGCAACTGGTGCTCATGACCCTGCAGCCGGGAGAGGAAATCGGCGAGGAAGTGCACGAGGACCGCGACCAGTTCTTCC
>CAZRKY010000160.1:0-7490 GCA_964600375.1 uncultured Caulobacteraceae bacterium | reverse complement strand
CATCCACAAGTCCGAATACGTCACGCCCCGCTCGGTCTCGACCGACACCGTGACCCTGGAGGAACGCCTCAAGTCCTCCTACACAACCGCGACCTACGCCAGCCTGCTGCGCTGCGACCAGTCGATGGTCATCGACTTCGACAATGTCGGGATCGTGGGGTCTGGCGCCGGGCAGAAGCAGACCGGCTTCCAGTTCAACCGCTGCCTGGTCCGCGAGGGCAAGAACTTCGCCGACTCGGTCGAGGATCGCGCCTACGTCTTCATCGCCTGCTGGTTTGCCGGCGAGTTCAGCGCCCACGGCGAGAACGTCAATCGCTCCGGCCTTGGGTACCTGGTCGCCTGCGCCGGTTGCGACGAGCCCAAGCTGGGCGTCCTGACCGGCAAGCGGGTCCGCCACCTCGACACCGTCGGCGGAAACGGCGCGTCGACCAGCTGGACCGCCCAGGCCGGCACGCGGACGGCAAGCATCATGGGGCGCGGCGGCTATTGCCGCAGTGTCCATTGCGACGAGGCGGCGGGATCGCTCCACGACCAGCATCCGGGCCATGCCGGCTTCAGGGGCCCCGACGTCTCGGGGAACTTCGCGACGTCGGCGACCGACGCGGCCGTGACCCTGCAGGCGACGGACGTCAGCGTCGGGCGCGTCCAGGTCTCCGGGGGCGCCGGGCCGCTGCTGCTGATCCAGGCCTTCGGGAAGCCCTCCGACGAGGGGGCCATGCACGTCACCCACGGCGCCCTGGACAACCTCCAGAGCGGAGCGTCCGGGCAGTACGGGATCCTGATCGAGAACAAGGATGCTGCGGGGCACGGGGCGCTGATCGTCTCGGGACCCTCGGCCGACATCGTCGGCGGCGGCGCCTGCCTGATGGATTGTGAGCAGGGCGACATCTACTACAGTCTGACCCGGGCCAACTTCCTGGGCTTCTCCACCAGCCTCTACACTCTCTACCTGCTGGCCTCGGCCAACGGGCGCGCGATCTTTGACGCCCAGGCCGCCCACATCCGCAACAGCTCCGACAGCTCGTCGCGGATGGCGATCCGGGCCAACGGCACCCTCTACACGGCCGCCCATGCCGGCGTCGCAGGCGCCCGGTGCCGTATCGCTTCAGGCCTGCTGACCAAGGATGCGATCACCACGGGGACGCCGATCCTGATCAGCGCCCTGGACGGGAAGGTCGAGCTGGGGGCCGACGTCGAGTGCGTCTATCCGGCGACGTTCAAGTCGACGAGCGGTATCGGGGATGTCTACCGGGTCAGCCGGGCCGTCGCCACGGCGTAAGCGGTTCGGCTGGGTCCAGCAGCATCACGGCGGCCGCCAGATGCGCCTCGGCCGCGTCGACCCGATCGGGTTGGCGGCGCCGGTCGAAATCATCCAGCGCGCGGTTCAGGGCGTCCAGCTCGGCGCGGGCCAGCTCGAGCGCCCGCCAGTCGTCAGGCCCGGCCACCGTCAGGGCCCTGGATTCGACCCCGAAGGCGGGCGGCGTAGATCCTCAACCGGGTCGCTGTCTCCGCGCTGCCCAGATAGGGCACCGGCTCGGCCATCTCGCCCACGGCCACGGCCTCCAGGTCCGCGGCCTCGGCCTCAAGGGCGGCGATCTCGACTTCATTCATGGCGGCCAGCTCTGCGGCGTCGCAGGCCGCGGGCGCTGCGTCAGCGTCGATGTCACGCGAGGGGCGGGCTGGCATGGCGCGGACTATAGCGCGCACCCCCAGAGCGTCAAAACCTGTCCGCAACCTGCAAGGGGGTCGCCATGCGCCCACCCGCCTTTGCCGGCGGCCCGAGTATTCCCACAGTCCAGGGGCCCGGCATGGAAAACCTCGATCCCTTCTGGACCGCCGTGGGCGCCGCGATCGGGGCGGTCGGCCTCTGGGTGGCGAACCGGCTGCTGGGCAAGGCGGCGTTCCAGACCGCCATCAACGACGGGTTCGCCAAGCTGACCCAGGGCCTGCAGGAAGAGCGGGACATGTACCGCGACCAGCTGGCGCGGGAGCGGGTCGAACACGCCCGGGCCGAGGCCGAGCTGCGCGGCGAGATCCGCAACCTGCGCCAGACCATCGAGAGCCTGAAGAACTTCCTGCGACGCTCCGGCTTCCACGTCCCCGACGACACCCACGCCCTGCCGACGCCGCTGATCGAGCTGCCGGGCAGCGCGGTGACGGTGCGGGATGACGGCCCCGGGGAGGGCGGATCGTGAGCCCGACCTGGTCGATTATCGCCATCATCGCGGCGGTCCTGGCCCTGACCGGCCTGATCTGGTTCCTGGCGCGCCGCCGGCACATGAGCGCCCTGGAATGGAAGGCCGCGGCCGACGCGGCCCGCGACTGGGCGGCGCTGCTCTACACCCCGATCCTGACCCTCTACCTGGTCTGGGTGACCTGCCTGATCGTCTGGGCCTGGCCCTGGGATCCGGCGACCGAGCCGCAGCGGCTGAACTTCCTGGGCTTCGCCATGATCGGCGCCCTGTGCCTGATCGGCCTGGGCACCCTGTTCCTGCAGCGCCGCACCGCCACGGTGAAGGGCAAGACCGCCGCCGGCGAGTTCGAGGTCACCAGCAATGAAGGCCAGGTCGCCGGCCGGGTGAATCCCGAGACCGGCGCCGTCACCGCCTCCGCCGGCGCGCCGATCCCGCCGCCAAATCCAGGGCCGCCTGCGGCGGCCAAGCCCGCGCCTGCCATCAAGGAAGCCTCAGAATGACGACCGTGGCCCTGCTGCCCCAGTACGAATGGCTCCTGGCGCTCGAGCTGCCACGCATGGTGGCGGCCGGCCTCAAGGAGATCGGGCTTCGCGAGGGGGCGGGCGATTCCGACAATCCCGTGATCCTGGCCTGGGCGAAGGAATGCGGCCTTTCGGCCATCTACAGGCATGACGCCACGGCCTGGTGCGGCCTGTTCCGCCAGCTGCTGTCGGTGCGCACCGGCCGGCCCGGCGTGAAGGATCCGCTCTGGGCGCTGAACTGGGCCAAGTTCGGCGAGCCGGTCGCGGCCCGTGCCGGCCTGGCGCTGAGCAAGCCTTTGGTCTTCCAGCCCGGACTCGAGGCGTCGCTGGGCGACACCCTGGTCTTCCGTCGCCCCGGCGGCGGCCACGTCGGGCTCTACATCGGCGAGGACGCGACTCACTACCACGTCCTGGGCGGCAACCAGGGCGACCGTGTGTCGATCGTGCGGGTCGAGAAGGCCCGCTGCGTCGCTGTCCGCCGGCCTGCGTACGTCAACAAGCCCGCCAGCGCCGTCCCCTTCCTCCTCCGCCCCGAGGGCGAGATCTCGCGCAAGGAAAGCTGAGCATGAACCCCTTCGCCAACCCCATGAACTGGGTCCGCCTGGGCGGCCTGGTCGTCGCCCTCATTGCCGCGGTCTGGCTGTTCGGCGAGTGGAACCGGGGGCGAGCGGCGCTCGCCTGTAACGCCGCCGTGGCCGGCGCGCCCGGCCCGGAACGCGCCCGGCTGCTGCCCCGCTGCTCCTTCAAGGTCCGCGCCGCGGTCCAGCAGGCCGAGATCGACGCCGACATCGCCGGCCGGGCCGAGGCCTGCCGCAAGGGCCTGATCAAGGACTCGGGCCTGGCCACCCCTGACCGTCCCGTCGCGCTCGCGCCCTGGGCCGTTCCCCTGGTCTGTTCCCAGCCCATCCAGGACCTGGCCGCCGACCAGGCCGCCCGCGCCGGCGAGGTCCACGGCCTGCGCGGCGAGCTCGCCCAGGTCCGCGCCAACCAGACCGCCGCCATCAACCGCGCCGCCGCCAGAGCGGGGGCCACAGCCCGGAGAGAAGCCGATGCCGATCGCGCGTTCCAGAATGCCCCTGATGCCGGCGATGGCCGCCGCCGTCTTGATGCTGGCGGCCTGTGCCAGCTCACCGGGTGCTGACCGGCCCCGCGTCACGCCCGGCGCCGTCGCCACGGTCGTCACCGAGCGCCTGGTCTGTCCGCCGGATCTCTACGCCGACCTGCCGGCCCGCCCCAGGCCCGCCCCGGGCGCCGTCGTCGACGCCAACGAGGCCGGCAAGGAGTACCTGAAGGCCCTGGGCAGCTACGGGAACAACGTGGCCCAGGTGATCATCGATACCCGCGCCGCCTGCGCGGCGGCCGCCGA
The DNA here is from genome assembly GCA_964600375.1 of uncultured Caulobacteraceae bacterium. Classification (GTDB taxonomy): domain Bacteria; phylum Pseudomonadota; class Alphaproteobacteria; order Caulobacterales; family Caulobacteraceae; genus JAEZEZ01. The sequence continues at coordinate 3,408 of CAZRKY010000160.1, read as the reverse complement.
CGCCGGCACGCCGCCTGGGCGCCCGCCGGCGTCCCCGCCTCCGGAGCCCGGCTGATGTTCCGCAACACCGATCCGGCGCTGATCAAGGCGGCCCTGTTCCTGGCCGCGATCGGACTGCCGATGCTGGCCGGCCTGGCGTTCGGCCACGGCTGACCGGCGGAATCCACCGTCACCCGCGCTACCTCAGGCTCGGCCCACCCTGGCGGGGAGCCTAGACCACGGCGGCGATGTCCTCCCCAGCCTCGGCGACGGAGGGTCCAGACGGTGCGCGGGCGGCGGGGAGGTCCCTTCCCGCCGATAGTCCTGCCGTCAATCGCCGCCAGCCAGACCGGAAAGCCCCCTCCCTCGCGGGAGGGGGCTTTTTTCGTGCCCGGAGATCCGCGGCCGGGCCGGAGCGGCGCCTAGGCCCGGCCGCCCTGCAGCGCCCGCCGCGCGGCGTCGGCCAGGGCCTCGGCCAGCTGCAGCGCCAGCTCGGGGTCGAAGCAGGCCCGTAGCGGCGCGCCGGCGATCGGCGTCAGCGCCAGGGCGACCAGCTGGTCCTCGGCCGAGAAGCCGGTCTCGAAGCCGTCGACGGCGGTGTAGGCGGGGTCTGCGGTGTCCTCGTCGGGGGAAGGTGGGGCCATGCCGCATCGGTTCGCGTAGGCGGGCGGGTGTCAAGGGGCGGGGCTCGTCTCGGGCGGCTTGACGCCGCGCGCAGGGCCGCCGAATCTGCCGGCATGCACCCCAGCTCTCACCTCTACGTCATCGGCCCGGCCGCAGGGCCGTTCAAGGTCGGCATCGCCCACGATCCGCAGCGTCGGCTCACGACGCTGCAGGCCGGCTCGCCGGCGCGCCTGCTGCTGCATCTCGCACTGCCGGCCCCGCGCCCCGTGGCCGCCGCGGCCGAGCGGGTCGCGCACCAGGCGCTCGCCACCCAGCGGCTGCACGGCGAGTGGTTCTCGGCCACTCTGGTCAGCGTCAAGGGCGTTGTCGCCGATGCCCTGGCGGCCGCCCAGTGCCCGCGCCAGCGCGAAGCGGGCGCGATCCGTGTCCGGCCCGACCGGGCCGAGACGTGCCCCCTGACCTTGCTCCGCTGCATGGTCGCCGCGGCCGTTGAGCCGAGGGACATCGGCGCGCTGCCCGGCTTCGGCGCCACAGCTGAGCGCGGCGGCGTGCGCTTCACCTACCGGGACGCCTCCCTCAAGGTTATCTGGGGGCGCCGCCGCTGGCTGACCACGGATCGCTGGCGCGAGGCGCTGGCGGCCTAGCCGTCGCCCTCCGGCCGAACCTGGCCGACACCGAACGTCGAGCCGGACTGCGAGCGCTGGCCGGGCTCCCGCGCGAGATCCTGCTCGGCCCGCGTGGTCAGGCGGTGATGGTCCGGCCGCCAGCCAGGCCGGACCAGGTTCGGGATGGCCAGCAGCTCCGGCGGCCGATCGGAGCCGCAGTGCGGACACGGCGCGGGCAGGATCGTCACGCGCCCGCCCTCGAAGTCGGCGCGCGTCTCGACGATGACGCGCCGGCCGCGCTCGCAGGCCGAGCAGATGGCGTTGGGGGATGGGGTGGCCGCAGGCGGGGGCGTCATGGTCAGGCTCCAGTGGCGCCGACCGACTGGGCCTCGAGTCCTAGGCGAGCGCCGCTCGCGTGTCGAGGGGGGTTACAGCCCCGGCCAGGGTCCGGACAGTTTGAACGGCGCACCGTCGCCGTTGTCCATGCCGGTCACCACGATATCAGCATTGCCGCCCGCCAGCACCAGCTGGGCGGCGCCGGCCGTGAAAGCCTTAAACAGGGCGTCGGCGGAGGCCCGGATCTGGCCTCCGCCCTCGCGCAGGCCGTTTCGCTCCAGGATCCGGACCGTCCAGTCGACCTTGCCGACGTCGGCGCCGCCGACCAGCATCGTGGCGCGCCCTGCCTTATTGGCGATTTCCATAGGCGTTCTCCGTCTCGATCGAGCGGAATTCTGGGGCGATTCGGTTTGTGCCGGCGGCCGATTTCATTTTACAGGCGCGCCGGTAACCGTTGCCCCGCTTAGGGGCCGATCCGGGCCGTTTTACACCCAAGCGCTTGAATCCGGCTAACCGGGATGGGCTTGGGAAGCTCCTGCTCTACCATTGAGCTACGCCCGCGTCGGACGGTTCCTAGCCCGCCCTTTCGGCGCGCTCAAGCCCGGTGGCTATTGCAGCACCGCCAGCAGGATCGCGACCCAGTGCACCACGGCGGCGATGACCACGTGGCCGTGCCAGATGGCGCGGCGGAAGCGCAGGTTCTTGTTGGCGTAGAAGGCCACGCCCAGGGAGTAGAAACCGCCCCCGACCGCCAGCAGGATCAGCGGCGCCAAGCCCACGCCGTCGAACAGAGGCTTGAGCGCGATGACCATCAGCCAGCCCAGCGCCAGATAGATGACGATCCAGAAGGCCCTGCCCAGGCCCGGCAGCAGCAGCTTGGCCAGGATGCCGAAGACGGCGATGGCCCAGACCGCCGTGGTCATGCCCCAGGCCCAGGCGCCGGTCAGGGCGCCGGTGGTGAACGGGGTGTAGGAAGCTGCGATCATCAGGAAGATGCCGGCGTGGTCGAAGCGGCGCAGCAGCGGCTGGAACCGCGCCGGCGCGAAATTGTAGGCGGTCGACAGCGCCAGCATGGTCAGCAGGCCCACGGCGTAGATGCTGGCGGCCGCCAGTCGCGAATAGTGGCCGCCGCCGATCGCCAGCCCCAGCAGCATGCCGCCCCCGAACAGCGCCAGGCCCAGGCCGGTCAGGTGCACGACATAGTCCGCCAGCCGCTCGGCCCGGTCGCGGTAGTGGGGCAGGGGCTCGGGCGCCGGGTGGGGCGCGGGCTCGGCCGGATGGGTCGCTTCGCTGCTCATGGACTCTCCTGCCGCTTTGGCAGAGGTCGCCCTAGAATCGCTGGGAGGCAATCCCCTTGCGGCGAAGTTGGGCCTGCACGCTGTCTGGGCCGACAAGGTGGCCGGCGCCCACGGCGATGAAGCTGGTCCCTGATCCGCGCAACAGGGTCTCGATCTGGTCGGCCCAGGCGGCGTTTCGCCCGACGATCAGCACCCGATAGAGCGCCGGCTCGCCGTGGGCCCAGTCGTCGATCAGGTAGCGGCGCAGCACGCCCAGGTCGCCCTCCAGCCAGCCGCGACTGAGCGGCTCGAAGGTCGTGGGCGCGGTGTCGAACTCATCCAGCGACTGGCGCAGCAGAGCCAGTTCGACGGCGGGCTCGAGGTCGGCGAAGAAGCGCAGTTGTTGTTCCGGCGTCTCGAAGGCGCGCACCCGCTTGCCGGCGGCCAGCGCCTGGGCCTTCAGCGCGCGGTCCACGCCGGAGTCCGCCCCATAGCCCGCGCGGGCGAGGCTGCCCATGGTCAGTTGCAGGCTAGCCAGCCAGGGGCGCATGGGCTCGAAGCTGGCGGGGCTGACGCCCATGGCCTCG
>CAZRKY010000159.1:0-7560 GCA_964600375.1 uncultured Caulobacteraceae bacterium | reverse complement strand
AGCGCGTTCCGCCGCCCGCGCGACCCGAGCCCGCAAAGGCCTGGAACAGGTGAGCCTGGACGCGATCGGGAATCCCCGGGCCGTCATCGGCGACCATCACCCTCAGTTCACGCTCGCCCCGTTCGGCGGTCACCCTCACCACGCCGGACGCCCGGTCTGTACTTTCGATGGCCTGACGGGCGTTGCGCATGAGGTTGACCAGGATGCGGTGCAGTTGCTCGGGATCGGCCTCGACCATCAGGCTGCGAGCGATCTTCGTCTCCAGCGCCACGGCCCCGGCGGTCAGTCCGGCGTCCTCGGCCGCGGCCTCCAGCGCCGCGCGCAGGGGCGCTCGGGTCAGCGCCGGCTCGGCTTCCGAGGTCTTGCCGTAGTTCAGCACGTCCCGCGTCAGGCCCAGGGCCCGGTCCAGCGCCCGCTCCAGCCTCGGCAGGGCCTGGGCGACCGCCGGGTCGCCTGATCCGGCCAGCCTGTCCGAGGCCATCTGCGCGGAGGTCAGCATGTTCCTGAGGTCGTGGTTGATCTTGGCCACCGCCTCGCCAAGCGCGGCCAGGCGGGCGCGGGACCGCAGCGCCTGGCGCACCTCCTCCTGCATGATGGCCAGTTCCTCCTCGACCCGGCCGATCTCGTCCTGGCGGCCCGAGTGCTCGGGCTCGGCGCCGGGGTCCTCGGGCGCGGCGCGGAAGCGTTCGATGGAGGCGGTGATGCGTCGCATGGGGCGCACGATGAAGGCCGAAAGCGCCGCATAGATCAGCCCGCCCGCCAGCACCGAAATGACCACCGACAGGGCCAGGATGCGCAACAGGTAGGACCACAGGTCGCGCTGCAACGGCTGGGCCGGGGTGACGATCTCGATGAACTCGGCGGTACGGCAGCAGGGCGCCGCGATGGCGCGGATAGTGCGGTCGGGTCCGCCGAACAGGGTCTTCCAGGGCGCGATCAACCAGCCGCCGATGCGTCCGCGCCGCAGGTCCGTGAAGTCGGGCGTCGAGTCCATCTGCGGCGCCGCCAGCACCAGCCGGCGGCGGCCCTGCTCCTTGATCGCCACGGCGGTGACCCCGGCGGAGGTAAGAAGCCGCTCGGCCAGGCGGTCGGGCACGAAGTTATCCGGCGCCACGTCCACGGCGCCGGCGGCGATCTCGGCGCGGCGGATGCGGTCGAGCAGCCAGCGCTCTTCAAAGGAGGACAGGGCGGGCCCGAGGATGAACAGGTCTGCGACCACGACAAAGACCGCGGTCAGCAACAGCAGCCGCGAGGAGAGCCCGCTGGGCCAGCGCAGACGCCCGAACGGCTGGGGAAGCCTCATCTGTCGAACCGTCGCGGACCGGAGCGGCCCGCCTGTAACCGGAGGTATGTCACCCGACTCGCCGGGGCAAGGAAAGGCTGAGCCCGGGTTGCCGGCCGCAGGGTTGGCCGCGCCAGAGGCCGCCTTCCGGCATCGACCGCCTTGAGTAGTGAACAAATCAGGAACATTATCTCCTGTTCGGCCATCCATTGCGGCGTGCCTGCGCGCCGGTCGGGAGGCCAGGACCGGGCGGGCGGGCGGGCGGGAAGGATCGAAAATCGGGCGCCGTCCCTGTTTTCGATAACAGGGAGGAACAGGGAGATAACAGGGAGAAAACAGGTAGAAAACAGGCAGGAACAGGCAGCCGGACTGCGGGGCCTAAAACCGCTTTAGCAGGGACACCAGCGCGCGCGTCCGGCCTGAGAACAGGATCGGGCTAAAGAAGGCGCTGGCCAGCCGCTTGTGGATTTCACCGCGCGTCGGATAGGGCGCGATGAAGTCGGCGAAGGCGCGCAGCTTGAGTTTCGCCGTCATCGCCAGCGCCCAGGGGTGGATCAGCTCGCCGGCGCCGCGCCCGACGATGGCGACGCCCAGGATGCGGCCGTTGGGGTCCAGGATCAGCTTGCCCAAGCCGCGGGTGTCGCTCTCGGCGATGGCGCGATCATTGCCGTTGAACGGTACGCTCAGGATCTGGACGCGGTCGCCGTGAAGCTTGCGCGCATCGGCCTCCGACAGGCCGACGGCGGCGATTTCGGGGTCGGTGTAGGTGACGCGAGGGACGACCAGGGCCTCGACGTCGGTGGCCTGGGCGAACAGGGCCCGGCGTATGATCAGGCCGGCATGGGCGCCGGCGACGTGGGTGAAGGCCTCGCGCCCGGCGGCGTCGCCGATGGCGAAGACGGCGGGATTGCTGGTCGAGCGTAGCTGGCGGTCCAGGGTGATGCCGCGCGGTCCGTGGGCGATGTCGGCGGCGTCGAGGTTCAGGCCCTCCAGCACCGCCTCGCGGCCCACGGCCACCAGCAGGTGCGAACCTTCGATGCGGTGGCCGCCGGAGATGACGGCGATGGTGTCGCCAGAGCGTTCGACGGCGTCCACGAGGCGGCCGGTGAAGACCTCGACCCCGTCGGCGGCCAGCTGCTCCAGGACTGGCTGGGCGAGGTCGCGGTCCTCGCGCGGCAGGGGCTGGGCGGCCTCGACCACGACAACTTCGGAGCCCAGGCGGCGGAAGGCCTGGCCGAGTTCGAGGCCGATGGGCCCGGCGCCGAGCACGATCAAGCGGCGCGGCAGTTCCGTGAGGCCCCAGACGGTCTCATTGGTCAGGAAGCCGGACCCCGGCAGACCGGGGATGGGCGGGGCCTTGGCGCGCGAACCGGTGGCGATGACGACCTTGCGGGCGGTGACCTCGACCGAGGCGGAGGCGACGGTGCGCGGGCCGGTGAACCGCGCGGCCTCGCGCACGACCGTGACGCCGAGGCCTTCGAAGCGCTGCTGGCTGTCGTGGGGCTCGATGGCGGCGATGGCGGCGCGGACGTGGGCCATGACGGCCGCGAAGTCGACGGTGGGGCTGCCGTGGACGCCCAGCCGACCGGCGGTGCGGGCGTCGTAGGCGGCGTGGGCGCAGGCGATCAGCGCCTTGGAGGGGACACAGCCCGTGTTGAGGCAGTCGCCGCCCATCTCGCCCTTCTCGAAGAGCACGACCCGCAGGCCCAGCTGGGCGGCGCCGGACGCGACCGAGAGGCCGCCGGACCCGGCCCCAATGACGACGATGTCGGCCCTGAGCTTGCGCATCAGACGCTCACGGCCTTCTTGCCGCGGATCGCCTTCCAGACGGCCGGCAGGAAGGACAGGGCGGCCAGGCCCACCAGCGGCCACAGGATCTGGGGCTCGAAGATGATCGACAGGTTGGGCCTCTCGCCGCGGCGGAACAGCTCGCCCAGCCCCGCCCCGATGCCGGAGTAGATCACCGTGCCGGGGATGATCCCCAGCAGGGTCGCGAGCGCGTAGGGGCGCACCGGGGCCGACCCGACCCCAGCGGCGGCGTTGACCAGCCAGAAGGGCGCGGCGGGGACGAGGCGCAGGGACAGGACATAGGAGAAGGCGTTGCCGCCGAAGCCGTCGATCAGCCGCTTGAGCAGGCCGCCCGAGGCCTCGGCCTTGCGGCGCAAAGGCTCGCCGATGGCGGTGCGGATCAGGGCGTAGGCGCCAAGCGCACCGATGGTGGCGCCGAGCACCGTCGCGCCGGCGCCGATCCAGGTTCCGAACAGGAATCCGCCGGTCAGGGTCAGGATGGAGGCGCCGGGAATGTAGGTGGTGACCACGGCGATATAGACGCCGACGAAGATGGCCAGGCTGAGCAGGAAATTGTCCGCCACCGCCTGGCGCAGCACCGCCTCGTTGGCGCGCAGGGCGTCCAGTGACAGGTACTCGTTGGCCCCGGTCAGGAACAGGGCCGCGATCGCGGCTGCGATGAGGAGGAGCGGCCAGAGGCGCTTGAGGAGGTTTGTCATGCGGCCTCATCTACGTTGGCGGCCCGCCGGCGGTTACTCAACAGCTTCCAGGCGCCGGGGATCAGCGACAGGAGACCCAGGCCCATCAGGGGCCAGAAGATTTCGGGCGCCATGAAGTTGATGGCCTCGCCCTTGGCGAAGATCTGGTCCAGTCCCGAGCCGATGGCGGCATAGACCGTGGCCGAGGGCAGGACGCCCAGGAAGGTGGCGGCGAGGTAGGACCGGACCGGCACCGCAGCGACGCCGGCGAGCGCGCTGATGCCCACGAACAGCATCACCGGCGGCACCCGCAGGCCCAGCAGGTACCAGAAGGCGTCCTTCTCCAGCCCCTCGCGCCACTGGCGCGCACGGGGGTCGGCGTAGGCCTTGCGGCGCAGGGCGTCGCCCAGCGCGCTCTTGGCCGCTAAGTAGTAGCCGAGCGAACCGATGGTGGCCGAGACCGCCGTCGCCGCCCCGCCGATCCAGGGTCCGAACAGGAACCCGGCGATGAGTTGCAGCACCGAGGCGCCCGGCACCGCCACGAAGGTCGCGCCCGTGAAGATCAGCATGTAGAGGGCCAGCCCGACCCAGAAATTGGCCTCCACGAAGGCCTTCAACTCATGGTGCCGGGCGCGCAGCTCATCGAACGAGACGTAGTGGTAGACGCCCGAGAAATAGACCGCGGCGCCGGCGCCGATCATCACCACCAGCGGAACCCAGCGGCGGACATGCTCCGCCAGGGTCGCCGGAGCGGCAGGGGGCGGCGGGGGGCTGGCGTCAGGCTCGCTCAAGGGGACCCTCTCCGGAGTTGCGCGTGTATAACGCATGAAGCGGGGCGGCGTCGCGCGCCGCAAGGCACATACGCTCGGATGCGCGCGATCGGTCACTTCGCGGGCGGCGGGGGCGGAATCGGAGGCGCGGCTCGCAGCTGGCCATTGCACCAGGCGCCGAGGATCTCGTCGGTGGCCGGGTCATAGACCACGTTGACGATGCTGCAGCCGCCATCGTTGACGGCGGGGAGCTGGTCGAGGCGGACGCGGCGAATCCCCGGCGGGCCGCCACCATCGATCGACGGGTCCAGCAGCGCGCCCACGATCACCGTCTTGCCGGGGGCCAGGGTGAGGGGCGGGGCGGAATGGGACATCGGGAGGCTGCGCCACTCCGTCGGATTGGCGGCGGCATAGTAGCGGATAAAGCGGTCCACGGCGGGCGGACGATAGCCGAGCTCCGGCAGCTCGTATTCCGCCAGTCGCGCTTCAAGCCGGTCGACGTTGCCCCGCTCGGGCGCGCCGCGCACGAAGGTGTACACCCCGAGCACGACGAGGATCACCGCAAGCACCGCGGGCCGCTTCCAATCCTGCGTCGGCGATGCCACTTCCGCGCCCCCCGGCGATAGGTCACAACTGTCTACGGTTTATCGGATCGCGTTGACAGCCGCGCCCCTGCGTCTTATACGCCCCGCCTCTTTCGCCGGATGCAACGCCGCGTCCGGCATTACTCTTTTGTCTGGAGCCTCACCGTGAAGCGGACCTATCAGCCGTCGCGACTCGTGCGCAAGCGCCGCCACGGCTTCCGCAGCCGGATGGCCACCAAGAACGGCCAGAAGGTCATCGCGCGTCGCCGCGCCAAGGGCCGCAAGCGCCTGACGGCCTAAGTCGCCTGCCCTTCGGCAGCCAGGAATCTTGCGCCGGCCGTCTCAAGCGGCCGGCGTTTCTGCGTCCGCGATGGGCTAGGCTGTGAACGCCATGCCGTCTGACGATTCCCGCCCGGCGCCCGTGATCCAGCGCCTGAAGGTCCGCCCCCAGTTCCTGGCGGCGGCGCGGGCGCCCTATCTGTCGCGCGGCGCGGTGGTCATTCAGGACCGAGACCGGGCCGACGGTTCGGACCATATCGGCCTGGGCTTCACGGCCACGCGCAAGGTCGGGGGCGCGGTGGTCCGCAACAGGGCGAAGCGACGTCTGCGCGAGGCGGCGCGGCAGCTTTTGCCCCTACACGGACGGCCCGGGCACGACTATGTGCTGATCGCCCGCATGGGCGCGACCACCCGCCCATGGGACCGTCTGCTTGACGATGTGAAAACCGCGCTGATAAGGCTCGCCGCCGGCGGGCAAAACCCTCCCGGCGCCTGAGGCGCCAGCCCTTTCCGCGAAAAGTTTACCGATGCAGCCAGACAACAGCCGCAACACGATCATCTTCGCGGTATGCGCCGCGGTGATCCTGCTCGCCTACCAGTTCCTCGTGCTCGGGCCCCAGGCGGCCAAGCGCAAGGCCGAGGCGGCGGCCCGGCCGGCTGCGGCCTCCACCGTTCCCGGCGCTGCGGCGACCCCGGGCGCCGCCCCCGCGATCCCGACCTTCGCCAGCCCGGCCCAGGCCTTGGCGGCCAGCCCGCGGGTGCAGGTCGAGACCCCGATGCTGCGCGGCTCCATCTCGCTGCGCGGCGGCCGCATCGATCACCTTTACCTGACCCAGTACCGCGAGACGCTGGACCCGCGCTCGCCCATGGTCGAGCTGCTGCGTCCCGAGGGCCTGCCCAACGCCTATTTCGCCCAGTTCGGCTGGGCCGGCCAGAACGTGCCCAACCTGCCGCGCGAGAGTTCGCTGTGGACCCTGGCCGAAGGCGACGTGCTGAAGCCCGGCAAGCCCGTGGTCCTGACCTTCGACAACGGCCACGGCCTGCGCTTCCGGCGCACCATCTCGGTCGACGCCCAGTACATGTTCACGGTTTCCGACACGGTCGCCAACCTGAGCGGCCAGGCGGTGACCCTGCTGCCCTATTCCTCTGTCCAGCGGCGTGGCGTGCCCGCCGACGCCAACCACAACATGGTGGTTCACGAAGGCGCCGTGGGCGTTCTGGACAGCGCGCCCAAGCTGATCACCTACAAGGACTGGGCCAAGCGCAAGGAAGACTTCGACAAGGCTACCCACGGCGGCTGGCTGGGCATCACCGACAAGTACTGGATGGCCGCCCTGGTCCCCACGCCCTCCGAGGCCGGCCACGGCAAGTTCCGCGTCACGACGCTGAACGGCGTGAAGGTGATGGAAGCGGTGTTCGAGGGCCGGCTGGTCGCCATTCCGGCGGGCCGCCAGATCACGCACCACTCCAGTCTCTTCGCCGGCGCCAAGCGTAACGAGATCCTGGTCGGCTACCAGGACAACCTGAACATCGACAAGTTCGACCTGGCCATCGACTGGGGCGAGCGGTTCTGGATCTTCACCCGCCCGCTGTTCGCGGTGCTGGAGTTCTTCAACAGCCACCTGGGCAACTTCGGCCTGGCCATCCTGCTGCTGACCGTCTGCGCCAAGCTGGTCTTCTTCCCGCTCGCCAACCAGGCTTTCGCCTCGATGGCCAAGATCAAGAACCTCCAGCCCAAGCAGGAGGAGCTGAAGAAGAAGTACGGCGACGACCAGACCAAGCTCCAGCAGGAGATGATGGCGCTGTACCAGAAGGAGAAGATCAATCCGCTGGCCGGCTGTCTGCCGATCCTGATCCAGATCCCGGTCTTCTTCTCGCTCTACAAGGTGCTGTTCGTCACCATCGAGATGCGCCACGCGCCCTTCTTCGGCTGGATTCGTGACCTGTCCGTTCCGGACCCCACGACCATGTGGAACCTGTTCGGCCTGCTGCCCTACGATCCGGGCGCGCTGCCGCTCGTCGGTACGCTTCTGGTGGGCAAGGGCTTCCTGCACATCGGCCTGTGGCCGCTGCTCTACGGCATCACCATGTGGCTCCAGACCTCGATGAGCCCCACCTCGCCCGATCCGACGCAGCAGATGATCATGAAGTGGTTCCCG
>CAZRKY010000158.1:0-7629 GCA_964600375.1 uncultured Caulobacteraceae bacterium | reverse complement strand
TGATTCCGATCAGGCGCTCATGGGGGCGGTAATCCTCGCCACGATCGACCAGCAGGAACGGGTAGCGGTGCGGGATGCGGTGCAGGACTTCCGCATAGCCGATGGAGGGGCCGGTTTCGCCCGATTGGGTCTCGCTCATGGGGGTGGGATTAGCCCCTACTGGTCTTTTTGGCGAGCCTTGGCTTCGCGCTCGGCCGCGATAGCGTTTCGCACCCAGGCGATCTCGCGCATCCACTCCTTGATGGGCTGCGCCGGGGAGCCCCCGACGATCTCGCCGTCGGCGATGTCGCGCATGACTCCCGATCGGGCCGCCAGCTGCACGTTGTTGCCGATCCGGACGTGATCCTTGATGCCGACATCGCCGCCGCACTGGACGTTGTCGCCGAAGGTGACCGAGCCGGAGATGCCGCAATGGGCGGCCATGACGCAGTTGCGGCCCATGACGACGTTGTGGGCGATCTGCACCTGGTTATCGAGCTTGGTGTTCTCGCCGATGATGGTGTCATCCCAGGCGCCGCGATCGATCGTGGTGTTGGCGCCGATGCTGACGCCATCCTGCAGGATCACACGTCCCAGCTGCGGAATGTCCACCAGCCCCGTCGCCCCCGCCGCGACCCCAAAGCCGGCCGAACCGATAACCGCGCCGGCAGCCACCGCCACCCGGTCGCCGATCAGGGCGAACTCGATGGTGGTGTTGGCGCCGATGACGCAGTCACGGCCAATGGCGACGCCAGGCCCGATGGCGCAATTGGCGCCGACGCGCGTGTTGGCCCCGATCCGCGCGCCCTGCCCCACCGTGACGCCGGGCGCGAGATAGACGCCGTCCTCCAGCCGCGCCTCGGGGTGGATCGGCTGATCATTGCGAAGGCCGATCGCCGGGTGCAACAGCGCCGCGACCCGCGACCAGGCCGCCTGAGGCTCGCCCGTGACGATGACGGCCGCCCCCGCGGGCGCGTGTTCGGCCAGCTTCTCGCTGATGAACACCGCGCTGGCCCTGGTCTGCCTGAGATCTTCGAGGTAGCGGCGGTCCGACAGATACGAAATCGCCCCGCCATCGGCTTTGGCCAACGGCGAAGCGGTTTCGATCATCAGGGCAGACGCGCGCTCATCGCTGAGCGCAAACCCCGCCCTGGCGGCGAGGTCGGCAAGGGAGACCGGTCCCGTGTGCTCGAAAAAGCGACGGTCGGGCATTCGCTCCCCTGCCCCGGTTAGGCGCTTACTTCTTCTTGCCGGGCGCGGCGGCGGCCGGCGCGGCGGCCGGACGGGCCGGAGCGGCGGCGGCGGGCTGATCGAGGCGCTCGCGTTCGAAGGTCAGGGTGGTGATCTTGGCGTTCAGCTTCTGGACGACGATGTCAGTGACATCCATGGCGGGGTTGGCCGCATAGATGACGCTGCGATCGACCATCAGGCCGCAGTTACGCTCGGCATAGGCCTGCAGGATCAGGGGCTGAAGCTCCTGGGCGACGCGCTGGAGCTGCTTCTGCTCGGTGGCCTGCAGCTCACGGACGCGCAGCTGGGCCTTTCGCTCGAAGGCGGCGGCTTGCTGGTTGTACGTGAGCGCACGCTGCTCGAGCTGCTCTTGGGTCATGGTCGGGGTGGCGCGCTGGGCTTCCAGGGCGCGCTTTTCCGTTTCCAGACGGGTCCGTTCGGCGCGCAGCTCGGCGTCGGCGGCCTGGCTCAGCTGCTGCAGGCGGGCGCCCACGGCCTTGCCGACCAGCGAGGTGCCGATGGCGCGATCATTTGAGAAGGTGCAGACGCCGGCGATGACGGGGCCCGGGGCCACGGACGGGGCCGCGGGACGCGCCGGAGCGGGGGCGGTTTGGGCGAATGCCGTGGCAGCGATGCCGAACGCGGCGAGGGCGCCGGCGGCGACGGTCAGATTGCGGGTCATGTTTTTAGAACTGCCTGAAGGTTGAGAACCGGAAGGTTTCCGTCTTGTCGTAGTCTTCCGAGGCCAAAACGTGGCTTAGGTCGAAACGAATGGGGCCCATGGGCGATTTCCAGAAGACGCTGAGGCCCACCGAGGCGCGCAGCGCCAGGTTATCCGCGATGTTCGGATTGACGTCGCCGGGCTGAAGCGGGCCGATGCCGTCCGGATCGCCCTGGTAGTGGGTGTAGACGTCATCCAGCAGTCCGACGGTCCCGAAGTCCGCGAAGATCGCGCCCGAGATGCCGTACTCTTCCGGCAGGTAGGTCGGGAACGACAGCTCGACGGTGCCGATGGCGTAGAGGTTTCCGCCCAGCGCATCCTTGGAGGCCACGTCGCGCGGCCCCATCCCGGCGGTCGCGAAGCCGCGGAAGGTGTTGCCGCCCTTGAAGAAACGGTCGTTGATCCGGATAGCGTCGCCGCCCCAGCCATCGATGTAGCCGGCCGAACCTTCGACGGTCACGACCCACTTGGGCCGGATGCCGTAGTACCAGCCGCCATCGATCTCGGTCTTGACGTAGTTCACGTCCCCGCCGACGCCGGCGATGTCTTGTCGGAACGAGGCCCGCCAGCCGCGCGTCGGGCGCGAGGGATCGTTGCGACGGTCCGTGTTGAAGCCGTAGCCAACCAGCGAGGTCAGGAACGCACCCTGTTGGTCGCACAGCGTCGGGGACGCCACGCAGTTCTGGGAGTCGACGTCGATGGAGTCCCAACGCAGGTTGTAGCGGGCCGACAGATAGGTGTTCTGGTTCAGCGGATAGCCCACGCGCAGGGCGCCGCCGGTCGAGGACGTCGTGAAGGCCGCCGCGCTGCCGTAGTCGTAACGGTAGCTGTAGAGGTCGGCCCCGGCGCGCAGGTCACGGCCAAGGAACCTCGGCTCGGTGAACGAGAAGTCGACCTGCTGGCGCAGCGACCCGAGCGAGACCCGGGCGCGGAGATCCTGGCCACGGCCGCGGAAGTTACGCTCGCTGACCCCGATGTCGACCAGGAACTGATCGACCGAGCTGAAGCCGGCCCCGAACGAGAGCTCGCCGGTGGGCTGCTCTTCGACGGTCACGCTGATCACCGTGCGGTCCGGCGCGCTGCCGGGCGCTTCCTCGATGGTCACGTCCTTGAAGAAGCCAAGGCGGCGGATGTTCAGCCGCGAGCGCTCGAGCAGCACCTTGTTATAGGCGTCGCCCTCGACCAGCATCATTTCGCGACGGATCACGGGATCGACGGTGCGGGTGTTGCCGAGCACCTCGATGCGCTCGACGTAGACGTGGGGGCCTTCGCGAACCTGGAACACCACATCGACGCGGCGCTTGTCGCGATTGGGAACGTAGCGCGGACGAATGTCGACGAAGGCGTAACCGGCGGCGCCGGCCGCATAGGTCAGGGCGTCGACGGCGTCCTCGATCTTGTCGCTCTCGTAGAGGTCGCCCTTGTGGATGGGCAGCAGCGCCTTGAGGAACTGCGGGTCCAGGCGCTGGTTCTCGGTTTCGACGCGGAGGTCGCCGAAGCGGAAGCGCGGACCTTCATCGACCGTGAAGGTGATGTTGAAGTTGCGCTGGTCGGGCGCCAGCTCGGCGATGGCAGAGACGACGCGGAAATCGAAGAAGCCGCGGTTGGTGTAGTACTTGCGCAGCTGCTCGCGGTCGTACTCGAGGCGATCGGGGTCATAGTTGGCGTTCGACGAGAAGAAACGCCAGAACTGGGTTTCCTCGGTCACCAGCACGCCGCGCAGGTCGCCGTCGGACACCGAGCGGTTGCCCAGGAAGTTGATCCGGCTGACGCCGGTCTTGGGGCCCTCGTCGATCACGAAGATCAGGTCGACGCGCTTCTGCGGCAGTTGGACGATCTGGGGCGTCACGGTCGCGGAGATGCGGCCGGAGCGACGGTAGAGTTCGACCAGGCGCTGGACGTCCTGCTGGACGCGCGAACGGGTGAAGATGCCGCGGGGACGCTCGGTCACCTCATCGCGCAGCTTTTCCTCGGCCAGGCTGTCGTTACCCTCGAACACCACCTGATTGATGATGGGGCTTTCCGAAACCTGGACGATCAGGTCGTTGCCCTGCAGCTGGATGGTCACGTCCGCGAACAGGTCGGTCCGGTAGAGCGTCTTCAGCGCCAGGTCGATCCGCGCCGCGTCAACCGCGTCGCCGATCTGGATCGGCAGGTAGCTGAGGATGGTCTGCTGGTCGATGCGCTCGTTGCCGGTCACCAGGATGCGCTGCACCAGGCCGACCTGCTCGACGGGAGCAGCGGGCGGCGGCGCCGCGGGCTGGGTGGCGACGGGGGCGTCCTGGGCGGCCGCAGGCGCAGGCGCGCCGAGGCCGAGCATGAGGCTCAAGCTCGCCAGGAGAGCAACGCTGCAAGCGCGGATCGTATTTTGCGGCATAGGCTGAATCACCGACTGACGAGGGGCGCTCATGAAAAAAGCCCGCCCATGTGTTGGAACAAAGGCAGCTTCTTCAAGTCATTCCACGTCACGAACAACATCAATCCCAACAGCAAAGCAAGGCCGACCTGAAAGCCGGCGGCCTGAATTTTGGCATCCAGTGGGCGTCGCGCCACGGCTTCATAGCCGTAGAACAGCAGGTGCCCCCCGTCCAGAACGGGAATCGGCAGCAGGTTCAGGAACCCGATCCCCACGGATATCATCGCCACCATCTGCACCAATTGCAGCGCAACGTTGGCCGACTTGAGCCAGAAGGAGCCTTCGATGGCGGCCGCCTGCTGGCTGACCGCCCCGGCGGTGCGGGCGATTCCCACCGGCCCGCCCAGTTGGTCGCCTGATTCCCGGCCCGTCAGGACACGGCCGATGTACTGCAGGCTCAGGCCCAGGACGCTGAAGGTCTCCTGGGTCCCGGCGCCTACGGCTGTGATGGGATTGTACCGAATCTCGTGGATCCCGCGGGTGTCCACCGCCAGGCCGAGCCGGCCCACGCTGGCCTTGCCTCCGACGGGGTCGTCGACCTGGGTGCGGCGCGGGGCGGCAGTGATCTGAAGCGCCTCATCGCCGCGCTTGATATCGAAAACGATGGGATCCCCCGAACGCAGGATCACGTAGCGCTGCAGCTGGTTCCAGTCCGTCAGCGGCCGGCCGTCGGCGGCGGTGATCAGGTCGCCCGGCCGGAACCCGGCGGCCTCCGCGGGCGTGCCCTTCTCGACCGCCCCCACCCGGGGGTCGACCTGGATGCTGCCGAAGCCCAGCAGCAGCGCGCTGTAGATCATGATCGAGAGCAGGAAGTTCATCGCCGGACCGGCCGCCGTCACGAAGGCCCGCTGCCATACCGGCTTGAAATGGAAGTAGTCCTTGAGCGCCGCCGACCCTTCCTCGGCGATGATCTCTTCACGGAGCTCTTTGAGATCCTCCTGGTCCGGCACGCTTGCGGCGTTGGAATCGCCGGCGAATTTCACGTATCCGCCAAGGGGCAAGGCGGCGACCCGCCATTCCACGCCCGACTTGTCGACGCGCGAATAGATCGTGGGTCCGAACCCGATCGAGAAGGTGTCGATCTTGATGCGGCAAAGCTTGGCCGCCCAGAAATGCCCGAGCTCGTGAAGCGACACCACGACGGTGATCACGACCAGGAAGGACAGGATGCCGAAGATCCAGTCGGAAGGGCTGCCAAGCATCAGAAAGAGTACCCCTCCAGCCCTGTTCAGGCCGCCCGGACCAAGCGTCCGACAGTCTCAGCGGCCAGGCGACGCGCGGAAGCGTCCACCCGCAGGGCGACCTCGAGAGGATCCCCACTCGCGCCGGAGGCGAAATCGCCGCCAGAGCCTGCACGATCAAGCGTTTCCGAGATCGCAGAGGCAATATCGAGAAACCCGATCCGGCGGTCAAGGAAAGCCGCAACCGCGATTTCATTGGCCGCATTGAAGACCGCCGGCGCGGCGCCTCCCGCCTTCAACGCGTCGCGCGCCAGGGCCAGGGCCGGAAAGCGGGTTTCGTCTGGCGCCTCAAAGGTCAGCTTACCCATTGCGGCCAGGTCCAGCCTGGGCGCGGGCCACGGCAGCCGGTCTGGCCAGGCCAGGGCGCAGGCGATGGGCGTGCGCATGTCCGGCGGTCCGAGCTGGGCCAGGGTCGAGCCGTCTTCGTACTCGACCATGGAATGGATGATGGACTGCGGGTGGATCAGCACCTCGATGCGATCGGGGGCGACGTCGAAGAGATAGGCCGCCTCGATGGTCTCGAGGCCCTTGTTGGCCATGGTGGCGCTGTCGACCGAGATCTTCGACCCCATCGACCAGTTGGGGTGGGCCACGGCCTGCTCCGGGGTCGCCGAAGCCATCTGATCGCGGCTCCAGCTTCGGAAAGGCCCTCCGGAGGCCGTCAGGATCACCCGCAACAGCCTTGCTGCGCAAGGTTGCTGCAGGACCTGAAAGACTGCTGAGTGCTCCGAATCCACAGGGATCACGGCGCCGCCGGCCGCCCGCGCCGCCGCCAGCAGCGCCGGACCGCAGGTGACCAGGCTCTCCTTGTTGGCCAGGCCGACCACCGCGCCCGCCCGAATCGCCGCCCAGGTGGGCCTGAGCCCGGCGGAACCGACGATGGCGGCCATCACCCAATCCGCCGGGCGGGCCGCCGCCTCGATGGCCGCCTGCTCTCCGCCCTGGACGTCGATGCCTGTCCCGGCCAGCCGATTTCGCAGCTCGGCCAGGCGGCGATCATCCGCCAGAATCGCGACCCTGGGCTTCCAGCGCAGGGCCTGCTCGGCCAACAGCTCCAGGTTCGAGCCCGCGACCAGGGCTTCGACCTCATAGGTCGCCGAACCGGCGGCCTGGGTCTGGGCCATGAGTTCAAGCGTCGAGCACCCGACCGAGCCGGTGCACCCCAGGACGGTGACACGCCGGTGAAGGGTCACATCACGCCTCCGGCCTTCAACAGCAGACGCGCGGCGGCGATTGCGATGACCGCGAACATCAACCCGTCCACCCGGTCCAGGATGCCACCGTGTCCGGGGATCAGCGACCCCGCGTCCTTGACGCCAAACCGTCGCTTCAAGGCCGATTCCCAAAGGTCTCCGGCCATGGTGGCGAGCCCCACCACCAGGCCAACGCAAACCGCAGCCCACCAGGGCATGTCGATGGTCGACAGCGACTGAACCACAACGCCGCCGGTGATCCCGGCGGCGAGGCCCCCGAGGAAACCCGACCAAGTCTTGTTCGGCGAAAACCGGGGCCAGAGCTTGGGCCCCTTGAACACGTTGCCGATGGCGTAGGCCGCGATGTCGGCGCACCAGGCGATGGCGAACAGCATCACGGTCCAGTCCCGGCCGTCCGGCTGCTCCCGCAGCCACACCAGGACCACGCAGGGCCAGCCGATGTAGAGAACGCCATAGGCGGCATCGATCGCGGAGGCCCGGATCTGCCGCGCGAACAGGGCGGCGCCAATGGCGCCGAAGGTGAGCAGCACGAAGGCGGCCGAGAAGTCGCCCAGCTTGGCGGCGAAGATGGGCGCGACCACCCCCAGCACCACCGCGGCGCCGATGCGGAACGGCGCGCGCCGCTCGCTCATGTCGCCCCACTCGATGCACATGACCGCCGCGCCGACCGCGATCAACAGCATGAAGGCCCAGTCGCCGAACGCGATCGCGGCGATCACAGCCGGGATCAGCACGACCGCCGAAAGCGCGCGCAGACCAAGGTCTTTCCAGTTGAAGCGCCTAGCCGGCGGCGAGAGCGTCATGGGTCTCCACTCCGCCGAACCGGCG
>CAZRKY010000157.1:0-7657 GCA_964600375.1 uncultured Caulobacteraceae bacterium | reverse complement strand
CCGAGGCGAAGGTCTCCGCCCACTACGTCGTCGAGGAAGACGGCCGCCTGTTCCGTCTTGTGGACGAGGAGCGCCGCGCCTGGCACGCGGGCAAGTCCTTCTGGAAGGGCGAAACCGACATCAACGCCTGCTCGATCGGCGTCGAGATCGTCAATCCGGGCCACGAATTCGGCTACCGCGCCTTCCCCGACGCCCAGATCGAGACCGTCATCCGGCTGCTGGACGACATCCGCGGCCGCTGGTCGATCGAGAACGCCCGCATCCTGGGCCACTCCGACGTCGCCCCGGCCCGCAAGGAAGATCCCGGCGAGCTGTTCCCCTGGCGCCGCCTGGCCGAGCACGGCCACGGCCTGTGGTTCGAACCCGTCCCCGCGCCCGGCCCGGCGCTCGGTGAAGGCGACAAGGGGGTAGGGGTCTTCGCCCTGCAGGCCGGCCTGCACCGCCTCGGATACGAGCCGCTGCCGTCAGGGACCTACGACGCCGAGACCGCCTGCGTTGTGCGCGCCTTCCAGCGCCACTGGCGGCAGGAGACCGTGGACGGCGTCGCCGACGGGGAAACCCGCGCGCGCCTCATGGGCCTGCTGCAGCTGGCCTCGGCCGAGAGCCTGACAGGCGTGCTGGAACCTTGAGCCGGTTTGCCTTTCGGGCCCTGTTGCCCCACATAGCCCCCGGATCAGACGGCCGGGCGGTCGCGGCGGGCTTCGGTTCGTCGAGGAAAGTCCGGGCTCCACGGCGAAAAGGCGGCGGGTAACGCCCGCCCGGGGCAACCCGAGGGATAGCGCCACAGAAAGCAAACCGCCTGAAGGCTTCGGCCCGACGGTAAGGGTGAAAGGGTGGGGTAAGAGCCCACCGGGGACGTGGCGACACGGACCGCATGGCAAGCCCCGCCTGGAGCAAGACCGAATAGGGACACCGCGCCGGTTCGCCGGCAGGGCTCGCCGGCCCGAGGTGTCCGGGTAGGTCGCGAGAACCGTCCAGCAATGGGCGGTCCAGAGGAATGACCGTCACGGAGGTTTCGACCTCTTCGACAGAACCCGGCTTACAGGCCGTCTGATCCATTCGTTTTCCTTCCCTCTTCAGAGGGAAGGAGGTCCCGGCGTGCCGGAGCGAAGCGCAGGCCCACGCTGGAGGATGAGTGAAGCGTGGGCTTCGCAGGCCAGCCAGCCTCCACTCATCCTCCCACGCAAGAACCTCCGCCTTCGGCTCCGGTGCGTGGGGCCCTTCCTTCCCTCTGAAGAGGGAAGGGTGAGCCAACCTTCACCGTTAACCAATCTGAACAGATCGCGGCGTCCATCTGTCCACAGGCTGTGAATACTCGCGATGTTCCGCAAATGTTCGCGGATTTACAGTCTAGAACGCGTCACATCGCCGCCATTGTGGTTAAAATGGCAGTCAGTGTCATTGCGGCCCATTTCATCCCGTGTTAACCCAAATGCTTAGGTCAGGCATTGGGGGCGGATCAGTAAAGGTCCGGGCGCGCGTGTTCCTCTCGACGTTCGAGAAACAACTGGACGCCAAACGCCGCATCGTCGTGCCGCAGGATTACCGCGCCGCGGCCGCCTCCACCTTCGACGGGGTCTTCTGCTTTCCTTCCATCGAGGCCGACTGCCTGGAGGGTGGCGGAAAGGCCTTGTTCGATCGTTACGTCGAGATGATCGAGGAGCTGGATTTCGGCGACCCGCTGCGGACCCAGCTTGAGACCGTCGTCTATGCCGGCATGCACCAGCTGGCCTTCGATTCCGCTGGACGCATCGTGCTTCCCGAGGCCTTCTGCGAGCAGTTCGACCTAACCGACTGGGTCGCCATCGTGGGGCTGAAGGACCGGTTCCAGATCTGGAACCGCGACCAGTTCCGCGCCTGGCGCGCCGAGCAGGCTGCCGCCGCCCGCGCCGGCCTCGCCGCGCTCCGCACCCGCCAGCGCGACGCCCGTGCGGAGCACGGCGGATGACGCAGCCCTCACACATCTCGGTGCTGCTCGACGAGGTGGTCGAGGCCATCGATCCCAAGCCCGGCGAGACGGTCGTCGACGGCACCTTCGGCGCAGGCGGCTATTCCCGCGCCTTCCTGGAGCGTGGCGCCGAGGTCATCGGCCTGGATCGCGACCCCCGCGTCCAGCCCCACGCCGACGCCCTGAGCGCCGACTTCCCCGGCCGGTTCCGGCTGGTGCGCGAGCAGTTCTCGCGCCTCGACGAAGCGCTGGCCACGCTGGGCCGAGACTCCGTGGACGCCGTGGCGCTGGATATCGGCGTCTCATCCATGCAGCTGGACGAAGCCGACCGCGGCTTTTCCTTCATGCGCGACGGACCGCTGGACATGCGCATGGGCGCCGAAGGCCCGACCGCCGCGGACCTGGTCAACGAGACGCCCGAGAACGAGCTGTCGCGCCTGTTCTGGAAGTACGGCGAGGAGCGCGCCTCGCGCCGCATCGCCCATATCCTCGAACGCCGCCGCGCCGAGGAACCCTTCACTCGCACCCTGGACCTGGCCGAGACCATCGAGAAGGCCGTGGGCGGGCGCCGCGGCGCGCCGGTCCACCCCGCCACCCGCGTTTTCCAGGCCCTGCGTATCGCGGTGAACGACGAGCTAGGCGAACTCGAAGCCGGTCTCATGGCCGCCGAGCGCGTGCTTAAGCCCGGCGGCCGCCTCGCGGTGGTCACCTTCCACTCGCTGGAAGACCGCATCGTGAAGGGCTTCTTCACCGAGCGGGCCGGCATGAAGCCTGCCGGCTCACGCCACCTGCCGCCGGTCCAGCAGGGGCCGCAGCCGACCTTCGAATTGCTGTTCAAGGGCCACCGCGAGGCGACCCACCAGGAACAGGCCGCCAACCCGCGCGCCCGTTCCGCCAAGCTGCGCGCCGCGCGCCGCACCGGGGCTCCGGCCTGGAAGGCGGCGGCATGAGCCCGATCGCCCGCCTCTTCGACCAGCGCGTCCGCGGCTTCCGGGTCGTCGAGGTCGCCGCCCTGGCCTGCCTCGTCCTGCTGATCCTGTGGGTCTACCTAACCAAGGCCCAAGCCGGAGACGAGCGCGCACGCATCGCCAGCATCGAGCGCGAGATCGCTGTCGAACAGCAGAAGCTGCGTATGCTGAAGGCCGAGTCCGCCCACCTGGAACAGCCGACCCGCATCGAGCGCCTCTCGGAAGCCTACCTCGGCCTCGAACCCGTCCCCGCCAAGCGCGAGGCCACGCCCCAGTCCCTGCCCGAGATCGTCAGGTCGCCCGCGCCCACGCCGCCTGCGGCCCCGCCCGCCGCCCAGGTCGACGCCGATCCTGCGTCCCCGCCGCCGGCGCCGGCGCCGGCGCCTGAGGCGACGCCATGTAGCCCGGGGAGGTCCGCGTGACCCCGCACGCGCCGTCCTGGCGGTGGCTCGCCGAGCGGGTCTGGTCGGTCGAGCACGCCTTCGAGCGCATCAAGGCCGAGGGCCGCGCCGAGGAAGACACGCGCGTGCGCATCTTCTTCGTGCTGGCCGCCTTCAGCCTGGCCTTCGTGATCCTGGCCTTCGGAGCGGCGCGGGCCGCGCTGTTTTCCGGCAACGGCCGCTCGGCGATGGGCCCAGTCGCCGCGGCCGAGCGCGCGGACCTAGTGGATCGCAACGGCCTGCTGATCGCCGCCAACCTGACCCACTACAAGCTCTACATCGACCCTGACGAGGTCTGGGAGCCGGCCCAGACGCGACAGGCCCTCATGCGCGTCCTGCCCAAGGTTTCAGGCGAACGCCTGCGCAAGGCGATCGAGGGCGATCGGCGCGCCTTCGTGGTCGGCGGCCTGACGCCCCAGGAGCGCCAGCGTGTCCACGACCTGGCCCTGCCGGGAATCCAGTTCGAGGAGGAGGACCGCCGCGCCTACCCGCTGGGGACCTCCGCGGCCCATCTCGTCGGGTTCACCGACGCCGGCGGCAAGGGCCTGTCGGGCGTCGAGCGCGCGCTGGACGCGGAAATCCGCCAGGCCGGCCGCGACGGCAAGCCGGTGGCCCTGTCCATCGACCTGCGCGTCCAGGCGGCGCTCGAGGACGAACTCCAGCACGCCGCCGTCGATCAGGGCGCTCGCGGCGCGGTCGGCATCGTCACCGACGTGCGCACCGGCGAAGTGCTCGGCATGGCCAGCTATCCGACCTTCGATCCCAACCGGGCGGGCCGGGCCAGCGACGACGCGCGCCTGAACCGCGCCACCCAGGCGCTCTACGAGATGGGCTCGACCTTCAAGGTCTTCACCCTGGCCACGGCGCTGGATACTGGAGCCGCCACGCGCACTTCGACCTTCGATGTCGCCGCGCCGCTCGACCTGGGCGGCCGCATCGTCCACGACCACGACGCCGGCGCCAGTCGCGTGACCCTGGAGGAGGTGTTCATCCACTCCTCCAACATCGGCACCTCCAAGCTGGCCCTGACGATGGGCGCGCAGACCGTCACCCGCTACTTCCAGGCCTTCGGCCTGTTCCAGCCGGGCGAAATCGAGCTGGCCAGCTCGTGGCCGATCAAGCCGCGCCGCTGGGACCGCAACACCCTGGCGTCCGCCTCGTTCGGTCAGGCCATCTCGGTGACCCCCCTGGCGCTGGCCCAGGCCATGGGGGCGATCCTGAACGGCGGCCACATGGTGCCGCTGACCATTCGCCGGCTCGAGCCTGGCGCGGCCCCGGAAGGCAAGCGCGTCATCACCGAAGCCACCAGCCGCAACATGCTGGACCTGATGCGACTGAACGTCGTGCGCGGCACGGGCTCCAAGGCCAACGCGGCGGGGCTGCGCGTCGGCGGCAAGACCGGCTCGGCCCAGAAGGTCGTCAACGGCCGCTATGCCGCCACCACCCTGGTGTCCTCGTTCGCGGCTGTGTTTCCCACTGACGGGCCCATCGACCGGGATCGCTACTTTGTCCTGATCCTGATCGACGAACCGCACGGCTCGGCGGCCAGTGGCGGGGCGCGCACGGGCGGCTGGACGGCCGCACCGGCCGCGGGTCGGGTCATCGACCGCATCGCACCCTTCCTGGGCGTGCGCCGCGCCGCCGATCCCTTCTCCACCGCCACCGGCGAGAAGCCCCTGGTCGACGAGGCCGCGGGCGGCGACACGCTCGGCGATCCCGAGCCCGTGGCGGAGGCGACGCCATGAGCGCGCTCCGCCTCTCCGATCTTGTCCGCAAGGACCTCAGCGTCGATCCGGTCATCACCGGGGTCACGTCGGACAGCCGCAAGGCCGGACCCGGCGCCCTGTTCGCCGCCCTGCCGGGCAGCGCCGCCGACGGCCGGGCCTTCATCCCCCAGGCCCTGACCCAGGGCGCCGCCGCCGTGCTGGCGCCCACCGACACCCCGGGCGACGCCGCTCCGGTGCTGGTCCGCTCGGGCGACGTGCGGCGGGCCTACGCCCTGGCAGCCAAGGCCTTCTACGGCGCACAGCCGAAGACCTGCGTCGCGGTCACGGGCACCAACGGCAAGACCTCGGTCGCCACCTTCTGCCGCCAGATCTGGACGCGCATCGGACACCAGGCCGCCAGCATGGGCACGCTGGGCGTCGTGCACGGCGACGAGGCCCTGACCGGCCCCGGCCTGACCAGCCCCGACGCCGCCGAGGCCGCGCGCCTGATGGCCGAGCTGGCCGGTCGCGGGGTGACCCACCTGTGCCTGGAGGCCTCGTCCCACGGCATCGATCAACGGCGGCTCGACGGGGTGACGCTGAAGGCCGCGGCGTTCACGAATCTCAGCCAGGACCACCTCGACTATCACGGCGACATGGACGCCTACCGTGACGCCAAGTTGAGGCTGTTCGAACAGTTGCTGCCGCGTGGCCGCATCGCGGTGCTCAACGCCGACAGCGACGGCTACAGCCCCTTCGCCGCCACCAGCCTGATGTCGGGCCTTGGCCTGTTCAGCGTCGGGGAGCGCGGCCGCAACCTGTCGCTCTACTCGCGCCAGCCGGTCCCCGAGGGGCAGCGCCTCAAGATCGAAGCCGACGGCAAGCTCTACGACATCCTGCTGCCGCTGGCGGGCGGGTTCCAGGCGTCGAACGCCATGGTCGCCGCCGGTCTGTGCGTGGCGGCCGGCGACAAGGTCGAGGCGGTCCTGGCCGCGCTGGAACACATCGAAGGCGCCCCGGGCCGGCTGCAGCGGATCGGATCGGGACCGAACGGCGGCGAAGCCTATGTCGACTACGCCCACACGCCCGACGGTCTGCAGACCGTACTGGAAGCGCTGCGCCCGCACGCCGCCGGCAAGCTCATCGTGGTCTTCGGCGCCGGCGGCGACCGCGATCAGGGCAAGCGTCCGGTCATGGGCGCCATCGCGGCGAAATACGCCGACGCCGCCATCGTCACCGACGACAATCCGCGCTCGGAAGACCCGGCCCTGATCCGCAAGGCGATCCTGGCTACGGCCGCGGGCGCGCGCGAGATCGGCGACCGCCGGACGGCCATTGCCGAGGCGGTGGCCGGTCTGCGCAAGGGCGATGTGCTCGTCGTCGCCGGAAAAGGTCACGAGCAGGGTCAAATCGTGGGAAAAACCGTCTATCCCTTCGACGACGCGACAGAGGTCGCGAACGCCCTGAAGGGGGAGACCGTCTGAATGCCCGCAGTCGCCGGGAATGCTCCGCTCTGGACCGCCGCCGAGGTCCTCACCGCCACCGGCGGCCGCCTTGAAGGCCTGGCCTTCCAGGCCAACGGAATCACCTTTGACAGCCGGGAGGTTCAGCCCGGCGACCTGTTCGTGGCGCTGAAGGGCGTTCGCGACGGTCACGACTTTGTCGATCAGGCCTTCGCCGCCGGCGCCGTCGCGGCCCTGACTGAACGCCCTATGGAAGGCGGCGCATCCGTCGTCGTCGCCGATACGCTCAAGGGCCTGGAGGCGCTTGGCGCCTACGCGCGCGACCGGGCGCCGGAAGTGCGCCGCGGTGCGGTGACCGGCTCGGTGGGCAAGACCAGCGTCACCCAGGCGATCCGGGCCGGCCTGGCGCTGGCGGGTCCGGCGCACAGTTCGGTGAAGAGCTTCAACAACCACATCGGCGTGCCGCTGACCCTGGCGCGCATGCACCGCAACACCCAGCGGGCGATCTTCGAGATCGGCATGAATCACCCCGGCGAGATCGGGCCGCTCTCGCGCATGGTCCAGCCCCACGCCGCCTGCATCACCAACGTCGGGCCGGTGCACACCGAGGCCTTTGCCGACGGCGAGGCCGGCGTGGCCGCAGAAAAGGCCGAGATCTTCCAGGGGCTGGGCCCCGGCGGCGTGGCGGTCATCAACGGCGACCTGCCCTGGTTCGACCAGCTGAAGCAGGCGGCGCTGCGCCATGGCGCGCGGGTCATGAGCTTCGGCTCCGACGAGACCTGCGACGCCCGCCTGCTGGACTTCCAGCCCGAAACCGGCGGCGCGCGCGTCTCGGCCCGCATCTGGGGCCGCGACTACGTCTTCACCCTGGCCCAGTCGGGCTTCCACTGGGGCTCCAATTCCCTGGCCGTCCTGCTGATGCTCGATGCGCTCGACGTGCCGGTGGAGACAGGGCTGGCGGCCTTGTCGGAGTTTGCCCCTCTGGCCGGTCGAGGCCGGGAGCTGCTGGTGGCGCTCGACGGCGGGGCCTTCACCCTGGTGGACGAGAGCTACAACGCCAATCCGCTGTCGATGAAGGCCACCCTCGCCAGCCTCGGCGCGCGTCGACCGGCCGCCGGCGGGCGGCGGATCG
>CAZRKY010000156.1:0-7733 GCA_964600375.1 uncultured Caulobacteraceae bacterium | reverse complement strand
CTGTTCGGCCTGTCGATCGATCCCGAGTACGGCGGCCTGGGCCTGACGATGGAAGATGAATGCCTGGTCGCCATCGAGCTGGGCCGGACCTCGCCCGCCTTCCGCTCTGTGTTCGGCACCAATGTCGGAATCGGCAGCCAGGGCCTGGCCATGTTCGGGACCGAAGAACAGAAACAGCGGTTCCTGCCTTCGATCGCCACCGGCGAGCTGATCACCTCGTTCGCGTTGACCGAACCCGAGGCCGGGTCGGACTCCGCCGCCGTCCAGACCCGCGCGCGGCGCGACGGCGACGACTACGTGCTGAACGGCGCCAAGCGCTACATCACCAATGCCGACAAGGCCGGGCTGTTCACGGTCATGGCCCGCACCGACCCGGACAAGCCCGGCGCCAAGGGTGTCTCGGCCTTCCTGGTGGCCGCGGATAGCCCTGGTCTCTCCATCGGCAAGCCCGAGCAGAAGATGGGCCAGCACGGCGCCCACGTCTGTGACGTGATCTTCGAAGACGTCCGCGTGACTGCCGAAAACCGCATCGGCGCCGAGGGCGAGGGCTTCAAGGTGGCGATGCAGGTGCTGGATCGCGGCCGGCTGCACATCGCCGCCGTCTGCGTCGGCGCGGCCGAACGGTTGATTGCCGACAGCTGCGCCTATGCGCTGGATCGCAAACAGTTCGGCAAGCCAATCGCCGACTTCCAGTTGGTCCAGGCCATGATCGCCGACAGTCGCACCGAGGCCATGGCGGCCCGCGCCCTGGTGATCGAGACGGCGAAACTGCGCGACAGCGGCGCGTCCACGACGCTCGAGGCCGCGGCCACCAAGTACTTCGCGTCGGAGATGGTCGGACGGGTGGCGGACCGGGCGGTGCAGATCTTCGGCGGAGCCGGTTACATCGCCGACTACGGCATCGAGCGCTTCTATCGCGACGTGCGCCTATTCCGCATCTACGAGGGCTCCTCGCAGATCCAACAACTGATCATCGCCCGCGAGACCCTGAAGGACTGCGCGCCCAACTAGGCGCCGTAGATCCCGAACGGCACGACCTTGTTTTGGGCGTCGTGACCGATGTCGGCGAGGCCGAGGTAGGGGACGCCGGCGCGCTCGCACCAGTGGGCGATCACCTGCTCGGCCGACTGGCCGAATTCGCCGGTCGGATTGGGCGTGATCGTCCAGCGGCCCAGGCGCACGCCCGCGACCTTGCGGATGTCCAGGTTGCTGGTGATGTGGAACAGCGCCCGATCAATTCGGTACATGTATTCCGTGACTTCCTCCAACATCAGGACGTGACCTGTGAGGTCTGGTTGCCACGGCGTGCCGACCAGGCTGGACAGCATCATGATGTTGAAGGCCGCCGTCAGGGTCTTGCCATCCACTGACGGTTCGAGCGCGGCGGGGTCCTTGTCGACCAGCCAGCGCAGGCCGCGCTCGGCCGATTCCGGCGTGCCATAGCCCAGCGCGTAGTGCGGCATGGGGCCGTGGGCCAGGCGCGTGTAGCCCTGGACGTAGAGCGCCGCCAGCATCGCGCCCGCGTCGGAATAGCCGAGGTAGTCCTTTTCCCGCGCCGGCGGGCCCAGCTGGGGCAGGACCGTCTCGATGATCCGCCCAGAGCCATAGCCGCCACGCCCGAACCACAAAGCGTCGAACCCGGGATCGTTGGCCACCGTCACGAAGGCCTCGGCCCGGGCGGCGTCGGAGCCCGCGAAGTGGCCGTCCTGCTCGAAACACTGGGGCGCGAACCAGAAGCTGGGCGGGTCGTCGGGGTACAGGCGGCGCGCCATTTCCTCGGTCAGGGCCACCACGTCGGGGTTCAGCGGCGAGGAAGCGCCCACGACGCCGATGCGAATGCTCATGGAAATCTCGCCCCCGGGCGTCTATCAGGCCGTTCCGCCTTATAGCTTCGGCCCATGATGCAAAACAAAGCGTACTTTTTCTGCGGCGTCGGCGGCAGCGGCATGCTGCCGCTGGCCATGATCGTCAAGGGCCGCGGCGGCGTGGTCGAAGGCTCTGATCGCGCGCTGGACCAGGGCCGCACGCCGGAGAAGTTCGACTGGCTGCGCGGCCACGGCGTGGCGTTGCACACCCAGGATGGCTCCGGCATTACGCGGCCCGACCAGACGCTGGTGATCTCCGGCGCCGTCGAGGAGACCATCCCCGACGTTCAGGCGGCCCGGCGCGTCGGCGCCCCCATCGTGACGCGCCCGCAATTGCTGGCCGAACTGTTCAATGCCGCCCCGCGCGCCATCGGCGTGGCCGGCACCAGCGGCAAGTCCACTGTCACCGGCATGATCGGCTGGATCCTGCACCAGGCGGGCCTGGCGCCGACCGTCATGAACGGCGCGGTGATGAAGAACTTCATGACCGAGGACGAGCCCTTCGCCTCGGCCCTGGTCGGCGGCGCCGAGACCTTCGTTTCCGAGGTCGACGAGAGCGACGGCTCCATCGCCCGTTATGAGCCCGAGGTCGCGGTCGTCACCAATGTCTCGCTGGACCACAAGTCGATGGAGGAGCTGCGCGCCCTGTTCCGCGACTTCACCAGCAAAGCGAAGACGGCGGTGCTCAACCTCGACAACGCCGAGACCGCGGCGCTGGCCGCCGAGATCGGCGAGGACAAGGCCGTCACCTTCAGTCTGCACGACCCCGACGCCGACCTGATGGCCAACCACCTGACGCCCCGGCCCGACGGCATCACCTTTGACGTCTCCTCGGGCGCGACCCACGAGGTCAACCGCGTGAACCTGCGCGTGCCCGGCGCCCACAACGTCGCCAATGCGCTGGCCGCCATCGGCGCGGCCATGGCCTGCGGCGTGTCGCTGCATGACGCCGCCCAGGCGCTGCACGGCTTCACCGGCATCCGCCGGCGCCTGGAAGTGGTCGGGGAGGCCGGCGGCGTCACCGTCTACGACGACTTCGCCCACAACCCCGACAAGATCCACGCGACGCTCGCCACACTGCATGCCTTCCCCGGGCGCCTGCTGATCATGTTCCAGCCCCATGGGTTTGGACCGCTGCGCCTGATGCGCCAGGAGTTCATCGACGGTTACGCGAACGACCTGGGCGCCGACGACGTGCTGCTGATGCCGGAGCCGGTCTATTTCGGGGGCACGACGGACCGCAGCGTGGGATCGACCGACATCGCCGACGGCATCAACGCCAAGGGCCGCAACGCCGAGGCGCTGGCCGACCGCGCGGCCTGTGGCGACCGGCTGCTCGAGCTCGCCAAGCCCGGCGACCGGATCGTCGTCATGGGAGCCCGCGACGATACGTTGAGCAGCTTTGCGGCAGAGCTGGTTGAGCGGTTCGGCGGTTAACGCTTCGCGCGTTTCGCCCGGTGCACGGCTTCGTCCAGGGCCTGCAGGAAGCGTGAGCGGTCGGCCGGACCGAAGGGGGCGGGACCCCTGGTGATCTCGCCCATGGAGCGCAGGTGTTCGCCGATCATGCGGCCCGCCAGGGCTGAGCCGATGTCATCGACGGTGAAGGGCTTGCCCTTGGTGTTGAGGGCCTGGCCACCGGCCTTCAGCACCCGGTCGGCGAGGGGGATGTCCTGGGTGATGACGATGTCGCCGGGGCCGGTGCGTTCGGCGATCCAGTCGTCGGCGATGTCGGGTCCGGCGTCGACCACGACCTGTTCGATCATGGGTTCGCGCGGGACCATGATGAAGCTGTTGGAGACGACCCAGACCTTGAGGCCATAGCGGCGCGCGACCTTGTAGGTCTCGTCCTTCACCGGACAGGCGTCGGCGTCGATGTAGATCTGCGGCGCGTCGCTCAAATCGCGGGGCTCAGCGACAGGGGTAGAGGTTTTCGAGCGCGGTGTTCAGCGCCGGGTCCGTCGGCTTGTCAGCCATGGCGGGTTCGGACTTCAGCCAGGCGACGACCTTGCTGGTGACCATGGCCTCGTCCTCGCCGGTCTGGGGCAGGCAGTAGCCGACGCGCTGGTCGCCGACGCTGTGGTTCCAGGTGTGGTCGAAGAGGATGTCCGAGCAGGTCTTCGCATCGCCGTCGCAAAGCGCGAGGTAGTCCCGCACCAGCGGCGTCGGCGGCGGGGTGGAGGGCGTGTACTGCACGGGCGTCAACGACAGGGCCAGGGCGCTGAGGGCGGCGAACAACATGGACGGTCTCCCTTTCAGGGATCAGACGGGGTGATCATACGGCGCAGCTGCACGCCGCGCCAATTCTGCTAATCAGGGTCATGCCCGGAAGTCAGGACTTCGCCCCCGATCCACGCAACGCCCAGGCCCTGATATGGCTGAACGGCGACTTGGTTCCGCGCACCCGGGCGATGGTCTCGGTGTTCGACGCCGGCTTCGTGCTGGGCGACGGGGTGTGGGAGGGGCTGCGTCTTCACCGCGGCGCCCTGATGTTCCTGGACGCCCACCTCGACCGGCTGTTCGAGGGGGCCGCCGCCATCGCGCTCGACATCGGCAAGAGCCGCGCGGAGATCACCGCCGCCCTGCACGAGACCTTCGCCGCCAACGGCATGACCGATGGCGTCCATATCCGCCTGATGGTGACACGGGGAGAAAAGACCGCGCCCAATCAGGATCCGCGCAATGCTCTGGGCCGGCCGACCATTGCCATCGTCGCCGAGCACAAACTGCCCGACCCAGGGTTACAGACGCGGGGCCTGTCGCTGGCGACCAGCACGATCCTGTGCACGCCGGCCGAGATGTTCGACATGCGGCTGAACTCGCACAGCCGACTGAACCTCATCCGCGCCCTGCTGGAGGTAATCGATCGCGGCGCCGACGAGGCGGTGATGCTCGACCCCCACGGCTTCGTCTCCAGCTGCAATGCGACCAACCTGTTCTGGGTGCGGGACGGGGAGGTGCGCACGTCGTCGGGCGAGTACTGCTTCAACGGCGTGACCCGGGCCAATGTGATCGCGCTGTGCGAAGCGAACGGCGTGCCGCTGCGGCGCGGCGACTTCCCCATCGAGGACCTGCGCGCCGCCGACGAGGCCTTCGTGACCGGGACGTTCGGCGGCGTGACGCCGGTGCGCGAAGTCGACGGCCGGACCTTGCCCGCCGCCCTGCCGGGTCCGGTCACGGCGCACGTGCGCCAACTCTACGAGGCGCTCAAGGACGCGGAGGCGGAACTTGGCGGCGCCTGACGGGACCATTCGCATCGCCATGTGGTCGGGGCCGCGAAACATCTCGACGGCCATGATGCGATCATTCGAGAACCGGTCGGACACAGCCGTGGTCGACGAGCCCTTCTATGCGGCCTTCCTGGCGGGGACCGGGCTGGAGCATCCCATGGGCGAGGCGGTCATGGCCTCGCAGCCGACCGACTGGCGCATTGTCGCCGCGGCCATGGCCGGGCCCGCGCCCGGGGGGCGGCCGATCTTCTACCAGAAGCACATGACCCACCACATGCTTCCGGACTTCGGGCTCGACTGGACCGCCGCCTGCGTCAACGCCTTCCTGATCCGTGATCCGGCCCGTGTGCTGGCCTCCTACGTCAAGAAGCGTGACCGCCCGACGCTCGCTGACATCGGGGTGGAGCGCCAGGCCGAGCTGTTCGAGCGCGAGGCGGACCGGCTGGGCAGGGCGCCGCCGGTGATCGAAGGAACGGACGTGCTGGCCGATCCCCGCAGCGCGCTCTCTCGCCTGTGCGGCGCCCTGGGGATTCCGTTTTCCGAGGCGATGCTGACCTGGCCGGCCGGGCCAAGGGACACTGACGGGGTCTGGGCTCCGGCCTGGTATGACGCCGTCGAGCGTTCGACCGGCTTCGAGCCGGCCCGGGCCGAAGAGGAGCCGATCGCCCTCGACGCCGAACTGGAGCGCGTCGCGACGGCTGCCCGGCCGTACTACGAGCGGCTCGCCGCCTACGCCCTGCGTTAGGGCGCAAGGGTTTCCGTAGGGTCAGCCCGCGACGTTCGGCTTGGCTTGGACGTCGCAACGGGTTACGAGGCGGCATCCCCCCATGGAGCGCCCAAGATGACTGACCTGGCCACCATCACCGAAACCATCCGCAGCCGCGTCGGGACCGACTCCGGCCTGGGCAAGACCGTAAAGATCGACCTCGGCGACGACGGCAAGATCTTCATCGACGGCGCTTCGACGCCGAACAGCGTCTCCAACGACGACGGCCCCGCCGACGCGGTGATCTCGATCTCCAAAGACGACTTCCTGGCCATGGCCGCCGGCGAACTCGACGGCATGATGGCCTTCATGCAGGGCAAGCTGCGCGTCCAGGGCGACATGATGCTGGCCCAGCGCCTGGGGCCGTTGCTGAAGGGCTGACCCCGTCTGCAGGTACCGGATCCGGCGGCCTCGCTGGTCGCCGGTCCGCCCTGCCGGGTCCGTCGTCGCTGAGCCGGCTGCGGCCAAGCAGGCGGCGTGCGACCCGACATGCCGCCTGCGTGGCGGGACGCCAAATGAACCCCTACCTAGGGTGTGCGTTTGTGCGAGACGAGGAGAGGGCGTGATGGGGCTGAAGGGCCAGCCGGCCGTGGCCGACGACCCCGCGGGCGACAGGGAGACCAGCGATCGGCTGGACCGGTACTGCGCCGTGCGCGTGGCGTCGCTTTCGCTTGCCCAGGGCCTGTCCGCCGAGGACCAGCAGGCCCAGTCCATGCCGGATGCCAGTCCGGTGAAGTGGCATCTGGCGCACAGCACCTGGTTCTTCGAGAAGATGCTGCTGGCGCGCCAGCCAGGCTACCTCGCGGTCGATCCGGCCTACGATGTCCTGTTCAATTCCTATTACGAGAGCGTCGGCGAACGGGTGGCGCGGCCCATCCGGGGGCAGATCACCCGGCCGGGACTGGACGGCGTGCTGGCCTATCGCAAGGCGATCGATGCGTGCATGGCCGACTGGCTGCGCGACCTGGACGCGGACGCCGATCCCGAGGCCGCCTGGCTGTTCGAGCTGGGGCTCAATCACGAGCAGCAGCACCAGGAACTGATCCTGTCCGACATCCTGCACCTGTTCGCCCAGTCACCCCTGAAGCCGGCCTACAGCGCTAACCCCCCGCGCGCGGAACCTTGCGGCGCGGACCCGATGTTCACCGCCTTCGAGGGGGGGCTGGTCGAGATCGGCTGGGACGGGCAGGGGTTCGGCTTCGACAACGAGGCGCCGCGCCACGAGGTTCGGCTGTTTCCGTTCGCCCTGTCCGACCGGCTGGTCTCGAATGCGGACTTCGAGGCCTTCATCCGCGACGGCGGCTACCGCCGGCCCGAGCTGTGGCTGTCGGACGGCTGGGCGCGCGTGAAGGCCGAGGGATGGGCCGCGCCCCTCTACTGGCAGGATGACGGCGAGGGCTGGCTGGAGATGGGCCTGGGCGGCCTGCGGCCGCTGGATCGCGCCGCGCCGGCTGCGCACCTGAGCTGGTACGAGGCCGACGCCTACGCCCGCTGGGCCGGCGCCCGCCTGCCGACCGAGTTCGAATGGGAGCACGCCGTCGCCACGCGACAGGAAGCCTTCCGCCAGATCGAAACCGCCCTGTGGCAGTGGACGGCCAGCGCCTACGGACCCTATCCGGGGTTCCGGACTGCGCCCGGCGCGCCCGGCGAATACAACGGGAAGTTCATGGCCAACCAGATGGTGCTGCGCGGCGGCTGCTTCGCCACGCCGGCTGGTCATTCGCGCGCGACCTACCGCAATTTCTATTACCCCCATCACCGCTGGCCCTTCACGGGCGTCCGGCTGGCCAGGGACGACGCGTGAACCAGGCTTTTCGTGACGACATGATCGCGGCGCTGTCACGCCCGGTGAAATCGATTTCCCCGAAGTGGTTC
>CAZRKY010000155.1:0-7823 GCA_964600375.1 uncultured Caulobacteraceae bacterium | reverse complement strand
ATGTCGCTCACGCCGCGGCTTCGGGCTCGGGCAGGGGCGCGTTGGTGGCCTCGACCAGAGCGGCCAGCGCGGCCTTCGCCCGGCCGTCGTCGATGACCTGCTCGGCCAGCCGCGCGCCGGCGTTCAGGTCCGCCGCCCTACCGCCCACCACGAAAGCTGCGGCGGCGTTGAGCACGGCGATGTCGCGGTAGGGGCCCTTGGCTCCGTCGAGCAGGGCGGTGAGGGCGGCGGCGTTTGCTTCGGCGTCGCCGCCGCGCAGCTGGACCAATGTGGCGCGGGGCAGGCCGGCGTCCTCGGGGGTGACGGTGAAGGTCAGCACCTTGCCTTCGTTGCATTCCGCCACCTGGGTTTCGCCGGTGGTGGTGACTTCGTCGAGGCCCTGGCCGTGGACGATCCAGGCGCGCTCCGTGCCAAGCGCGCAGAGCACCTCGGCCAGCGGCACGAGCCACTTGGGATCGAACACCCCGATGACCTGGCGCCTGGCGCCGGCGGGATTGGAGAGCGGGCCCAGCAGGTTGAACACGGTGCGAAAGCCTAGCTCCGCCCGCACGGGCCCGACGTGGCGCATGGCGCCGTGGTGCGCGGGGGCGAACAGGAAGCAGAGGCCCGCCTGGTCGAGGGAATTGCGATTTCGGATCGCGCCCGAGTCGAGGTTCACGCCCAGGGCCGCCAGGACGTCGGACGAGCCCGACTTCGACGACAGGGCGCGGTTGCCGTGCTTGGCGACCTTCAGGCCGCCGCCGGCGCAGATCAGGGCCGCGGCCGTCGAGATGTTGAAGGTGTGGGCCCCGTCGCCGCCGGTGCCGCAGGTGTCGATCACCTCGAAGTCGTGCTCAAGCATGGTCGCGTGGCGGCGCATGACGCGCACGAAGGCCGCGATCTCGTTGACCGTCTCGCCGCGCAGCCGCAGCGCCGTGACCGCGGCGGCGACCTGGGCAGGGGTGGCCTCGCCGCGCAGGCAGGCGGTGAAGAAGGTCTCGGCCTCGGCGTCGCTCAGGATGGCGCCGTCGGCGAGCCTGGCGAGGATGGGTTTGAAGGCGTCCGACACCTCAGGCCGCCAGTCGCTTGTGCGGCACGCCCGCGAGGTCGAGGAAGTTGGCCAGCAGGGCATGCCCGTGCTCGGTCGCCACCGACTCCGGGTGGAACTGCACGCCGTGGATCGGGCGGGTGCGGTGCTGCAGCCCCATGATCTCGCCGTCCTCGGTCCAGGCCGTGACCTCAAGCTCGGCCGGGAGGGTGTCGCGCTTGACCGCCAGGGAGTGGTAGCGCGTCGCCGTGAACGGGTCAGGCAGGCCCTTGAACAGGCCCTTGCCCGCGTGGTGGATCAGGCTGGTCTTGCCGTGCATCAGGGTCTTGGCCCGGACGACGTCGCCGCCGAAGGCCTGGCCCATGGCCTGGTGGCCAAGACAGACGCCCAGGATCGGCAAGTCCTCGGCCGCGCCGCCCAGCAGCGGCAGGCAGATGCCGGCCTGATCCGGCGCGCAGGGGCCGGGCGACAGCAGGATCGCCTGGGGCTTCATGGCGAAGGCGTCCTGGACGGTGATGGCGTCGTTGCGGCGCACGACGGTCTCGGCCCCAAGCTCGGCCAGATAGTGGACGAGGTTGTAGGTAAAGCTGTCGTAGTTATCGACGACCAGGATCATCCTCCGCTTCTAGGCGGGCTTGGCCTTTGCGCCAAGCGGGCAAGGGCGCGTTAACCATCATGGGCGGAGATGGGGCCTACCTTGGGGGAGTCGCCCATGCCCGTTCTGGCCATCACCGAACAGCTCGACGATGCGCGCGCCCTGCTGATCAAGCCCGAGACGCGTGAGCGCAGCCTGCCGGCCGTGGGCGCGGCCCTGTTGGCGGCGGTGACTTCGCTGATGTTGGCGGGCGCCGTGGTTCTCGGGCCGGGGGTGGAGGCGCCGACCCCCCCGCCCGTCGAGGCCGGTTCCTAGCGGTCGACCTTTAGCTTCCGAGAACGGCGACTTTCAGCATCAGGGAATCGTCGGCGGGCCTGGCTCCAGGCCGTAGCGCTCGACCGCCGCGGCGCGCGCCCGGCTGCTAGTCGAGGAAGCGGACCTCGCCCGTCCGGAGGTCCTTCACGGCGGCCACGATCTTGAGCCTGCCGGAGCCCAGAGCGTCGTCGAGCGCATTCTCCAGCGTGCGAAGCCGGTGGGCGACGCGGCAGGCATTCTCTTCGACGGCGGCGACCGCGAGGTCCGGCCCGCCCTTCTGGCGAGCGGTCAGCACGGCGGGGATGATGGGCGTGATCATCTCCTCAAGGGCAGGGTCCAATTCAGACCGGCCGTCCACGACGGCCTCGGCGGCGCCGACCGCGCCACACCCAGTATGCCCAAGGATAACGACCAACGGCGTTTGCAGGTGCTTCACCGCATAGACGACGGAAGCCACGCCCCGGCGGTCCAGGGTGTTTCCCGCGACCCGGACGATGAACAGTCGGCCCAGGCCCTGGTTGAACAGGATGGTGGGAGGAGTGCGGCTGTCCGCGCAGCCGACGATGACGGCGAAGGGTTTCTGACCGGCCTGAAGGTCCGCATCCAGGTCATCGGCGCTGACCTGCGCCAGCACCCCTTCGCCGCTCAGGAACGCCCGATTGCCTTCCTTCAGAAGGGTGAGGGCCTCATCGGGAGACAGATCGCCGACATGGCCGGAGAACGCCTGGGAGCGCTTCGGGCCTGCGGCCGGCGCGGGCGTCTCACCGGGGCTTCCCTTGCCCGCTTTCCCCTTGCCGAACCCGAACATGCGCCCGCTCCTCACGTCAGTTCGGCCAAATAGCCTGAGAGGGGAGTCGATTCCAACGGTGGTGCACCAAGAAAATACGCCTAAAGCGGGTCACGAGCCGCGGCGGCGAACCGGGTTCACGGGGCGGGTTGGCGCAAGCGGAGGTGCGGAGTGGCTTCGATCGTCTCCTCGACAGGGGATCACCATCGACGCACCCGGGCATTGCAGGACGGGCCCTACGTTGAGCGCGTCGATTGCGCGGACAGGGCCGCCGCTTCCTAGCGGTTGCCGCCGCGCTCGAACCGCCAGGCTTCTTCGGCCGCCCGGCGCGCGGCCCCTGCCTTGTGCAGAGTTTCCTCATACTCGGCCCTGGGGTCAGAATCGGCGACCACGCCGCCCCCGGCCTGGGCATAGACCCGGCCGTCCTTGAAAAGGGCCGCGCGCAGCACGATGCAGGTGTCGATTTCGCCCTTGGCGGAGATGTAGCCGGCGGCGCCGGCGTAGCCGAGGCCGCGCTTCACCGTTTCGAGTTCGTCGATGATCTCCATGGCCCGGACCTTTGGGGCGCCGGAGACCGTGCCGGCCGGCAGCGCCGAGAGCAGTACTTCAACCGGGTCCACACCCGCGGGCGCGGCGCCGACCACATTGGAGACGATGTGCATCACGTGGCTGTACCGCTCGACGCTGAAACTCTGTGTGACGCGGACGCTGGCGGGTTTCGCGACCCGCGCCACGTCATTGCGCCCGAGGTCCAGCAGCATCAGGTGCTCGGCCAGTTCCTTGGGATCGGCCAGCAGATCCTGTTCCAGGGCCAGGTCTTCCTCGGGTGTTGCGCCGCGACGGCGGGTCCCGGCGATCGGACGGATGGTGATCTCGTTGTCCCGCAGGCGCACCAGGATCTCAGGCGAGGACCCGGCCAGCTGATAGGCCCCGAAGTTCAGGTAGAACAGGAAGGGCGACGGGTTCGTCCGGCGAAGCGAGCGGTAAAAGGCAAAGGGGTCGAGGTCGAAGGGCGCCTCAAAGCGCTGGCTCGGCACCACCTGGAAGATGTCGCCGGCGGCGATGTATTCCTTGGCCCGGGCGACGACCTCGCCGTAGCTCTCGAGCGTGTGGCCAGGCTTGAAGGGAGGCTGGATGCGGGGCGTCGGCTCGCCCGGCATCGGGATGGGTTCCTGCAGATCGTTGCGGACTGCTTCCAGCCGGGCGGCAGCGGTGTCGAAGGCTTCCCTGGCCGATGCGCCGGACGGACGGACCGGCGACGCCAGCACGATCTCCTGTCCGATGGAATCGAACACGGCAACGACCGACGGGCGCACCAGCACTGCGTCCGGCAAGTCCAGTGGGTCCGGATTGGGGGCGCCCAGCGGTTCGACCAGTCGCACCATGTCGTAACCCAGCACCCCGAACAGGCCCGCGGCCATCGGCGGCAGGGTGGAGGGGAAGTCGATCTTCGACTCGTCGAGCAGGGCCCGCAGGCTGTCCAGCGCACCGCTGGGCTCCGGTGCGTAGCGCTCGGCGGCGACGGCGTCGAAACCCCGCGCGATCTCGGCACGGTCGCCGCTGCAGCGCCAGACCAGGTCGGGCTTCAGGGTGATGATCGAATACCGGCCGCGCCATGCGCCGCCTTCGACGGACTCGTAAAGGAACGCGTAGGCGCTCGACCGCCCCAGCTTCAGGTAGGCGGAGATGGGCGTTTCAAGGTCGTCGACCAGCCGGACGGTCAGAACCTGTGGCTGGCCGGCGGCGTAGGCGGTGGCGAAGTCCTCGAACGGCTCGACGATCACTTTTTCTTGCCGGCCGGGGGCGCATCGCCGGGCGCGACGGCGTCCACCGCCGCATCGATCGCTTCCATCTTCACCTTGGGCTTCACGCGAAGCTTGGCGGCGGCGCTCGCGAGCTGGGCCATGTCGCGCGAGATGGAATCCGACACCTGGGGCCGCTGGGCTTCCACCACGCGGGCCGCCACGGCGGGAACAGGCGTGTGGATCGCATCGATGCGGCCCACGGCGTAGGGCGCGACCGGGGCGTTGGGCTGGGGCGGGGGCAGGCGGCCGGTGAACGACTCGCCCTGACGGCGCAGGAAGATTTCCTGGATCAGCGCGCCCAGCGCCGGGTTCGGCTGGCGCGCCATGTTGGGGACGGTGCGCACCTTGCCGCCGACCGATGCGGCCACCGCAGCGACGCTCTCGCCCTTGGCGATGCGCCGGGCCAGTTCCTCGGCCTTGGCCTTCATGCGCTTGTCGATCTCGCGGCCCATCCAGGCGCCGGCCAGCATCGGCCGGTCGCGCGCGATGGTCGGCAGGCCGGCGGGGATGACGCGGTCGACCTTGACGGCGAAGTACTCGCCGTTGCCGAAATCTTCCGTAGTGTCGCTCTCGCCGCCGGGGGCGAGGGCGAAGGCGGCCTGGAAGACCACATCCATGTTGGCGGCGCCGAGGCGCTGGCCGTTGGGCAGCAGCCCGGCCTCGGTGACGGGAGCAGGGAGGGTGACCACGCGGCCGCCGGCGATCTGGGCGGCCTCCATCATGGACTTGCCGGCAGTGCGGGCGTCTTCGAACTTCTGGACCGCTTCGTAGACCTTCTCGGCGGCGGCCTCGCCGCGCAGGCGGGTTTCGATCGCGGGGCGCGCTTCCTCGAACGACACAGCATGGCCGGGAGCGATCGAGATCAGCTTGACGACCGCCATGCCCAGCTGGCCGCGGATGGGGTCGGAGACCTGACCGGCGGTCATGGCGAAGGCGGCCTGCGCAACGGCGCCGTCGGGCACCGAGGTTTGGGGCTTGTCGGTGAAGGTCACCGCGGTCACGCCCGCTGATCGCGCGACGGCGGCGGGGTCCTGCCCGGCGCGCAGGGCGGCGATGACCTGTTGGGCGACCTGCGGCGTGCGCACGGGGATCTGCACGAAGGTCCGCCGCTCGGCCTGGGCCAGGCTGGCCTTGCGGGCCTCGTAGTCACGGCGGATGTCGGTTTCGGGCACGCTGACCTGCGAGGCCACCGCGCCGGCGGTGAACAGCACCAGGGTCAGCTGGCGGAACTCGGGCCGACGCAGGGCCGCCTGGTTCTGGTTGATGAACTGGGTCAGCTGCGCGTCGGTCGGCGGAGCCGGGATCCCGGCCATCTGCGGCGTGACGGCGAAGACCGAAATGTCGCGACGCTCAAGGGCGTAGGCCGCCTGCAGGGCGCCGTAGATCCGTGGCGCGCGCAGGCCCATCGCCATGCCCGAGCCGAAGTGCATGGTGGCCAGCTGGTCCCGGGTTTCGCGCTGGTACTCTTCCTCGCGCATCCCGGCGCGCTGCAGCGCCTGCAGGAACTGGTTCTTGTCAAAGGCGCCGGTCACCGGGTTCAGGAAGGCCTGCTCGCGGCGCATGGCGTCGGTGATCAGGGTGTCGCCCGCCGTGATGCGGATGCTGTCCAGCCAGGAGAGGACCGAGTTCTGCTCGGCCAGCTGATTGGCGATCCGGCGGTGGAAGTTGGCGCGGATCATGTCCTCGGCCGAGATCGGTCGCTGGGCGCGGGCTTCTTCCTGTTTGCGGGCGTTGTCGAAGATGCGCTTGAAGTCGACGGCGCTGGTCTCGCGATCGCCCGCGACGATGACGGCCGATGACAGGTCGGCCTTGAAGGCCTGCTGCGCCCCGAAGGCGCCCATGGCGACGATCAGGAGGCCGAAGATGATCTTGGCGAAGATCGACTGCGAGAATTGGCGGAAGAGGGTGATCATGGCCGGACGGCGACTTTCCTGGGCGGTCGGCGGAAGCGTCTAGCGACCGCAGGGTTCAGGGCAGCGGTATAGTGGAGGCTTGGGCTTTCCGGCAAGCGACCTGAGGGTGGGGCGCAGCCTTGGCGAATGGGAGCGGCTCGCCTAAACACCGGCCTCATGAGCACCAAACCCACCCCCCTGATCGCCGGCAACTGGAAGATGAACGGTCTCGCCGCCTCGCTGGGCGAGCTGACGGCGCTCGCCGAGGCGCTGGCGGCGGAGCCTGCGCGCGCCCGGGTGGCCATTTGCCCGCCCGCCACCCTGGTCGAACGCGCCGTCCGGGCGGCTTCCGGATCAACGGTGGAG
The DNA here is from genome assembly GCA_964600375.1 of uncultured Caulobacteraceae bacterium. Classification (GTDB taxonomy): domain Bacteria; phylum Pseudomonadota; class Alphaproteobacteria; order Caulobacterales; family Caulobacteraceae; genus JAEZEZ01. The sequence continues at coordinate 1,036 of CAZRKY010000155.1, read as the reverse complement.
ATCGGAGCTCAGGATTGCCGCGCCGAGCAGTCCGGCGCCTTCACCGGCGATGTCGCCGCCGAGATGATCGCCGACGCCGGCGCGACCCTGGTTATCCTCGGGCACTCCGAACGCCGAGCGGGCTATGCGGAGTCGGATGCGACGGTCTGCGCGAAGGTCGCCGCCGCTCTTCGCGCCGGACTCGAACCCATCGTCTGCGTCGGCGAGACCCTTGAAGAGCGTCGGGCCGGGCGGGCGGTCGAGGTGGTCCAGTCCCAGGTCACGGGATCGCTTCCGGACGACCTGCACGGCAAGGCCTTCTCGATCGCCTATGAGCCCGTGTGGGCGATCGGATCGGGCCTGACGCCCTCGCTGGCGGAAATCGGGGAGGTCCACCAGGCGATCCGCGAGACCCTGACCGCGCGGTTCGGCGCGGCTTCTTCGGGTGTCGCCATCCTCTATGGCGGCTCGGTCAAGCCCGGCAACGCCGCGGAAATTCTCGCCATCAAGGACGTGGGCGGGGCGCTGGTCGGCGGGGCGTCGCTGAAGGCCGCTGATTTCCTCGGCATCATTCGCGCCGCCTAGGCCGATTTCGGCCGCCTCTGGCCTTCGCCAAGCGCCTCTGGTAGAGCCACCCGCTTGATCCGCGCCGCTTGGGCGCCCACTTGCCGGACGTCATGCTGCTTCTCAATCTGCTTCTCGTTGTCCAGATCATCGTCTGCATAGGCATGGTCGCCGTCATCCTCCTGCAGCGCTCCGAAGGGGGCGCGCTTGGCATGGGTGGGGGCGGCACCGGCGGATTCATGACCGCGCGCGGCGCAGGCAACCTGCTGACCAAGACGACGTGGGTGCTGGCGACGATCTTCATCATCGTTTCGATGAGCCTGACCATCCTGGGCAATGTTCAGCGCAACGCCGGCTCGCTGCTGGACGAAGTCACCCCGGGCCGGGTGGATCCCAGCGCGCTCGCGCCCGCCGCGCCGCCGCCCGCCGCGGACGCCGCCGCCCAGCCGGGCGCTGCGGAAGCGCCGGCCACCACCTCGCTCGACAGCCTCGC
>CAZRKY010000154.1:0-7865 GCA_964600375.1 uncultured Caulobacteraceae bacterium | reverse complement strand
ACGAATACGACGCCGGCCGCCCGGACGTGATGTTCGTGATCCAGCGCGTGCTGGAGCAACACGGCAAGCTGACCCTGCTGGACCAGAACCGGGTGATCCGCGCCAACCCGTGGTTCCGCCTGTTCAGCACGACCAACACGATTGGGCTTGGCGACACGAGCGGCCTCTACCACGGCACCCAGCAGATCAACCAAGGTCAGATGGACCGCTGGAACATTGTCACCACGCTGAACTACCTGGCCCACGACGTGGAGCAGGAGATCGTGCTGGCCAAGGCGCCGGAGTGGCAGACGCCGGAGGGCAAGCGCACCGTCGCCGCCATGGTCCGCGTCGCCGACATGACGAGAAACGCCTTCATGAACGGCGACATTTCCACGGTCATGAGCCCGAGAACGGTCATGACCTGGGCCCAGAACGCGACGATCTTCAACGGCGACGTGGCGCTGGCGTTCCGCCTGACCTTCCTGAACAAGTGCGACGAACTGGAACGGGCCACGGTGGCGGAGTTCTACCAGCGGGCGTTCGGGGAAGACCTGCCCGAGAGCGCGGCGCGGGTGAAGGTGGCCTAATCGCCATCCTTCCCTCTTCAGAGGGAAGGAGGTCCCAGCGTGCCGGAGCCGCAGGCGCAGGCCCACGCTGGAGGATGAGTGAAACGCGGACACGGTCCGCGCTCCCTTTACCGCCGGCAAGTGTTCTGCTTATGTTCCGCCATGGCTGATCGCAGGATCCAGCTCGAACGCGCCCGCGCCATGCGCAATGCCCCCACCCCGGCGGAGCGGGTTCTGTGGCGCCTGGTTGGCCATGATCGCTTCGGGGTCACCTTCCGCCGCCAGCATCGCATCGGTCCCTACATCGTGGATTTCCTCTGCCCCGCCCATCGGCTGGTCATCGAGGTCGACGGCGGGCAACACAACGGCAGCGGCTATGACGCGCAGCGGGACGCCTGGCTTCGCGGACAGGGCTATCGGGTGTTGCGGTTCTGGAACCGGGACGTGCTGAAGAACGCGGACGGTGTCGGACCCGCAATCATGACGGCGCTGGGGCGGGAGCCGGCGGGCCACACCCTGCCCTAAGGTCGGCGGGTCGGGGACGCGGACTGCGTCCGCGATCCACTCATCCTCCAGCGTTGGCCTGCGCGGCTGCCGCCGCTCCGGCACGCTGGGACCTCCTTCCCTCTGAAGAGGGAAGGGTCGCGCTTCGCGCTCCGCCTTGCGGTTGACGGGGCGGCTTCTTAACTTGCTCCTCCCACCCCCAACCCATGGAGCCCCCAATGGACATCGCGACGCTCACCGCCCCGCGCTCCCCGTCCATCTGCAAGGCTCTCCATGTCCGCGTTTCTCACCCTCGATTCCGTATCCCTCGCCGCGCCTGACGGGCGGCGGCTGTTTGACGGGCTGACGCTCGCCTTCGGGCGGGAGCGGACGGGGCTGGTCGGGCGGAATGGGTGTGGGAAGTCCACCCTGCTGCGGCTCATCGCCGGCGACGTCGAACCCGCCGCGGGCGCGGTCCAGCGGCGGGGGGCGTTCGGCATGCTGGCCCAGGCCTTCGACGAGGGCCTGACGGTCGCCCAGGCGATGGGCGTGGCGGACGGGCTGGCGCGCCTGCGCCGGCTGGAGGCGGGCTCCGGCTCGCTCGACGACGCGGCCGAGGCGGACTGGACGCTGGAGTTGCGGCTGGGCGAGGCGCTGGCCGAGGTGGGCCTGCCGGAGCTCGCGATGGACCGGCGGCTGGCGACGCTCAGCGGCGGCGAGCGCACGCGGGTGGCCATCGCGCGGCTGCTGGTCGAAGCGCCCGACGTGCTGCTGCTGGACGAGCCGACCAACAACCTCGACGCCGACGGGCGCGCGGCGGTGGCCGAACTTCTGGAACGCTGGAAGGGCGGGATCATCGTCGCCAGCCATGACCGCGCCCTGCTGGAGCGCGTCGACCGCATCGTCGAGTTGACGCCGGTGGGGGTCACCGTCTTCGGCGGCGGCTGGTCGGACTTCGCCGCCGCGCGCGACGCCGCCCGCGCCCGCGCCGAGGCCGAACTGGACCGCGCCGCCGACGCCTTGAAATCCACCGAGCGCGCCGTTCAGAAGGCCAGCGAGAAGAAGGCCCGCCGCGACAAGGCCGGCCGCGCCTATGCGGCGTCAGGCAGCGCGCCGAAGATCCTGCTGGGCGCCCAGAAACGGCGCGCCGAGGAAAGCGCCGGACGCGAAACCCTGCTGGCCGAACGGCTGGTCGGCGACCGCGCCGAAGCCCTGTCGGAGGCGCGGGCGAAGGTCGAGGTCCTCACTCCGCTGCACATCGACCTGCCCTCGCCCGACCTGGGGTCCGGGCGCCTGCTGCTGGCGCTCAGCGACGTCGAAATGCGCCTTGGCGGCCGGCGGCTCTTCGGGCCGCTGAGCCTTGAGGTGCGCGGGCCCGAGCGCATCGCCGTCTCCGGCCCCAACGGCTCGGGCAAGTCGACGCTGCTGCGCCTGGCCGCCGGCGAGATCGCGCCGACCGCCGGTGGAGTGCGGCGCGCCACCGACCGCATCGCGCGGCTGGACCAGCACGTCAGCCTGCTCGACCCGCTGGATTCCATTCTCGACAACCTGCGCCGCCTGAACCCCGGCCTGTCCGACAACGCGGCGCACGCGGTCCTCGCCCGGTTCGCCTTCCGCAACGCGGCGGCGCGGCAACGCGCCGGCACGCTGAGCGGCGGCGAACGCCTGCGCGCGGGCCTGGCCTGCGTCTTCGCCGGCCCGCCGCCGGACCTGCTCATCCTGGACGAGCCGACCAACCACCTGGACCTGGATGCGATCGAGCGGCTGGAGGCTTCGTTGAAGGGTTATCGCGGCGCGCTGATGGTGGTCAGCCACGATCCGGCGTTTCTCGAGGCCATCGGGATCTCGCGGACCATCACGTTCACCTATGGTTAGCGGATGGGCGGCTAGCCATCAGAAATGGCGATGACCGCAACATTCCCGACGCAGCCGACGCGCGACCACGAGGGCCCCACAATCTTTCGGCCGCACCTGTTCTTCAACCGGCCCTGGGAGGGTTGGGGCGAGATGTTCAGCGCCAAGGGGCGCCGGGTGGCCGGCTTCACCGTGTGCGGCGCCGGTCGGGCCAAGGCGCGCGAAGGCGAGATCATCCAGAACTGGGCCTTCGACAACGGCTACACCCACAAGACCGCCTGGAAGATCCTCTCCACCCGCGGCTCGGACTATCGCGCCGTCGACGCCGAGACCGGGGCGGTCGCCCTGGGACGCCAGATCGGCGACGCGTTCCTCTGGGAACTCAGGGTCCAGGGCCGCCCGCACCTGGGCCGGCGCATGATGAAGGTCTCGACCCTTTACCGAATGATCTCGCCGGACGAGGTGAAGGCCGTGACCACCACCACCGCCTTCTTCGGCCTGATCCACATCGGCCGCATGGAAGCCACCTACCGCCGCCTGCCCGCCTAGGCCCCGCGACCGCCCACACGCCCAGGGTGTCCGCCCTTGCCCGCCCGGCGCCGCCGCGCCAAGCTTGGCCTGCCTGCGGAAGCCCTCAATGAAGCCTGGTTCGACCGCCCTGCTCAGCACCCTGTCGCTGCTCGCCGCAGCGACGCTGGCCGTCGTGGGCGCAGCCACCGCCCAGACCGCGCCCGCCGCGCCCGCCGCACCGCCGCCCTGGCCGCCGCCGACCACCCCGGGCGACCTGCCCCTGCCGACCAGCCTCGACAATGCCGGGGTGTCGAAGTGGCTGCACGACCACATCAAGTTCGAGGGCTGGGCGGTGCTGGCGGCCGACCGCCAGGCGGTGGCCCTGGGCAGTCCGGAGGGTGTGGCCCAACGGGCCGACGGCTTCCTGCAGGCCAATGTGCGCCACGAGTACTACGTGGCGCTGCAGATCAGCGGCAAGACCACGCGCTCGAACCTGCAGACCCGGGTCTTCGACTGCGCCGGCAAGCGCCAGCGGGTCATCGCCATGGACATCTACGAAAAGAACAATCTGACCGGCCAGTCCTACACCGCGTCCAACGCCAACGCCGCCTGGACGACGCCGCAGCCTGCGTCGCTCTACGGACGAGTGCTGACCCGGGTCTGCGCCGCCACCAGCCGCGCGCCGGTGCAATAGGCGCCACCCCGGTTCAGCGCCGCCACGCGCACCCTGTTCCCCCTTCCTATCGCGGCGGATCGAACCAGTAGGCGATCGCCAGCAGCAGCCCCACCGCCGGCAGCACCCAGGCCCAGTAGCGCACCCGCAGGAACATGAAGGCGCCGCCGTCCCCGGCCACGGTGACCGGCTGCCCCGTCGAGGGATCGACCACCGTATGAGGCTTGCCCTCCAGCCAGCGGGCCAAGAAGTAGCAGCCGATGCCGCCGAGAATGCCGGTCACCGCCGAGCCGATGGCCATGCCGGTGCCGGGCGAGGAGCCGGCCACCAGACCGGTCAGCGACCCGATGCACCAGGCGGCGAAAGCCACCGGCATGACCAGGAATCCCCACCCGCGCCAGACGATCATGACAGCCTCCCCAAGCCCGAATCCACTGTTGGACGGACGGTCAGTCTAGCCTCAACGGCAAAGCTTGCGCGGCATTCCGCTGGAGCGGCGCAAGTGTGCGGGCTCCCGCCTAGGACGCGAGCCCGCCGGGGGCCGTGCTGCCCAGCGCCATAAGCGCCATCATCGGCGGAGTGATGAAGGCCCAGCGGCGGGTCTTGAGAAAGAGGAAGGTGCCCGCGCCGGTCCCGCCCGGCATCGCGTCGGCCTTCGCGCACAGCCACAGGATCGCCGGGCCGCTGACCGCCGCGGCGGCGAGGATCGCCACCCAGGCCATGCTGGCGGGATAGCCCATCAGCATCATCGGCAGGAAGAAGATGCTCTGGCTGACGATTACGGTCAAAGGGACCATCGCGCCCCAGCCGGTCCACAAAGGCATGCGCCCACCCCCGTCGCCCGAGGCCGCGCCCGGCCTCCGAGTGGAAGCCGGGCGCCTGGATGGCCCCTAGTTCTCGGGAGTCTCGCCCGAGCGGGTGACGCGCGTCAATTCAATGGTCGCGGCGCCCAGCGGCGTCTGGCCGGTCAGCGATGACAGCACCCAGGGACCGCCCGCGCCGGCCTGGGCGAAGGTGATCGAGATCGGCTTCTTCAGGCCCTGGTTCCGTTCCGACGGCGGCTTGGGCTTGAAGCCCGCCACTTCGCGGAAGGTGACCGTGCAGCGCACCGGGGAGATCAGCCCCAGACGGCGCTCGCGGGCGCTGGGCTGCACCGTCGAGCGGCCCGAAAACGCCAGGTCGTAGCGTTGCTTGCCGTCGAAGAACTTGAGCGTGCCCGTGCAGAGCTGGGACTGGCTGTCGGATAGGGCCAGGCGCATCAGGCCGGTGACCGGATCGACCGCTTCGGCCTTCTGGGCCGCGGTGGCAGGGGGTGAACCGAGGTTGTGATAGGCCGGGGTGGCCACGGTGGTCACCGCGCCGCCGGACCAGCGCACGTCGATCTTGCGGCCCTTCTTGTTGGCCAGGTTGCGATGGCTGAAGGTCGAGGGCCGGGCAAGGCCGCGGTCGATGCCGCCGCGGGCCGTGGCCGTCTGGTTGATCTTCTTGAACGCCGACAGCACCCCGTAGCTGGTGAGGTGGGCAGTCGTCGTATAGCCGTTGTCGTCGGCCTGCTGGGTGATCGAGACGTCCAGCACCTTGACGATCAGCTTGCCTTCATAGGCGAGGTTCATGCGGAACTTGCCCGGCGCCTGGGCCTCGGCCGGGGCCGACAGCAGCGCCGCGCCGGCGGCGGCGGCCAGGCTGATGCGGAAGATGGGGCTCATTTCGGGTCTCTCGATTCTGGCAGTCGTTCGTTCAGGCGCCGGGCGCCCACGCGGCCGTTCTAGCTTGGCCACTTGAACGCAGCATGAAAGCGATCGTTTTGGGCGGTTCAAGGGCGTTCCCCGTTTCCGTGCGCGCCGGGGCATGGCATCTAGCGGCGGGTGAAACTCGGCCGCACCCTCTCCATCATCCTCATGTCCATTGCGCTGGGCGTGAATCTGCTGGCTGTGGCGGTCTGGGGCCGGCAGGCCATGCAGACTGGCCAGTTCACCCCGACGCTGGCCATTTCGATCCTGCTCTGCCTGGTGATCGCGCCCTATCTGATCATGGCCTGGATGCGACCAAAGGACTGAGCCCGGTTCGCCTTGACGCCGCAGGCGGGTTCGGACTATATCGCCCCTCCCGCGCGGAAGAGCGATCTTCTGCGCGCATTCGTTTTACGCTGAAGGTTCCGCAAGATGTCTCGCCGCTGCGAACTCACCGGTATCGGCCCCATGGTCGGCAACAATGTGAGCCACTCGAACGTGAAGACGAAGCGCCGGTTTCTGCCGTCGCTCCGTGAGATCTCGCTTGCGTCCGACGCGCTCGGCCAATCGTTCCGCCTGAAGATCTCCAACGCCGCCCTGCGGACGCTGGACTACAAGGGCGGGCTCGACCCGTTCCTGGTCAAGGCCAAGGACGAGAAGCTTTCGGTCCGCGCCCAGCGCATCAAGCGCCAGGTCAAGGCCAAGCTGGCCGCCACCCAACCGGCGGCGTAAGCCGCAGGGGCTAAAGGGCTCTACGAAGGCCGGCGGAAACGCCGGCCTTTTTCTTTGCCTGCTCGCAAAACGCAGCCCTGTTCCTGCCCTGCTGCTGGCCTGCCAAAGCCTGCTCCGCAACCGTCTCGACGGCCTGTTCCGATGGAACATGTCATTGAAATTGCACGCTGTTTCACGTGAAACATGACAGAATCGGTCGTAAATCGACCTAGGCGGCCCGGCGCTGGCTCCGCTGCTCGTTCTTCGGCTTCTCGTCGAACAGCTCGGCCAGCTTCTCGACCATCGCCCCGCCCAGCTGTTCGACGTCGACGATGGTCAGGGCCTTCCTGTACCAGCGGGTCACGTCGTGGCCGATGCCGATGGCCAGCAGCTCGACCGGCGACGGCCCCTCGATCTCGGCGATCACCTGGCGCAGATGGCGTTCCAGATAGTGGCCCGAGTTCACCGACAGGGTCGAATCGTCCACCGGCGCGCCGTCGGAAATCACCATCATGATCCGCCGCTGCTCGGGCCGCGCCATCAGCCGGCCGTGCGCCCACAGCAGGGCCTCGCCGTCGATGTTCTCCTTCAGCAGGCCCTCGCGCATCATCAGGCCGAGGTTGCGCCGGGCGCGCCGCCAGGGGGCGTCGGCGGCCTTGTAGACGATGTGGCGCAGGTCGTTCAGACGCCCGGGCTGCAAGGGTTTGCCGTCCTTGATCCACTTGTCGCGCGACTGCCCGCCCTTCCACGCCCGCGTGGTGAACCCCAGGATCTCGACCTTCACGCCGCACCGCTCCAGCGTGCGCGCCAGCACGTCGGCGCAGACCGCCGCGACCATGATCGGCCGCCCGCGCATCGAACCCGAATTGTCCAGCAGCAGGGTCACCACCGTGTCGCGGAACTCAGTGTCCTGCTCTTCCTTGAAGGACAGCGGCGAGGTCGGGTCGGTGATGACGCGGGTCAGGCGCGCGGTGTCCAGCACGCCCTCCTCCAGGTCGAACATCCACGAGCGCGACTGCTTGGCCATCAGCCGCCGCTGAAGCCGGTTCGCCAGCCGCGAGACCACGCTGGAAAGGCTCGCCAGCTGCTGGTCCAGATAGACCCGCAGCCGCTCCAACTCCTCGGGATCACAGAGGTCGTCGGCGTCGACCACCTCGTCAAACTCGCGGGTGTAGACCTTGTAGGCGTCCGCCCCGCCCGGCCCTGACGAGTCGGGACGGTTGGGCAGCTGGCCGTCGGCCATGTCGGCGCCGTCGTCGGCGTCGCGGGCCTCCAGGTCCTGCTCGGCCAGGCCCGAGGTGTCCTCGACCGAACGCGAATCGGGGCTGGCCTCGTCGGACCGCTCCATGGAGGCGC
>CAZRKY010000153.1:0-7951 GCA_964600375.1 uncultured Caulobacteraceae bacterium | reverse complement strand
CCACGGCGCCGCAATCCGGAGCATCGTGCGCGTCGTGCTCGGCGCCGAGCCGATGGCGCATGACTTCATCTTCCTGCGCGCGGCGGCGCGCGGGCGCGGTCGGTGATCATCGACGAGGCGGAGAACAAACAGGCCTTCGAGGGACCGTCGCTGATCGACCGGGCGCTGGAGGTGCTGAGGCCGATGGCCACGGACGAGGGCGGCAACCGCAAGATGGGATCCGTCGACGGGTCGCAGAAGACCCAGACGGCGCGGGGGTCGGCCCTGCTGGGCGCGACGAAGCCGCCCAGGCTGAACCCCGCCGATGCGTCGCGCTTCGCCGAGATCAAGCTCTTGACCCTGCGCGAGGAGGGCGGGTTCACGCCCCGGCCGGACGGCGAGATCGCCGCGGCCATCGAGAAGGCGCGGGCCATGGCGCCGGGGCTGCTGGGGCGGGCGGTGCAGGGGGCGCAGCGCTACCTGGCCGACGTCGAGGCGATCAAGATCGGGATGTCGAAACTGGGCCACGAGCCGCGCACCGGCGACCTGGTGGCGATGCTGGCGGCGGGGCGGCGGCTGCTGCTCTACGACCACCCCCTGACCCCCGATGAAGTCGAGGCCGAACTGGTGCGGTTCCGGCCCCTGCTGGAGCAGAGGGTCGAGACCGAGCACGTGGCCAACGACGGCCAGGACCTGCTGATGCATGTGCTGAACGCCAACTCGGGCCAGCACTACAACGACCGCTTCCTGAAGATCGGCGAGCTGATCGACCGGATGCTGGACAACCCGGAGCACCAGGAGTGGCCCAGGGTGCTGGCCGGCCACGGCATGCGGCTGATGCGGGGGCTGACAATCGGGCCCAAGGACAAGCGGCGGCATCTCGACGGCGACTGGCTGCTGGTGGCCAACGGGCATCCGGGGATGAAGGCGCTGACGCGCGGGACCGATTACGGGGACTGGCGGCGGACCTTCTCGTACCTCGAGGATCTCGGGCCCGAGCATGTCCAGGAGAAGGTCGAGCCGTTGCGGTTCGGGCCGGGGGCGCAGCTGCGCTCGCTGGCCATCCCCCTGGCCCCCTGGTTTTCCAAGGCCGTCCAGTCGTCGGCGCGGCCGTTGCCGGGCGAGGGCGGAACGGTCGGGGCGGCGGGCGTTCCGCGCACCGTTCCGGCCTTCGGGATTGATTCCGATGGATAATTCGCGGGGCGGAACGGTCGGAACGGTCGGAACGGTCCGGCCGCCACACATGCGGGGGCGCGCAGGCGGGCACACACGACGCCACAGGTGCGTTCCGTCCGTTCCGGGCGTTCCGCGTCTCTTTTTCTATAACAGTTTCAAAGAAATAGATTGGAACGCTGGCCGGAACGCCGGCGGAACGGTCGAGCAGGGAGCGTTCCATGGGCAAGGCTAACCGCAAGCGCAGCAAGGGCCGGGCCGTGGTCTCGGCGACGCAGATGGTCGACGGGGTGCATCTCTCCGGCCGGCTGGACGGCAAGCATCGCCGCGCCGAGGCGCTGAAGGTGCAGGCCGCGACGGTGGCGGCCGAGGCGAAGGCCGTAACGGCCGAGGCGGCGGCGCTGATCAAGGCCGGCCAGATCTACGAGGGGCGGCGGCTGGCCCAGCGGGCGCTGGCCTTGCGCGCCGAGGCTCGCCTGTTCCGCACCACGGCCGCCCAGCTGGACGTCGAGGTGGTGGCCGGCCACGCCGAGGCCATCGAGCGGGGCGAGGTCAACGCCGGGGTCGCCGAGCGGGCTGGGCTGGAGAGCCTGCGCATGGGCGCGCCGGTCGAGGCGGTGAAGATGCGCGGCGCCGAGGTGAAGCGGCTGTCGGGGGTGGACGGACTGGAGGCCATGAAGCTGGCGCCGGACCTGAAGGCGGCGGGCATGGGCTATCGGGATCTGTTCCGGGCGCAGGCCTGGGCCTTCCGCTCGCCGTTGGAGGCGATCGGCATGGCGAGGGGCGGCGGCATCAACCGGGCTGATATCGCCGCGGCCGCGAGCGGGAAGCGCCAGCGCGCGCTGACCGAGATGCACGCCAAGATCGCCAGGACGGAAGGCATGACGGCGGGGCACGTCGCTGTCCTGGTCGCGGTCGCCGGGGAAGGCCAGACCATGCGCCAGTTCGCCGGCGACGGAGCGAGGGCCCGCTCGGCTGCGGCCAAGCGCCTGGGCGAAGTCCTCGCCGTCGTCCACGCCCTGCTCACCCCGGCCCGCGGCGGCATCCAGGTGGCCTACTTCGGGGACTCTTGACACGCGGGGCCATCAAAGGCACACCTGCGTCACCGCTCGAGAAGCGTCTGAAGCCCGTCCGGCGCCGCCAGGCGGGTTTCTTCATGCCCTGTCGAGGGACCGCGGGTCCTTCCCGGCCCAAAACGTATACGGCAGGTTCTTGGGCAATTTCGTTTTCTAGTCTGACGTTCGTGCAAAGGCGCACGGGTCGGGGTCTTCGGCTGCACGGGAGGCGCACGGCATGCACGGCAACGTGTCCGTCGCCCGGTGCGCGGAGCTGCTCTCGGCCAATGGCGACAAGATCGAGCGCTCGGCGCTGTCGCGCTACTGCGACACGCACGGGCTGAAGCTGGGCAAGCAGGGCCGCGAGGTCCTGGTCAACTACGAGGCCGTCCAAAAGCACCGCGCGGCCAACTACACCCGCGAGATCATGAGCGGTCACCCCCTGGCGTCGGGCGGCGCCGACCTGGTCGAGCGCGCCCAGTCGCCGATCCCGGCCCCTGTCGCCCAGATCCCCGCGCGGGATGACCCCGCGCGCGAACTGAAAGCCGCGCAGCTTCGCCAGACCCTGCGCGAGGAAGCCCTCGCGCTCGGCGAGCTGACCCTGACCGCCGAGGTCGATGCCGGCATGGCTGACGCCATCGCCGAGCTGCGCTCCGCCTTCGCCGCCGAGCTGCACGACCAGGCCGAACTGCTGGCCGCCGAACTTCGCCTTCCGCCAGAGCAGGTGCGCCAGCTGCGCGCGGGGCTCAAACGCTACGCCCGCATCGGCCAGTCCCGCTTCGCCGCCGGCATGGTCCGCCTCATTGCCGCCGCCCGCGAGCCGGAAGGCGCAGCGCGAGCGCGGCTCGCCGAACTGACCGCCCTGGCCGTGCGCCAGCGCGCCCGCGCCGCCGACACGGCCGCCTCTGCATCGGCCGCCCAGGCCTGACGCGCCCAACATGATGGTCGCCCCCAAGTTCCCCGGCCTGGCGCTGGGCTTCTCCGTGGTGTTCTCGGCGCTCGCCGCCTCGGCCGAGCCGCCGCCCGCGTTGGAAGTCCCCGCCTGGGCCGACGCCAAGCGCGAGATCCCCGACGAGTCCGGCGCCCGCATCACCGGCAAGTGGGACAGCCTGCGCGCGCCCTACATGTACTGGCCGATGCTGGTGGCGGGCGTCGACCATCCCGCCGCGACGTTCTGGATGCGCTGGGGCGCGAAGACCGGCAAGACGCAGGTACCGCTCAACGCCATCTTCCACTGCATCGACACCGCGCCGCGGTCGATCATGGTGGTCTGCCCGTCCGACCAGAAGCAGCGCGACTTCGAGAAGGAGGTCTTCACTCCGGCGCTGAAGGCGTCAAAGGATGTCTCGATCAAGGTCAAGCCGGTCACCTCCCGCTCCGGCGAGGGCTCGACGGTCTTCCACAAGCGCTTTCGCGGCGGCTTCCTGAAGATCATAAACGGCGCCTCCGAAGGCCAGCTGCAACAGTCCGACATCGGCTTCATCTGCTACGAGGAGCCCAGCTCCTACCCGCGCGACGTCGGCGGCCGCGGCCCCACGGTGCGTCAGGCGAGGGCACGAAATTTGGCCTGGGGCGACGACGCCAAGGAAGTCGGAGCCGGCACGCCCAAGACGGTGGGCGACTGCGTCGTCACCGAGGAGGTCGAGAGCCGCACCCTGCATCGCTACTACGTGCCGTGCCCCGACTGCGGTGCCCGCCAGGTGCTGAAGTGGGAGAACATGACCCGTGACGCCGGGCGCCCCTACTTCATCTGCCAGGCCTGCGGCGTGCTGATCGGCCACGAGCACAAGAACGCTATGAACCTGGCGGCGTGGCAGGACGGCCCGCCCTACTGGGGCTGGATACCGTGCTTTACCTCCGAGAACCCTGACAACCCGGCCCCGCCCGATTGCTTCCCGGCTGAAGAGCTGGACCGCTGGCGGTTCCGCGACCTGGAGGGCCGCGACCCCAGCGCCGATGGTATCTGGCAGGGATACTCGCCGTTCTCGACCTGGCGTCGCGTCTTCACCGACTGGGATGAGGCCAACAAGTCGGGCGATCCGGCTGACCTGGCCACCTTCAGCCAGCAGACCCTGGGCCTGCCCTTCGAGGCGAGCCACGAGCGTCCTAGCGTCGCCACCCTCTATGAAGGCCGCAAGACGGCGGCCGCCCACGCCGGCGTCACGCCTGGCCGGATGCCTGACTGGGCCTACGCGGTCTATCTCGCGGTCGACCTGCAGGGCGACCGATTCGAGCACGCCACCTGGGCGCAGGGTCCCGGCAACCGCTGGGCCCGTATCGACCGCGGCGTCATCCCGATCCCGCCGGTCAGCCAGGCTGGCTGGCAGGAGTTGAGCCAACTCACCACCCGGCAATGGGAAGGGACCTACTGCAAGCCGATAGGCTACGACCGCATCGGCGTCGACACCGGCGGCCACCACACCAACCAGGCCTACATCTGGTGCTCTGGCCGCCCCAACGTCATGGCGATGAAGGGGAAGCCCAACGACCGTGGCGCCCTGCCCATTAGCCTAGGCACCAAGCGAAAGGCCAGGATCGGCGGCCGCATCGTCGCCGAGACCCAGCTCTACCTGGTCGGCACCCACGCCCTGAAGAAGGACGTCTACTTCGGGCTCAGCCAGACCGTGCAGATGCTGGCCGAGGACTACAGGCCGGAGATCCCGGGGCTGCCGCTGCCCGGATCCGTCGTCCTTGAGGCGACAGCGACCGAAGTGGACTTCGCCCAGATCACGGCCGAAGTCCTGCTGCCGCCGGCTCCCGCCAAGGGCAAGGAGAAGGCGCGCAAGGAAGAGGAATGGCACAGGTCACCCAAGGGCGCGCCGAACGAGCAGCTCGACCTGTGCGTTCTAGCCATGGCCATGGGCGCCAGCTTCGTCCCGCAGGCCAACCTGTGGGACATCCTGGAGAAGAACCGCCGCCGCGATCCGCTCGAGATCGCCGCCGCCGGACCGCTGGAAGCTCTGATGACTGGCGCCGCCTCCGCGCCCGGCGATGCGAGCGCCGCTCGCCTGCCCGTCCGCCCGGAAGACCCTGCGCGCGGCCCCGCTGAACCGCCGGCGGCCACGATCGACCCTGACCATCCCCTGATGCGCCTGGCGCGCCGCAACCGCGGAGAGATCTGATGGCCAGCTGGCGCGACGACCTCGAACTGGCGACGGCGCGCCTCGCGGCCCTCGAAGCCGCTGAGGAAAAGGCCCTGACCGGCGGTCGCGTCCGCCAGGTCAGCTATGACGGCGGCGGCGTAACCTACCACGCAGAGGCTTCCTCGCTGGCCGACCTGCAGCGCGCCATCCGCGAGTGCACCATGGTCATCGCCAACCTGAACGGCGGCGCCCGCCGCGGCGGCGCCATCATCCCGGTGTTCCGCTAGTGTCGGCCCCCGCCCTCAAGTCCAGCCCCATCCTCGGGCCGAACGGCGGCGCCTTGCCGGCCGGCCTCGGCGCCGCCATCCGCCAGCTCTCGGCGTCGTCGGAGCGTATCCCCGTGGGCTCCGAAATGGGCTACCGCGCCGACACCGGCCGCAACCAGGCCCTGTCCGGCTGGAACCCGTCGCTGCGCAGCGCCGACGCCGCATGGCTGTGGGACCGCGACAAGGCCGTCGCCCGCACCCGCGAACTGCTGGCCCAGGAGCCGTGGGCCCAGGGCGGCGTCGATTCCAAGCTCGACATGGTCATCGGCGCCAGCTGGCGCCCATCGATCAAGCCCGACGCGATGGTGTTGGGCATCAGCGACGACCAGGCCGCCGAGATGGGCCGGCTGATCGAAAGCAATTTCCGAATCTGGGCCGAGGACCCCCTGTTCCGTGGCGACGCCGAGGAGCAGTTGAACTTCTCCCTGCAACTCCACATGCAGACCATGGAGCAGGAGGTGACCGGTGACGGGCTCTCCATCCTTCGCTGGAAAGAGCAGCCCGGCTGGGGCTTTCGTACCGCGCTGCAGGTCATCGACTCCGACCGGCTGTCCAACCCGAACGGCGCGCCTGACAGCGATGTCCTGCGCGGCGGCGTCGAGAAGGATCCGCGCTGGGGCGCGCCGGTCGCCGCCCACATCCGCAATGCCCACCCGGCCGACCTGACCATGGGCGTCTCTCGCGGCGCCATGACCTGGGAGCGCGTCGACTGGCGCCAGCCCTGGGGGCGCCCCCAGGTCCTGCACCTCTACGAGAAGAAGCGCCCGGGCCAGAGCCGCGGCGTCTCCAAGCTGATCGCCGGCCTCGCCCGCTTCAAGCAAATGGCTCGTCTGGCCGAGAACGAACTGGCCAACGCGGTGATCAACGCCCTGTTCGCGGCGACCATCACCTCGAGCTTCGACCCCGCCCTGGCCCAGCAGAACCTGATGGAGTCGGCGACCGCTGACTACCAGACCCTGCGCGCCGGCTTCTACGACACCGCCAATCCGCTCCTGGGCGGCGCCCGGATCCAGCATCTCTTCCCCGGCGACGAGCTGAAGTTCCTGACCTCGCCGCGGGAAACCGCCGACTTCGAAGGCTTCACGACCGTCTTCCTGCGCTCCATCGCGTCCGGCCTCGGCATCACCTACGAGCAGATGTCCGGTGACTGGTCGAACGTGAACTACGCCTCGGCCCGCATGGCCCTGATCGAGGTTTGGCGCGGCATCATGTCCAGCCGCGCCCGGGTCGCCGCCATGGTGGCGTTTCCGGTGCTGCTGGCGGTCACCGAGGATGCTCTGGACCAGGGCCTGTTCGACCTGCCCGCCGGCGCACCGTCGCTGTACGAGGCGCCCGCAGCCTGGCTGCGCGGCTCCTGGATCGGCCCCGCGCGGGGTTGGTGGGATCCGGTCAAGGAACCCCTGGGCGCGCTGCTGCAGATGCAGCTCGGCGCCGCGACGGGCGAGGATATCGCCGCCGAACAGGGCAACGACCTCTACACCAACATCCCGGCGCTCGGCCGCGAGAACGCGGCCTGGACCGCGGCGGGCCTGAAACCGCCCGGCCTGGCCGAGATGGTCGCCGCCGCCAACGCCCTGCCGGATGATCCGCCGGCCCAGGCGACCACCAAGCCCGGAGCCTGATCCCATGTCCTTCCGCAGCAGCTCCAGCCTGTCCACCGGCCCCAACGCCGCCCTCCTGGCCGCGCGGCTGTCCGGGCGGCCGCTGCTGATGACCGAGTCCGGCGCCCGTGACTACGCCGTCGCCCTGATGCGCCAGGCGGGCGCGCCCGCGCCGGTGCAGGGCGGCCTGTCGGCCCTGCTGGCCTGGGCGAAGGGGGGGCGAAAGACCGCCTCCACTGCTGCGAAACCTGAAACAGACGCGCTCGATGGCTCGCCGCCCCGCTATGCGGCGCACTGGATGCCGGCCTGCAGCGCCGAAGGCTTCGGCTGGAGCCTCGTGGACGGCGTCGCCGTCGTTCGCATCGACGGGCCCCTGCTCGACCAGGGTTTTTACAGCGAGTGGAGCGGCTGGATCCACGGCTACGACACCTTGTCGGCCACCTTCGCCGACATTGCGGCCGATGATCGGGTCAAGGGCGTCTGGCTGCGCCTGAAATCACCCGGCGGTATGGGATCAAACGGCCTGCCGGAGCTCGTCGCCCAGCTTCGGAGCCTCGACAAGCCGATCTGGGCCTGGTGCGAGTACGCCTATTCCGCGGCCTACTGGATCGCCTCGGCCTGCGACCGCATCCTTGGCGGCCAGCTCAGCGGAGTCGGCTCGATCGGCGCCGTCTCGACCTGGTGCGGCATGGCCGGCGCCCTTGAGCAGGAGGGGTTCGAGGTCGTCCACGTCC
>CAZRKY010000152.1:0-7957 GCA_964600375.1 uncultured Caulobacteraceae bacterium | reverse complement strand
GACGCAGCCGCCAGCATGGATATCCGGCCCCCGGACCAGAGGCCGAAGAGGCCCGCCAGCGGCCAGCCGGTGACCGGAAGCCGGCCGGTCCAGTTCGGAATGGCGGTGAGCAGGAACCCTGCCATGACGCCGCCGAGATAGCCAAAAAGCATCTCGTGGATGTGCCAGGCCATGCCGTCTTGTCCCAGGACCGCGCCGCCAAGGAACTGGCGCGACGCGATCCAGAGCGGAACGGCCAGCGCGGCCCACAGCGCCGCGAACAGGAAGAATGGTCGAAATCCGAAACTGAACAGCGCCGGCCCCGTGTGCGCGCGCATGCGCTCGGCGGTGGTCTGTGGGGAGGATCGGACGGACTGGAGATTCACTGGCGAACTCGCAAGGGGCGAACGGCCCCGACAGTCCGTTAGCGCCCGCTCGGATCGCCAGCCTTGATATATGTCATGCGGCGCTCAGCGATGGTTTGCAGCAGGGCGGTCTCGTGCGCAGCGCAGCGCTCCATCAAGGCCTGCCACACGGCCCGGGCGATCGCCGGGTTGAGACCGGTGCGGATCGCCCGGCGGCGGACCCGTCGCAGGACCACCCGCGCGCGTTGGGCGTCATAGACCCTGGCAGGATCGCCCTTGAGCACGGCGATGGCCTCGACCCAGGCCTGACGGCGGGCCAGCAGGGCCACGAGTCGCCGGTCGAGCCGATCGATCTCGACCCGGGCCGGCCCCAGGGTCTCGGACAGCAGTTTCAATGGACAAGGCCGGTGACGCCGGCCTCGCCGCGCAGGTACCCGCCGGCAAAGGGAGTCGGAACGCCGGCGCCGACCAGGGACGCCAGCAGGTCGGACTCGCCGTGCAGGCCGTCGGCGAAGGCGCGGAAGGCCTTGGCGAGGGCCACCATGTCGGCGGTGTGGGGCGAGAGCCGCAAGGCGGTGACGCCGGCCGCGCGCAGGTTCGAAGGTGCGATGTTGGCGACCTGATAGGCATGGGACAGGGTCTGTACGCCGTTCACGGCGAGGAAATCCTGGCCGCCGAGCGTTCGCACGGCCAGGCCGTCGGGATCCCGGTCACAGACATAGCGGCAACTGTCGCGATGCAGACCGTGGGTCCGGGCATGATAGCAGCGCCCGGACAGAGCCAGAGGCAGGCGGCCGAATGCGAACAGCTCGATCTCCAGGCCGGGACAGCCCTTCGACAGCGCCGAGATTGCCGGCAGCGACAGCTCGACATTGGCGCAGAGCCGGGTGCAGCCGCGCGCCATCAATTCGCGCGCCGCCGCCTCGTTGTAGATGTTGAGCATGGGGCCGGCCACGAACGATCCGACGGAGCGTGACCATAGGGCCGCGGCGTCATTGATTTCGACCAGCCGGTCCGGATCGGCGGCTGTTTCGGCGACGCCGCGACGATCCCTGGCCGTCATGGGCAGCGCCAGCGTCGACCAGACCACGACCTTCCCCGCCCTTTCGAGACGGTCGGCCGCCTCGGCGAGCGTATGCTGCAACAGCGGCTCGCGCTTGCCGCAAACCACCTCACCAAGATAGACGCGGTCAACCGGCGCTTCGTCGGCGATGCGCGCATAGAGATCGGCGACGCGCTCGGCCGGCCAGTTGAAGAGCAGCGGCCCGAGCACGATCTCAAGGGGAAGCACCGTCATCGCCAGGCCTTGCGATAGGCGCCGGCGGTTTCTTTCCCGCCCTCGGCCAGATCCGTGAGGAGGTGCTGGAAGGCCTCGGCGTCCTCGCCGCGATCGAGCGCGTCGATGGCCTGGCGAAAGGCCGACGCCACGCGCGCCACATAGGCCTTCCCGCGCTGTCGGCCCTCGACCTTCACCGCGCTGACGCCCGCCCGCCGCAAGCCGGCCAGCTGACCCATGGCGTTGAGGCTGACGGGATCTTCGAACAGATAGCCGGCGGTCCCGTCCGCTTCGAAGCGACCCTTGCACAGGGTCGGATATCCGGCGGTGTCGTCACGGTCGAAGCGGTCGAGGACGAACCCGCCGAGACGTGTCGTCAGCTCGCCCCCGCTTTCGCTGAAGACGACGGCTTCCGGCGGCGAACAGACGCCGCACAGGTTGGGCGAACGACCGGTGACGTAGGACGAAAGAGCGCACCGGCCCTCCGCCATGACGCAAAGCCCGCCGAACACGAAGGCCTCGGTTTCGACCGCCACCGCCCGCTGCAGGACGACGATCTCCTCAACACTCAGGACACGCGGCAGCACGACCCGCTTCACCCCGTATTCACGGGCGTGAAAGGCGATGGCTTCAGGCGTGCCCGCCGCCGCCTGGACCGACAGGTGGAGGCGGGTGTCGGGATGATTGGCGTGCATGTGGGCCAGGACGGCCAGGTCGGCGGCGATCACCGCATCGGCCCCGGCCTCGACCGCCTGGTCGGCCGACGCCAGCCAGCGGTCGGATTGCCCGGCGCGAGCGAACGTGTTGACCGCCACGAGGACCCGGGCGCCGCGCCCATGCGCCCACGCCACCGCCTTCTTGAGTTCCGGCGGCGAGAAATTCAGGCCGGGGAAGTTGCGAGCATTGGTGTCATCCCGCAGGCCGCAGTAGACGCTGTCCGCTCCGGCCTCGATCGCCGCGCGCAGCATGCTGGGGGAGCCGGCGGGGCAGACCAGTTCGATGGACCCCATCTCAGCGCTCGCTCATCCGGCGTCTGATCGAACGGAGGTGGCGCACGCTGGATTCGACCACCGCGTTGACGGGCCCCGCTATCGACCGCGGCAAGCCCAGAACATCGGCAAGGGTCAGTTCGGCGGCCTCCAGCGTATTGTGCAAGGCGACCGCCGTTCCGGTGTCGCCGGCCACCCGCACCCGCCGCGAGAAGAAGGCGGAATCCGCGTCGGTTCCTCCGTCCAGCAGGGACAGCAGGACCGACAGCGGCGCCGAGATGGTCGTTGCGCCGAGGCCGGCTCGACCCTTGCGCACAACGCTGATTACGCCCCGGTCGCCGTCCGGAACCATTCGGAAAGCCACGGGCATATCGTCGGGCGAAAGGACGAAGCCCGCGGTTCGGAAGTCGCCCAGCCGATCGAAGACATCCGGCCGCTCCCGACCGAGGCGGCGAAGCGCCCGGGTCAGCAACGCCTCGACAGGGCCGCCGAGCCGCACCATCGCCTCCGTCGCGACCCAGGCGCTCAGCCGCATTTCGAGTAGCCGCACTCGAGACAGCTATCGCAGCCTTCCTTCCGAAGGAGGGCGGCGGCGCCGCAGTGAGGACAGGCCGACGGAACGATGCCGGGCCCGCCCGCGGGCGCCGCGTGGGTTTGGTCAGCCACCTCGTCGGCGTGTCCCATATGCCGCTCCAGGATCCCGCCGATGGCGGCGGGCAACGATGGGACGTAGCGGCCGTCGAGCCAGGCGCCGCCACAAGGATCGAAGACGGCCTTCAACTCCTCGGCCACGAAAGACACGTCGCCTCCCCGACGGAAGACCGCCGAGATCATTCGGGTCAGGCCCAGTGTCCAAGCGTAGTGCTCCATGTTCTTGGAGTTGACGAAGACCTCGAACGGGCGTCGCTCACCGCCCTCCTCAAGGTCATTGACGGTGACGTATACGGCGTGTGCGCTCTGCGGCCACTTGATCTTGTAGGTGGCCCCGTCGAGCGCCTTGGGGCGGTCAGCCAACGGCGCTTCCATCGGAGGCGGAGGCGCGGCCGGCGCAACACTGAGCACCGAGCCGGTGACGGCATTGGGTCGATAGGTCGTCAGGCCCTTGCAGCCCATCCGATAGCCCTCGCGATAGACATCCGAGAAGGCGTCGAAGGCGATATCCTCGGGGCAATTGACGGTCTTGGAAATCGAACTGTCGATCAGAGCCTGGGCTGCCGATTGCATCCTCAGGTGATGCTCGGGCTTCAACGTCTGCGCGCTGACAAAGGCGTGCTCGGGCGGTGGCGCGTCTCCCTTCAGCCGGCGCCAGGCCGAGAGGGCGAAATCCTCAACCGGCTCCTCGCGGGTCGTGCCATCGGGTTGGCGGACCTTTCGCGTGTAGGAGAAGGCAAAGACCGGTTCGATGCCCGAGGAAACGTTGCCGGCCAGCAGCGACGTGGTTCCGGTGGGGGCGATCGAGGTCAGGCAACCGTTGCGCAACCCGTGCCGAGCGATCAACTCACGCACTTCGGGATCGAGACCGCGAAGATTGGGGCGCTCGAGAACGGCCGGATCATAGAGCGGATACGCTCCCTTCTCCGCCGCCAACTCGGCGGACGCGCGATAGGCTTCGGTCTTGATCACGGTCAGCCAACGGCGGGTTAGCGCGACGCCTTCGTCTTCGCCGTAGCGGGCGCCGCACAGAATCAGGGCGTCGGCCAGGCCGGTGACCCCCAGGCCGATGCGTCGCTTGGCCTTGGCCTCGGTGTCCTGGGCCGGCAGCGGGAAGCGCGAGACATCGATGACGTCATCGAGCAGGCGAATGGCCGTGCGGGTCAATTCACCCAACGCGGTCTCGTCCAGCGCCGCATCCGCCTCGAAGGGCCGCTCGACCAGGGCCGCCAGATTGACCGACCCCAACAGGCACGCGCCGTAGGGCGGCAGCATCTGCTCTCCGCAAGGGTTGGATGCGGAAATGGTCTCACAGCCGGCGAGGTTGTTGTTGGCATTGACCCGGTCGATGAAGATCACCCCGGGCTCGGCCGCATCATAGGTGGCGCGCATCAGGCGCTCCCACAGGGCCGCGGCCTTCACCACCCGCACCGTCTCGCCCCTGAACACCAGCGGCCAGTCGGCGCCCTCTTCGAGCGCCGCCATGAAGGCGTCGGGCACCAGCACCGAGAGGTTGAAATTGCGCAGCCGGCCCGGCTCGCGTTTGGCGTCGATGAAGGCCTCGATATCGGGGTGGTCAATGCGCAGGCAGCCCATCATCGCGCCGCGGCGCTGACCCGCCGACATGATGGTGCGGCACATGGAATCCCAGACGTCCATGAAGCTGAGCGGTCCCGACGCCTCGGCGCCTACGCCCCGCACCCGTGCGCCCGACGGCCGCACGGTGGAGAAATCCATCCCCACGCCACCGCCCTGCTGCAGGGTCACCGCCGCCTCGCGCAGGTGTTCGAAGATGCCGCCCAGGTCGTCGGGCACGGTTCCCATGACAAAGCAGTTGAAAAGGGTGACGGCGCGTCCGGTGCCGGCGCCCGCCAGGATTCGCCCGGCCGGCAGAAACCGGTGGTCTCGCAGGGCCTCGTAGAACCGCCCTTTCCAGAGCTTGCGCAGCTTCGGCGATTCGGCTTCCGAGACCGCGGCGGCGACGCGCGCCCAGGTTTCCTCGACGTTGGCGTCCCCCGGCCCGTCCGCGGGCGCGAAGCGATACTTCGAATTCCAAATCTCTCCGGCGAGTGGATTGTCGAACGCCATGACCGCGGGCCTCATGAAAAAGGGAGGCCAAATCTGTGCGATTCCCTGCGGCGTCGGCTGGCGCAGGGTCGTGTCGCAGGCGGAAAAATTCGGCAAGTCGGGACGTGACGAACATCAAGTCCGGCTTCCGCCCCGGTTAAGGCGCGCCGCCTCCGACTGACGTTCAATGCTCGGCAAACGAGAACAGAAACATGGATCTCTTTCGCCGCACCATCGACGACCTGGCCAACGACCTGCCGGGCGCCGCCGAGGTATTTCATCGCCACCGCATCGATGTATGCACCAGCCACGGCGTCAGCGCGCGCCGCGCCGCCATCGCCCGCGGGCTCGATCCAATCGCCATGGAGGCCGAACTCCAGGCCCTGAATTCCGTCGAGCCGATCGCGCCGACCGAACCCCAGGAGCTCATCGCCCATATCCTGAAGCGATACCACGCGACGCACCTGCGTGAGTTCCCCGAGGCGATCCGCCTCGCCACCATGGTCGAGACGGTTCACCGCCACAGCGATCTCTGCCCCATCGGCCTCGCCGATCACCTGGCGGAGATGGCCGAAGACCTGGAGCACCATCAACAGAAGGAGGAGGCAGTGCTGTTTCCGCTGATGTTGGCCGGCGGCGGCCCGATGCTGCAATTTCCGATCGCGCGCATGAACCAGGAGCACGAAGACGTGGAGCGCCAGCTGGGAATGATCGCGAGCCTGACCCGCAACCTGACCGCGCCGCCTGACGCCTGCGGCTCGTGGACTGCGCTCCATGCGCTCTGCCGCAAGATCACCGACGACCTGCGCGAACACATGCGGATCGAGACCGAGGTGCTGTTCCCTCAGTTCGCAGCAACACCCGCCAGCTAGAAATCGAGCACTTCGACCTGACTGAGCCGCGGCGCCGGCGCGGCGCCGGCATTGCGTCGGATGAGCCTGTCGGCTGACGCCAGGGCTGCCTGGGCGCCGGAGTCCTGATTGGACAGGGGCGACACTCCCCGTGTCCCGGATGCGCCGCGCACAAAAGTGTCGCGGTCCCCCGTGTCGGGAAGTTCGCCGATCAGCGACTCGAGCCTCCAGGCCTGGGCATTGCGGGGATCACGACCGGCCAGGCCAGCGATCAGCGGCGCCAGGAACAGACGCGCCGTGACCAGGGCCGAGGTCGGATTGCCCGGCAGTCCCACGATCAATCGTCCGCGAGCTCGGCCTATCCAGACCGGCTTGCCGGGCTTGATCGCGACCTTTCCGAAGATGAGTTCAAGGCCATGGGCGGCGAACATGGCCTTGGCGAAGTCTTTCTCCCCGACCGAGGCGCCGCCGGTCACGACGACGACGTCCGCCCGTTCGAGCGCGCTCGCCGCGGCCTCTTCGAGGACCGCGGGGTCATCCATCAGGCGCACCCGGTCGACGATTTCACCGCCATACTCGCGAACCAGGGCGGCGACCCCCAGGGAAACGCTGTCGGGGATCGCGCCCGGAGTCAGCCGCGCCCGACCCGGCGGCGCCAGTTCATCGCCGGTGCCCAGAATGACGACACGAGGGCGCGGGTGCACCCACAACTCGGCCTGGTCCGCGGCCGCAGCGGCGACCATGGCCTGGGCGTTGAGCAGCGTCCCCGCCGCGACCAGGGTATCGCCCGCCCTGAAGTCCGAGCCGGCGGACCGCACGTGACGCGCTCGCCCGGGCGTCTCGTCGATCACCGCCCAGTCGCCGTCGCGCCTGACCAATTCCTGGACGATCACGCGGTCCGCCCCGGGCGGCAGGGGTGCGCCGGTGAAGATGCGGCGGCATTCACCTGCCGCGATCGCCGGTCCGGCTGTCTGGCCGGCATAGGTCTTGTCGGTCACCCTCAGGCGAATGGGCCCGGTAGGGAGATCGGCTTCGCACACAGCGTAGCCATCCATGGCGGAGAGGGGGACTGCGGGGGCATCGGCGTCGGCGATGACCGCCTGCGCCAGCACGAGCCCATCGGCCGCCTCGATTGGAACCTTCCGGGGCGCCAGGGGCGTGGCGAGACCGACGACCAGGGCTGTCGCTTCGTCGAAGCCGATCATATGGAGGCTCCGTATTGAAAATCGCCGGAGGCGCCGCCAGTCTTGGATGTGAGCCGCACCGCTTCGATGGACATGGTCCGGTCGACCGCCTTCAGCATGTCGTACAGCGTCAGGCACGCCACGGTCACGGCGGTAAGGGCTTCCATCTCCACCCCGGTCTGTCCGACCGTGCGCGCCATGGCGGAGACGCGGAACCCGGGCAGGTCATCGTCCAGCTCGACGGTCACCTCGGCCTTGGTCAGCGACAGGGTGTGACACAACGGGATGAGGTCGGCGCAGCGCTTGGCGGCCATGGTCCCGGCCAGTTCGGCGGTCGACACCACGGCGCCCTTGGGAGTCTTCCCTTCGCGCACCAGGGCAAGCGTGTCGCGCGAGCAGCGCAGACTGCCCTCGGCGATGGCCGTGCGGGTGGTCGAGGCCTTGGCCGAGACATCGACCATGCGGGCCCGGCCGCCTTCGTCCAGATGAGTCAGGCGGCTCATGGGCAAATCCCTCGGTAGCGTGTAATCTGGCCGACCAGCGAACAGGGCCGGAAACGGCTGTCGAGTTCCTGCCCCAGGACCAGGTCCCAGGC
>CAZRKY010000151.1:0-8174 GCA_964600375.1 uncultured Caulobacteraceae bacterium | reverse complement strand
CGGCCTCGCCGTCCCAGACCCCGCGCACCCGCACCTTCTCGCCGCCCTCGGCCTCCGTCCATAGCGTCTTGCCCAGCCGGCCCTTGTTGGCGGCGATGAGGCCCGAGGCGGCGCCCAGGATGTGGCTGGTGGAGCGGTAGTTGCGTTCCAGGCGCACGATCCTGGCGCCGGGGAAATCGCGTTCGAAGCGCAGGATGTTGTCCACCTCCGCGCCGCGCCAGCCGTAGATCGACTGGTCGTCGTCGCCGACGCAGCAGACGTTTCCGGAGCCGGCCAGCAGGCGCAGCCACAGGTACTGGGCGACGTTGGTGTCTTGGTACTCGTCGACCAGGATGTAGCGGAAGCGGCGGTGGTACTCGGCCTGCACATCCGGGTGTCGCTGGAAGATGGTCAGGTTGTGCAGCAAGAGGTCGCCGAAGTCGCAGGCGTTCAGCGTCTTCAGCCGGTCCTGGTACAGGGCGTACAGCTTCTGCGCCTTGCCGTTGGCGAAGTCCTCGGACGGCGGCAGCTTGTCGGGCGTCCAGCCGCGGTTCTTCCAGTGATCCACCAGAGAGGACAGCGACCGCGGCGTCCACCGCTTGGTGTCAAGGTTCTCGGCCTCCATCACCTGCTTGAGCAGCCGCTCCTGATCGTCGGTGTCCAGGATGGTGAAGCTCGACTTCAGTCCGACCAGCTCGGCGTGGCGACGCAGGATCTGGGCGGCGATGGAGTGGAAGGTGCCAAGCCAGCGCAGGCCCTCGGCGGAGGGGCCGATCAGATGGGTGATCCGCTCGCGCATCTCGCGCGCGGCCTTGTTCGTGAAGGTGACCGCCAGCAGCTCCCACGGCTTGGCGCGACCGGTGGCGAGGATGTGCGCCAGCCGCGTCGTCAGAACGCGCGTCTTGCCCGTGCCTGCGCCGGCCAGCACCAGCACCGGGCCGTCGGTGGCCAGGACAGCCTCGGCCTGCTCGGGGTTGAGGCCTTCCAGGTAGGCCATGGCGCCGCTGCCCGCCGGCGGCTGCGGGCGAGCGAGGTCGGAGATGCGGGCCGGAGCCGGAACGGGGGGCGAAGCGTCGGTCATGGATTCGAGAACATATGTAGCACACGCGGACGAACCGCCAGCCCGCGTGCGTCCCTAGGACGCGCCGCGACCGGCCGCGACGCGCTCAAGCGCCGCCACCCGGCAGGCCGAGGCCAGCGGCCGGCGTCCCCGCCCGGCGTCCAGCCGCTGGATCAGGCCGGCAAAGCTGATGCCCTCGGCCCTGGCCCAGTCATCCAGCACCGCCCAGAACTCCGGCTCCAGCGCCACGGACGTGGCATGACCGGCGAGCAGGATGGAGCGTTTGCGAAGTGTGCTCATGGGGCGGCTCTGCGCGCGTCCAACGCCGCCTGTTCGACGCGGATGCGGTGACGCAGCATGAGCTGATTCAGCACCGTGAAGACCACCGCGACCCAGAGGTTGTGGAACGCCAGGGGCAGGATCGCGATCTCGGCGGTGACGATCAGGTAGTTGGGGTGGCGCACAAAGCGGAACGGACCCTTCGCGACCAGGGTCGCATCGTCGACGGTGATCACCCGGGTGGTCCAGTACTCCCCCAGGGTCGCGATCACCCAGACACGGGCGACCTGCAGCAGGCCGTAGATCGCCAGCAGCCGCCAGTCGGGCTGTGCGTCCACCGGCGTGGTGAACGCGACGGCGGCCAGCCAGCTCGCGTGCATGGCCACCATCACGGGGTAATGCCCGGCGCCGATCTCGCGGCCGCCGCGCGCCAGCAGGCGGCGCGTGTTGCGGCCGGCGATCACGAGTTCGCCCAGCCGCTGGAGCACGACCAGGGCCATCACCCAGACCAGCGGCTGGGACAGCCAGGCGATCACGGGGTGATGACGCCCAGGGCCGCGGTGAAGCCCGGGCCCAGGGTGGTGAACAGGTGCGGTCCGGCGAAGCCTTTCTCCAGCATGCGGCGCAGGATGAAGAGCACGGTCACGGAGCTCATGTTGCCGTGCTCGCGCAGCACCGCGCGGGCGTCCCCCAGGCTGCGCGGTTCAAGCTCGAAACAGGCCTCCAGCGCGTCGAGCACCTTGGCCCCGCCGGGATGGTTGATGAAGCCCGCGATGTCGGCGAGCTTCGCCCCCTCACTTTCGAGGAAGGCGTCGACGATGGGACGCAGATCGTTGCGCACCAGGGTCGGGATGTCGCGCGAGAAGACCACCTTCAGGCCGTCCTCGGCCACGTCCCAGCCCATGACGTCGAGGCTGTCGGGCCAGGTGTGTTCGCCGAAAGGGCCGAGCACGGGGCGATCGGCGTACTCGTCCCGGCAACTGATCACCGCCGCCGCCGCGCCGTCGCCGAACAGGGCGGTGGCGATCAGGTTGGACTTGGTGCGGTCGGCGTGGCGGAAGGTCAGGGCGCAGAGCTCGACCACCAGAAGCAGCACCCGCGAATTCGGCTCGGCCTTGGCCATGGCGGCCGCCCGCGCCAGACCCAGTACCCCGCCCGCGCAGCCCAGGCCGAAGATCGGCAGGCGCTGGACCGTGCGCCGGAACGGCATCGCCTCCATCACCCGTGCGTCGAGCGCCGGCGTCGCGACCCCGGTGGAGCAGACGGTCACCAGGCAGTCGATGTCCTGGGGGCAGAGGCCGGCCTGGTCCAGCGCCTTCTCCGCCGCCTCGGTCAGCAGGGCGGTGGCGTTCTCCAAGAACAGGTCATTCCGCTCGGGGAAGCTGTGAGCCTGTTCGTACCAGTCGATGGGGACGCACGATTGGCGCGTCTCGATCTCGGCGTTGCGGTAGATCGGCGACAGGCGGTCGAAACCCGTGGGCCCCGGCGCGAACATGCCGATGGCCCGCCGCGCGACGTCCTCCTGCTCGAGCGCATGTGTGGGCGACGCCGTGTCGAGGGCGACCAGACGCGGAACCGGCCCGGCGTTTTGTTTGAACGGCATGGAGCCTCTACGCACCTCGACGGCCTGCGGATCGGACGATGATCCCTGCGCACGCCTCCGGCAATCCGCGCGTTGCCGATTCAGCCCCGCTTAGGGTATTAATTCGCAACGCGCCGAGGACCACCGCAGACCCATGACCGATCAGGCCGTCGATCCCAACCTTGTGACGCCGTATCTGCGGCCGGAATCGCTGAAGCTCCAGCCGTTCCGCGCGATCAAGGCGTTCAACCGCCTCATGCGCGACAAGGAAGACACCGCCCAGGTGTTCGAGATCATGCGCGCGCTCACCGGCAAGGCCGTGCCGCGCGGCTACCGCCGGATGCTGCGCCACGTGGAGGGCGGCCGTCAGGCCTTCCTCGGCGCCGAGCTGGTCGATCGGTTGAACGACCGCGCCTGGCTGGCTGGTTTCGCGCCCGGCACCGTCGGCGCCGCCTACCGCGATTTCATGGCCGAACGCGGCTTCGAGCCCGACGGTCTGGTCGAGGTCGAGCGCAAGGTCATCCCGACGGTCGACGCCCCCCACCCGGTGGCCTGGTACGGCCGTCGCCTGCGCGACATCCACGACATCTGGCACGTGCTGGCCGGCTACGAGACCGACGCCCTGGGCGAAGCCTGTGTGGTCAGCTTCTCCTATCCCCAGACCCGCCAGCTGGGCTTCGCCTTCATCGGCCTGGGCGCCGCCAACGAGATCCACCGCGAGAACCGCGCGATCCCGGCCCGCAAGGCGGTGCTGGAAGCCTATCGCAACGGCAAGAAGGCGGCCTGGCTGCCGGCGCTCGACTATGAGGCCCTGTTCGCCGAACCGCTGGAGGACGCCCGCCGGCGGCTGAACATCCACCCGCCCAAGGTCTACAATTCGGTGCCCCGCGAAGTCCGCCAGGCGCTGAAACTGCGGTCGCCCGCCATGGCCTGAGACCGGGCCGCCGTTTGCGTTTCCTCCCGCTGAGTGGAGCTGTCATGCGAATCCTGTTTCTGGTTTCCGCCTTCGCCGGTTGCGCGCTCGCCGCATGCCAGCCCCCAGCCGCCGCCAATCGACCGGTGTCGATCGAAAGCATGCTGGCCTGCCAGCAGGCCGCCCGCGCCAAGGGCTTCCCCGAGCCGGACTGGGAGGTTCGCGACGTCGCCGCGGATCCGGCCCCGGCGGGGGCCGTTTCGGTTCGCGGCAAGTTGGTGCGGGGGTCCGAAACGCGGTCCTTCAGCTGCGCCTTCGACGCCTCCGACGCCCTGGCCGACGTCACCGTCCGCTAGGCCGTAGACCTCATTCAGTTTGGGGACGATGCGCGCCCGCACCCGTGCTAGAGCCGGTGGGCGCGGACCGATGCGTTCGTTTCTCGTTCATTGCGTCCGCCCTCGGGGCGGCAGGATCGGTCCATGTCGATCGCCACGGATGAAACCAATATCGCCGCGCCCGGCCCCTCGTCGAAGGGCATCGGCGGCGCCGACCTGTTCTCGCTCATCGCCTGCAGCCTGATCTGGTCGACCACCTGGTACGCCATCAAGCACCAGCTGGGCGAAGTGCCGCCCCTGGTGTCGGTGATCTACCGCTTCGGCCTGGCCGCCGCCGTCCTGTTCGTGTGGTGCCTGGCGACCCGCCAATCGCTGAAGCTGACGCCGCGCCAGCACCTGGTGGTCGCCGCCCAGGGCCTGTTTGTCTTCTCGCTGGACTACAGCTTCGTCTACCTGGCCGAAGGACACGTGGTCTCGGCGGTCGTGGCGGTGATCTTCGCCTCCATGTCGTTCGTGAACCTGATCGTGTTTCGCCTGGTGCTGGGGCTGAAGGCCGCGCGCCTGGCCTGGGCGGGATCAGCGGTCGGGCTGCTGGGCGTGGCGGCCCTGTCCTGGGGCGAGGCTGCCCGCACCCAGATGGATCCCGAAACCCTGCTGGGCATCGGCTTCGGGCTGGCCGGCGTGCTGACCGCCTGTATCGGCAACCTGTTCGCCGCCAAGAGCCAGGCCCAGGAGGTTCCCATCGCGCCGGCGACCGGCTGGGCCATGTTTTACGGATCGGTCGGCCTGGCGCTCTATGCCCTGGCGACCGGCGAGCGGTTCGTCTTCACCCCGACCTTCGAATACGTCGCCTCCCTGGCCTATCTCGCGGTCTTCGGGTCGGTGGCGGCGTTCCTGCTCTACTACGCCCTGGCGCGGCGGACGGGCTACAGCTTCGCCTCCTACATCTCCGCGCTCACCCCGCCGCTGGCCATGGGGATATCCGCCGCCTTCGAGGGCGCCCGCTGGGGATGGGAAGCCCTGGTCGGGCTCGTGCTGGTGGTGGTGGGCCAGTACCTGCTGATCCGCGCACCGAAGGCCTGATTTCAGTAGCTGGCCGGATCGGGGTCGTCGTCGCGGTCGATGCGGTGGGCGTCCAGCTTGTCGCGGCGCTGCTCCGCCTCGGCCTCGGTCAGCGAAACCTCCGCCTTGGTGCGCCCGTGCTTGCCGCGGTTGGCCGCCGCGCGAGCCTTCTTCTGCGCCGCCTCGCGGTCCTTGCGGACACGGTTCAGGTTGATGATCTCGGCCATGGGTGCCTCCGGAACGAAGGGTGGGCTTGGCGGGTTTATCAGGCTCAACCCTATGGGAGATGCGCCATGCAAGATACCACCGCCATTCGCGAACATATGGAAGTCCTGGGCTCCGACGGCGGCCACGTCGGCAAGGTCGACCAGGTCCAGGGTTCGCAGATCGAGCTGGCCAAGCTGGATTTCGGTTCGGGCCTCAAGCACCACCTGATCCCCGTCAGCTGGGTCGAGCGCGTCGATGAGCACGTGCACCTGAACCTGACCAAGGAACAGGCCAAGGCGCAGTGGACCGAGAAGCACTAGGCCCTACGAAAGCTTAATCCGCGGCTGCCTAGCCGGGCGGCGTGCGGGTCCCTAGATTCCCCGCGTCGGCGCTTTCGCCGGTGCGGGGTTTTTCTATGACGCTTCTGCTCAACATCCTGTGGTTCATCTTCGGCGGCTGGATCTCCGGCCTGCTCTGGATTCTGGGCGGCGTGCTGCTGGCGATCACCATCGTGGGTCTGCCCTATTCGGGCGCGGCGTTCCGGATGGCCGGCTTCGCCTTCTGGCCTTTCGGCAAGGAGGTCGTGTCCCGCGACGAGATCGGCGAGGGCGACCTGGGCACCGGGCCGCTGGGCTTCCTGCTGAACGTGATCTGGTTTCTGCTAGCCGGCTGGTACATCGCCCTCAGCCACCTGGTCATCGCCTTCGCCGAGGCCATCACCATCATCGGCCTGCCCTTCGCCTTCAAGGACCTGCAGCTGGCCGGATTCGCGCTGGCGCCGATCGGCAAGACGGTGATCAAGCGCTAGGCGGCGTTAGAAGCCGGTGAACAGGCGGTCGAGGGCGCGGCGGATGTCGTCCTCGGCGCCAGATAGCGATCCGAGACCCGGGCCGAGCGCCTTGGTGGAAATCGGCGCCATCTCCGGCAGGGAAAGGGTCAGCTCCTCACCCCGAACGGAGACTGGGACACTCACGCGTGTGAAACGGTCTCCAGGGGCCGCGCGAACCAGGGGCGCCACGAGCACCGTCGGGATGCCCTCCAGGAAGTGCGAAGACATGATTGCGAGATAGGGAATGACTGGCCGGGACCGCGCCGATGGATTCTCGAAGACATCGAACTGGCGGATCACCAGATTCTGAAGTCCTCGCCAAAGATTCCATACTTGGCGATGCGCTCTTCATAGGCGCGGATCGCCTGGGCATTCTCCGCGGCCCAGGCATCGGCTTCGGCTTGGGGGTCCGCCGACTGCCTTACCGCCGCGGTCAGCGCCTCGACGGTAAGCGCCTCGACGTCAACGCCGGCCAGCCGTAGCCGCTCCAGCAGCGCCGCGTCGATCTCGATCCTGAGTTCGGCCTTGCCCATGGGCGAAATCTATCGGAATCCGCCGCGTCTGTCGCCTCAGCCCGGCGAGATCATCTTCTCGGGCCGCACGATCTCGTCGAACTCGGCGTCGGTGACGTAGCCGCCGCCGACGGCCTCCTGGCGCAGGGTGGTGCCGTTCTTGTGGGCCGTCTTGGCGATCTTGGCGGCGGCGTCGTAGCCGATCTTGGGCGCGAGCGCGGTGACCAACATCAGCGAGCGGTCCAGCGCCGCCTTGATGTTGTCCTCGCGGGCTTCCAGCCCCAGCACCAGGTTGTCGGTGAAGCTGACCGAAGCGTCGGCCATCAGGCGCACCGACTGCAGGAAATTGTACGCCATGACCGGGTTGTAGACGTTCAGCTCGAAGTGCCCTTGCGAGCCCGCAAAGCTGATCGCGGCGTTGTTGCCAAACACCTGGATGCAGACCTGGGTCAGGGCTTCGCACTGGGTCGGATTGACCTTGCCCGGCATGATCGACGAGCCCGGCTCGTTCTCCGGCAGCGCCAGCTCGCCGAGGCCCGAACGCGGGCCCGAACCCAGGAAGCGGATATCGTTGGCGATCTTGAACAGCGAAGCGGCCACCGTGTTGATGGCCCCATGGGTGAAGACCATGGCGTCGTGGGCGGCCAGCGCCTCGAACTTGTTGGGCGCGGTGGTGAAGGGCAGGTGGGTGATGGCGGCGATGGCCTCGGCCACCTTCTCCGCGAAGCCCACCGGCGCGTTCAGGCCGGTGCCGACGGCGGTGCCGCCCTGGGCCAGCTCCATCAGGGCCGGCAGGGTCATCTCGATGCGCTTGATGCCGTTCTCGACCTGGGCGGCGTAGCCCGAAAACTCCTGGCCGAGCGTCAGGGGGGTGGCGTCCTGGGTGTGGGTGCGGCCGATCTTGATGATCGACTTCCAGGCCTGGGCCTTGTCGTTCAGCGCATTGCGCAGGGTCCGCAGCGCCGGCAGCAGGCGGTGGACCACCTCCTCTGCGCAGGCGATGTGCATGGCCGTCGGATAGGTGTCGTTGGACGACTGGCTCATGTTGACGTGGTCGTTGGGGTGGACGGGCGTCTTGGAGCCCATCGCGCCGCCCAGCATCTCGATCGCACGGTTCGAGATCACTTCGTTGGCGTTCATGTTCGACTGGGTGCCCGAGCCGGTCTGCCAGACCACCAGCGGGAAGTGGTCGTTGAGCTTGCCCTCGATGACCTCGTTGGCCGCCTTGACGATGGTCTCGCCGATCTTCGGGTCCAGCCGGCCCAGCGCGACATTGGTTTCGGCGGCGGCGCGCTTGACGATGCCCAGCGCGCGCACGATCGGCAGGGGCTGTTTCTCCCAGCCGATCTTGAAGTTGCCCAGTGAGCGCTGCGACTGCGCCCCCCAGTAGCGGTCGGACGCGACCTCGATTGGGCC
>CAZRKY010000150.1:0-8212 GCA_964600375.1 uncultured Caulobacteraceae bacterium | reverse complement strand
CGGGGCGCCCCCGCCTAGGCGCCGCGCCCGCGCCGTGGTTGTTTCCGCCCCCAAACCGCCCGCCACAGGAATCGCGCCATGGCCGTCACGCTTCACGAAGTCGCCCTGCCGACCTTCAAACGCTACCTGAAGAATCTCGACGCCTTCCTCAGCAAGTCGGAAGCCTGGGCCCGCGAACAGGGCCAGGATCCCGAGAGCTTCCTGGAGGCCCGACTGGCGCCGGACATGAACACCTTCGCGCGCCAGATCCAGAGCTGCAGCGACACCGCCAAGGGGCCCGTCGCGCGCCTCACCGGCCAGCCCTCGCCGGTGATGGAAGACAACGAGACCACCCTGGCCGAGCTGCATGAGCGGATCGCCGCCACCCTGGCCTACCTCGACACCATCACCCCGGAGATGACCGACGGCGACGACGATCGCATCGTCGAACTTAAGACGCCCAACAACACCTTCTCCTTCAAGGCGCGCGACTACATCATCGGCTTCGCGATCCCCAACTTCCTGTTCCACGTCACCACCGCCTACGCGATCCTGCGCAATCAGGGGGCGCCGGTCGGCAAGCTCGACTACCTCGGCGGGGTCTGACCGCCGGCATGGCCGCGACCCGCACCCTCTTCGCCACTCAGGTCTACGAAGCCTCGTTCTCAGGCGAGCGGGGCTTTGACGACTTCAATGCCGAGCTGGCCGAGGCGTGCCAGATGCTGGCGGCCGAGGACCGGGCCGGACAGGCCTGGTGCAAGACCAAGGGCTATGGCGGCTATACCTCCTACGCCTCCCTCGACGACCTGCCGACGCGGGCCACGGTCTTCGGCGACCTGAAGCGCAAGCTCGACAGGCACGCCGCCGCCTTCGCCGGCCAACTGGCCTTCGACCTGGGCGCGGGCAAGCTCCGGATGGACAGCCTCTGGGTCAACATCCTCAAGCCCGGCGCGACCCATACCGGCCACATCCACCCCCACAGCGTGCTGTCGGGCACGGTCTATGTCGCGGTTCCGCCCGGCGCAGGGGGCCTGCGCCTCGAAGATCCCCGCCTGCCGCTGATGATGGCCGCGCCGCCACGCCGCGCCGATGCGCCCGAGGCGCTGCAGACCTTCGTCACGCTACAGCCCGCCGCCGGCTCGCTCTTCCTCTGGGAAAGCTGGCTGCGCCACGAGGTGACGCCCAACCAGGCGAAAGGCGAGCGGATCAGCATCAGCTTCAACTACGGCTGGCGCTAGACAGCAGAAAGGGGCCTTGCGGCCCCTTCCCACTCGTCTCGACTGTCGCCGCGCCTACTTGGTGTAGGCGGGCGGATAGGCGGTGTTGAGGTTGCGGTAGCGGTCGCGCAGTTCGGTGGCGCGGGTGGTCATCGACTGCTGCTGGCCGCGCACAAAGACCGCGCTGGGCTGGGACAGGGGTTCGAAGGGATCACCCGACCAGATCACCACGTCCGCGTCCTTGCCGGCTTCAAGCGAGCCGGACCGGTCCGAGACCCCGAAGATGGTCGCCGGGTTGATGGTGATGGCCCTGAGCGCGCCTTCGTAGGTCATGCCGTTGGCGACCGCGTTTCCGGCGTTGTAGCGGGTCTCGCGGGCGCGGTGGGCGCCGTTGTCGGAGTTCTCGATCGCCACGACGACGCCGGCGGCCTCAAGGCGCGCGGCGTTCTCCATCGTCGAGTTCAGCTGTTCGAAAGAATCCGGCAGGTCCTGCAGCGGGTTGAGGAGCACCGGCACGCGGGCGGCCGCCAGTTCCGGCGCGACCATCCAGGCCTCGGCCCCGCCGTCGATGATCAGCTTGAGCCCTTCCTCCCGGGCGAACCGCAGCAGGCCCCGGATGTCGGAGGCCTTGTTGACCTGGGCGATGATGGGCATGCGACCCTCGACCACGGGCACCAGGGCCTCGAGGTCGGCCATCGACAGGCTCATCTCGCGGTAGCCGCCGCGGCGGACGGCGTCACGGTTGCGGGCGTAGTCGCGAACGTCGGCGAA
This sequence comes from uncultured Caulobacteraceae bacterium, assembly GCA_964600375.1. GTDB lineage: Bacteria > Pseudomonadota > Alphaproteobacteria > Caulobacterales > Caulobacteraceae > JAEZEZ01. Next base: position 6,245 of record CAZRKY010000150.1, on the reverse strand, counting down.
CAGGGCCTTCAGCGCCACAATCTGGGCGCCGCGGGCCCCGCCGGCGATACGAGCCCCGGCATTGCCGAAGGGCACCACCATGCCAACGCGCGGGCGCACCAGGATGTCCGTGCCGTTCCCGAGCTGGATCACGGCCGCCTGGCCGGCGAACAGGGCGTGGCTGACCGAGCTGGGGCCCGAACCGGCGAAGTCGGCCGTCCCGTCGTCGCGGTGCTGGCCGCCGTCGCCGCCCTGGACCTGGGGCATGACGACTGCGCGGGTGATGCCGCCTAGCCGGGCGACCGGGATCAGGGTCGAGGATGGGTCGAGCCCGTACTGGATGTCGAAGGCGGCCGAGACGTCGGGGTTGGTGACCCCCAGGTCGCTGCCCACGGCGCTCACCTCGACCGCGCCGAGCGAGCTTCCGGTGGCGAAGACGCCGGGGGTGACCACCCCGCCCTGGGCGTCGATGACCCGCGCGCCGGCCGGCGCGCGGTTTCCGGCGCCGACCGAGGCGACGGCGCCGTCCTTGATGACGACGGTGCCGTTCTCGATCGTGCCCTGGGGCCCGGCGGTCAGGATACGCGCGTTGACGATTGCGACGGTTTCAGCGGCGGCGGAGGATGCGGCGAACGCCAGGGCGGCGGCCGCGGCGACCGCCATCAGGTTGAAGCGGCTCATCAGCGGATCCCCATGCCGAGTTGGAAGTCGGACCGCGGCTGGAAGCGCGGGTCGTGACGGTCCCAGGTCAGGGCGCCGTCGATCCAGACCTGGTCGGCCTGGGCGTAGATCGAGAACGGATTGGCGCTCCACAGCACGACGTCGGCGCGCTTGCCGGCCTCCAGCGTGCCGGTCTGGTCGAGAACGCCGATGGCCTTGGCCGGGTTGGAGGTGATCCACTTGATCGCCTCCTCCTCGCTGATCTGGTAGCCGCCGCGACGGGCGGCCGACAGGGCCTCGGCGGCCTCCTGATTAAGGCGCTGGGTCAGGTTCTCGTCATCGGAGTGGATGACGGCGCAGCCGCCGGCGGCGTGCACCATGCCGGCGTTCTCCTCGATGCCGTCGAGGCTCTCCATCTTGAAGCCCCACCAGTTGGCCCAGGTCGCGGCGCAGACGCCTTCGCGGGCCAGGACGTCGGCGATCTTGTAGGCCTCCGACGAGTGGTGGAACATGGTGATGCGATAGCCAAACTCGCGCGCGATATCGAGCATCACCACCATTTCGTCGGCGCGATAGCAGTGGTTCTGCACCAGGATGTCGCCCCGCAGCACACCGGCCAGGGTGTCCATCTGCAGGTCGCGGCCGGGCGCATCGGCCTTTTCGCCCTTGGCGATCTTGGCGCGGTAGTCGTCCCACTTCTTCTGGTAGGCGCGGGCGTTGATCCAGGCGGCGCGGTAGCCGGCCACATTGCCCATGCCGGTCGCCGGCGACTGGTTGCGGCCGCCGTAGACGCGCGACGGGTTCTCGCCGCAGGCCATCTTCAATCCGTAGGGGGCGCCGGGCATCTTCATGCCCTGCATGGTCCGCGAGGGGACATTTCGCACGGTCACCGAACGGCCGCCGAAGAGGTTGGCCGAGCCGGGCAGAATCTGGAGCGTGGTCACCCCGCCCATGCGGGCGCGGTTGAAGCCGGGGTCCTGGGGCCAGATGGAGTGCTCGGACCAGACCTGGGCGGTGTTGGGGCTCGTGGCCTCGTTGCCGTCGGAGAGGGCCGCGACGCCGGGCGAAGCGTAGACGCCCAGGTGGCTGTGGGCGTCGATGATGCCCGGGGTGACGAACTTGCCGCGGCCGTCGATGACCGTGTAGCCGGCGGGCGCCGCCAGGCCGGCCTCGACGCGCTCGATCTTGCCGTCGCGCAGCAGCACGGTGCCGTTCTCGATGCGCCTGCCCGCGCCATCGAAAACGGTGGCCCCGACGATGGCGGTCGGGCCCGAGCCGATCGGGCGGTAGGTGGAGGGATAGGGGTCGGCGCGGATGTCCTGGTCCAGCCCCGCCGGCAGGGCGGCCGACGCCGTCGAGGCGGTCGAGCCGGAGGATGACGAGCTTGTGGAGCCGGTGGTGGTTCCAGTGGTGGCGCAGCCTGAGAGCAGGGCGGCCACGCATACGGCCGCGGTCGCGGCTTTCATTCGGATCACGGATTTTCCCCTTGCCCGACCCATCTCGAGAGGCCGGCACTAAATCACCCGCTGACCCCCTGTGAAAGGCCGGTTTCCTGACAAAAAAGTAATGCTGCGATTTGACGCGCCTAGGGGGCGAGGCGGGCGCGGATTTCCGCTTCCGACAGGCCCTCGACGGCGACCTGCTTGAGGCGGGCGGTGGCGCCGCGGGCGACCTTCACCGCCGATTTCGACAGCCCCAGGGCCTTTGCCAGAACGGCCTCGAGCGCGGCGTTGGCCTCGCCGTCGACGGGGGCGGAGCGGACCCGGACCTTCAGGAAGCTGCGGCCGGCGTCATCGCTGCCCCAGCCGTCGATACGGTCCGCCCCGCCGCGCGGCGTCAGGCGCACGGCGACCAGGGTCGCGTCAGACCCCGCCAAGGAGGGCGACCAGGGCGTCGCGGGCCGCCGGCAGCAGGTAGATCTGCATGCCCTGGATGATGAGCATGGCCAGGATCGGGGTCAGGTCCATGCCGCCGAGCGGCGGGATCATCCGCTGCAGCGGGTAGAGCAGCGGCCGCACGATGCCGTCGAGGAAGCTCGAGACCGAATAGACAAAGCGGTTGCGCATGTTGACCACGTCGAAGGCCACCAGCCAGCTGAGCACGGCCCAGACGATGATCGCGAAGCTGAGCAGGCCCAGCAGCGAATTGAAGACAAAGAAGATGAAGTCGACGACGGCGATCATGGCGGCCCTTGGCAAACGACAGGCCCGCTTCTATCGGCGCGACCCCGGCCCCACAAGGTAAGGCTGATCCTGCGCGGCGCCAGTGGCGGCCGCCGGGTCGCCAGCGCTTGACTTGCCGCCCCCTCCCCGCCTATCTCCCCGCCTCGCTTGGGGCCGTAGCTCAGTTGGTAGAGCGCCTCGTTCGCAATGAGGAGGTCAGCGGTTCGATTCCGCTCGGCTCCACCAAGCGCCCCCCGATCTAGGCCGGACAGTCTTCCAGGGTCGATGCGGCGTCGGCGATGCGCCGCGCCTCGGCATTGTCGCTGACCTGCCCGATCAGGCACGACGGCTTGTCGGGCCAGATGCGGTAGACGGCCAGGATCGAACCCCGCTCACCGACCGGCCGCATGCGCAGGATGGCGGCATAGGGCCGGTAGCGGCCATAGACCACGCCCCGCCACTCCACCTTCCAGGCTTCGTCGCGGTCGGACGAGAAGGGCGCGTAGTGGTCGAAATTCATCGGGCCGAAGGCGACCTGCAGGCGCGTGGAGTCCTGATAGTGCAGCCACACCGGGATCCCCGGCTGGCCCTCGCAGCGATAGAGCAGCCAGTCCTGGCCCTCCGGCTCGCCGCTCTCCCTGATCGCGCAGGCGCCCGTGGCGGCCGAGGTATAGCGACTCTCGGCCGCCTGGGCCGCGCCCGACGCGGCCAGCACCGCCACCGCCAGCCCTGCCGCCAGGCCCGTCCGGCCCGCCCTTGCCACTGCCCCCATGCGATCCCCCCCTGCGTCAGCTCTTGATGTAACGGTTGGTCACGTCGTCCAGCACCGCCAGCGGCACCGAGCCGCCCAGCACCATGGCGTCGTTGAAGTCCCGGATGTCGAACTTTGCCCCGCGCGCCGCCCGGGCCTTCTCGCGCAGGCGCAGGATCTCCAGCCGCCCGGTCATGTAGCCCGTCGCCTGGCCCGGCATGGCGCAGTAGCGGTCGGTCTCGCCCTGGACGCTGTCCAGCGGCTGGCCGGTATAGCGCGACATGAAGGCGGTCGACTGCTCGCGGGTCCAGCGCATGGCGTGCAGGCCGGTGTCGACCACCAGGCGGCAGGCGCGCAGCATCTGGTCCGACAGGTAGCCCACCTCGCCGAACGGATCGTCGGCGTACATGCCGATCTCCTGGGCCAGCTGTTCGGAGTAGAGCGCCCAGCCCTCGGTGTAGGCGTTGAACTGGATGAGCGCGCGCACCAGCGGCATGTGGCTGGCGTAGGCGCCCTGCCAGACGTGGCCCGGGATGCCCTCGTGATAGGTCAGCGTCGGCAACAGGAACTTGGGCCAGTTCGAGGTGTCGCGCAGGTTGATGTAGTAGTTGGCCGGCCGCGTGCCATCGAGCGAGCCGTCCACCTCGTAGCCCGACGGCGCCCCGGCCTCGATGTTCGGCGGCACGCGTTTGATGACCAGGTCGGCCTTGGGAAGGGTGCGGAACAGCTCCTTCATGCGCGGGCGGATCGCATCGACCCGGCCGTTCAGATAGGCGATGAGGTCGGCGCGGCCCTGGTCGGTGTTGGGGAAGAGGAATCGCGGGTCCCTGGCCAGGGCGTCGGCGCGTTCGCCGGCGGTCCCCTGGGTCAGGCCCTGGGCGCGCAGGATCTGGTCCATCCGCGACTCGATGCGCTTGACCTCCTCCAGGCCCACGGCGTGGATCTGGGCCGGGGTCTGATCCGTCGAAGTCCCGACCTTGAGCGTCCAGGCGTAGTAGTCCTCGCCGCGCGGCAGTTTCCACACGCCCGCGTCGGACGTGGCCTTGGGCTGCAGCGCCTTAAGCGCCTCCAGCTGGCGGGCCAGCGCGGGGGCGATCGCGCCCTCCACCAGCTTCGTGGCGCGGCCGGACCAGTCGCCGGCCACCCCCTTGTCCTTCATCTTGGTCGCCAGTGCGGTGACCAGCCCCCATTCGCCGACCGGCTTCTTCAAGGCGTCAGCCAGCTGGCCCACGATGTTGGCCAGCACAAAGTCGGGCGCGATGACGCCGCGGGCCGCGTCGGCCGCGAGCCGCTCGGTCTCCTGGTCCAGCCCCGTGGCGAAGGCGGTCATGCGGCCGAGGTAGGCCTCGCCGTCCCCGGCGGTCTCGGTGACCTGCACGCTGTTCAGGAAGTCCGGGACTTGGGTGTAGTTCCCCGACAGCTGGCTGACCGCATAGGGCGTGGTCACGTAGCAGGCGATGGCCGACAGGGCGTTGACGTCGCCGTACTCGAACCCGGCCCCGTCCACCGCCAGCTGGTGGGCGTAGAGCGCCGAGTCGTAGGCCGCCAGGTCGTCGGCGGGCAGCTCGTGCCGCTCGATCCCCTTCAACGCCGCCAGCCGCGCCCTCGCGGCCGTGGTCCGCGCCGCCCGCGCCGCCTCCGAGCGTTCCGACAGCCGGTGCTTGAGCGCCGCGCGCGCGCCCGTGTCGACGCCCCGGAAGGTGGCGTTCTCGGGAAACTCGTTGAGCAGCGCCTCGGTCATGGCGTCCAACTGCTTGGCCAGCTCGGGGGACTTGGCCGAGGCGCCCGGAGCAGCCCTGGGCGCGCAGGCGGCCAGGGCGGCGGCGCCGGAGGTCAGCAGCAGGCTGCGGCGGGAAAGGGTGGACAGGGTCATTGGGGACGCTCGCTCAACAGTGCGGGCGCGAGACTATGCCCGTCAGGGCGGGGCGCAAGCCGTCTCGAAACCGGCGCGGCGGGGCGCCGGCGGCCGGGATCAGTCCGCCTCGACGCGCTCGCAGGCGGGGGCGTCGAACAGGAACTCGGCCTCCTCGCGCAGGAACTTGGGCGCGTGCTCGCGCCACCAGGCGGCCGCCTGGGGCCGGGCCCGGTCGAGAATCTCGATGGCCCGGGCGGCCGGGGTCAAATAGCCGGTCGCCGTCACCGGGGCGCCGGTCAGCGAGGCCCAGAACATGCCCATCGCCGAGCGCGGCCCCGACAGCACGCCGGCGGCCGGCAGGGTCGTCAACTGGCACTCCTTCAACGGCAAAACCAGCCCCACCCACGCCTCACGCACCCAGTCGGGCGCCTCGCCCTGGGGCGCGCGGATGATCTTCACCTGGGCGACGGCTCGCGTGGTCATGGTCCCCTCCCGCGATGATTCGCGGACACCGGAAGCGATCCTGCCACGGGGATGTTCAGCAATCCTTACGTCGCCGCATGGGTCGGGTGACACGACGTCGTAGGCCGCACGCACCCCATGAGTTTGTCATCCCGGACGAGCCGCGTAGCGGGTCGATCCGGGACCCCATGATCGGCCGACATCGCAACCCCAGAGCCTGGCCGCACAGGCAGGAGGTCCCGGCTCTCCGCTTCGCTGCGGCCGGGATGACAAGGGTTAGTGGGTGTACCGACGGAGGGAGGCCGGCCCGCGCAGCGGCCAGTCCCCGCCGCAAATCTCTTGCCGAGATCGCAGCGCTTTGGCCTGGGCGTGTCAA
>CAZRKY010000149.1:0-8270 GCA_964600375.1 uncultured Caulobacteraceae bacterium | reverse complement strand
GGGCCAGGCCGGGGCGGACAACATCCGCGGCGGCGACGGCGTCGACACCATCTTCGGCGGCGCGGACAACGACACCATCAACGGCGAGGTCGGCGACGACAGCCTCTCCGGCGACCAGGGCGTCGACAACATCCGCGGCGGCGACGGCTCGGACGTGATCGACGGCGGGACCGAGAATGACGTCATCTACGGCGACGCCGGCGACGACATCCTCGCCGGCGGCGACGGCGACGACCAGATGACCGGCGGCGCAGGGGCCGACGCCTTCGACGGCGGCGACGGGGCCGACTTCGCCGACTACCGCACGGCGATCGCCGCGGTGGGCGTCAACCTCGCCAACGCCGCCCTCGGGACCGGCGATGCGCTGGGCGACACCTTCAGCGGCGTCGAGCGCTGGGTGCTGTCGAACTTCAACGACACCTTCTTCGGCAGCGCGGCCGATGACCGGGCCGACGGGGGTCTCGGTGCCGACACGCTCAACGGCGCCGACGGCAACGACGACCTGCGCGGTGATGACGGCGACGACACCCTGATCGGCGGCCTTGGGGACGATATCCTCACGGGCGGCGCGGGCGTCGACACCGCCGACTACTCGACGGCGGCCGCGGCCATCAGCGTCAGCCTCAGCACCACCGCGATCCAGAACACGGGCGGCGCCGGCAACGACAAGCTGATGACCATCGAGAACCTCACCGGCTCGATCTACGACGACAGCCTGATCGGCTCGCTGGGCAACAACACGCTGAACGGCGGTGACGGCGCCGACGTGCTCACCGGCCGCGATGGCGACGACGTGATGAACGGCGGCAACGGCGACGATCGCCTGAACGGCGGCCTCGGGGCCGACGCGTTCAACGGCGGCGCCGGCACGGACATCGCCGACTACCGCGCGGCGACCGGGGCCGTGAGCCTGAACCTGAACACCGGGATCAACACCGGTGAAGGCCTGGGCGACACCTTCTCGTCCATCGAGCGCTGGCTGATGTCGAACTTCGACGACAGCTTCTTCGGTACGGCGGCGGCTGAACAGGTCGACGGCTATGACGGCGCCGACACCCTGAACGGCGGCGGCGGCATCGACAGCCTGCGCGGCCTGAACGGCAATGACACGCTCAACGGGGAAGACGGCAACGACACCCTTCAGGGCGGCGCCAACGACGACATCCTCAATGGCGGCAACGGCTTCGACAAACTCTATGGCGACGCCGGCAACGACACCCTGACGGGCGGCGCGGACTCGACCGACCAGTTCATCTGGTCGGGCAACACGAACCTTGGGTCGGACCACATCACCGACTTCCAGGACGGCCTGGACAAGATCCGTCTGATCGGCACCGGGGCGACCCAGTTCTCCGATCTGGTGATCGGCACCAACGGCTCCGGCTGGGCGACCATCACCCTGGCCAACGGCACGGTGATCACGCTCGACGGCGTTCTGGCGACGTCGGTCGACGCCTCGGACTTCCTCTGGATCTAGGACGATCCATCAGGGACGACAAAGAAGGGCGGCGCCGATGGCGCCGCCCTTTTTCATTCCGTGAACCCGAACTCTTCCAGCAACTGGGCCCGGGTGAAGGTGGGCGGGTTCGCGCCCGGCGGCCGGCGGCCGCCCCACAGCTCGTAAACCCCCGGCCTGATCTCGGTGTAGTAGGGCGCGTCGTAGGCGCCCAGGGTGGCGCGGTAGGCCAGGTAATCATCCAGGGTGCGGAAGGTCTGGCCCTGGGCCATGGGCAGGCCCGAGACTCCGTCGCCGTCCATCGCCGCCTTCACTTGGTCGCAGGCGGCGGCGCGGCGGGGGCGGCCGGGGGCGTCTCGCGATAGACGTCGTGACAGCTGGAGCAGGCCTGGCGCACCACCTGCCACTGGGCGGCGAAGCCCGGCTTGTCATTGGCCTCCGCCAACTGGGCGAGTTTCGTGGCGGCCGCGGCGTAGTCAGCGGCGCGGGCCTCGAAGCCGGCGCGGTCCGACCAGATGACGTCCAGGGCCTTGGTGGGCGTGCCCGAGGCCTTGCCGGTTCCGGCGGGGAACATCGAGGGCAGGGTCTTGCTCCAGCGGGCCAGGGCGCGAGCGGCGAAGGCCTGGGAGGACACGTCGGCCCCCGAATCAATGGTGGCCTTCATGCCCCCGAAGGCGACCGCCGAGAGCATCAGGGCCGACTGCCGGGCGCGAATGAGGGTTGCGGCGTCAGCGACATTGTCGGCCGCCCGGGCGGGAACCTGGCCCATGCCGAGCGCGAGCATCCCGCAGGCGGCGGCCGCAGCCAGAAGCTTGTTCGACATGACGTTTTCTCCCTGAGGGCGAAATTGGCGAGGCCCAGTTCGCGCCAATGGCTATGGCGGGCCGCCAAGTTAGATCGCTTTGGTGTGAGCAGGTCAAATTCCCCTGTTCGGCGGGTTACGAAAAGGTTAACCTTAACCTTGGAGACAGGGAGGCGGCATGCGCGGCTCGGGGAGGAGCATCGCAGCAGTGGCGTTCAGCGCGGTCCTGGGGGGACTGTGCGGGGCTGGCCTGTGGTCGGCCTGGACGACCGCCACCGCCGACATCGTATCGCTCGACAGCGACGAGGCCATCCGCACCGCGCCCGAGACCACGCCTGACTTCGCTGCCGTGCCCATCGCCGAGACCGAGGCCGAAGTGGCCGCCATCCGCGCCCCTGGGCCGCCGGCGGCTGTGGAATACGCCCAGGCCAGCGCCGTGGCCGTCAACAGCATCGCCGCCCCCGCCTTCCGCCAGGCCGAGACGGTCATCCGCGACTACGAGCCGCGCGTCCAGTTCGCCAGCGATCGCGCCGCCACCGGGGCGATGCGCAACGAGATCAGCTTCGGCCTGAACCGCCCCGAGCGCGCCCGCCGCGCCCCCGCGGTCCGCCGCAACGATACCCTGGCCAGCTTCCGCAACCTGCTTGAGCCCGCCCGCGAGGTCGATCGCCGCGGCCGCTGGATCCTGTTCGCCTCGGACGAACAGCAGGCGGTCGGGGTCAATCTGCTGCGCTCGCGCGCCGGCGAGATGCGGCGCATGAGCTGGACCGCCGACCGCGTGGCCAACGTCGGCGACGCCCAGGTGGGCGTGGGCTGGCGCCGCGGCGCCTTCCAGGCGGCGCTTTCGCTGGTGGACCGCGAGATCTCGATCTACGGCAAGTCCCGCGACGAACGCTTCGTGGCCTTCACCATCTCGATCAAGCCCCGCGGCGGCGTCACCAACCGTCAGCGCGACCGGATGCAGCCCGCGCCCTACGCGCCCCGCTCGAACCCGCGCTGACCTTCTCCTGAACGCTTGACGCCGACGGCTTTGCGGTCAGTTTGGCCGCCTGGCATCGGGAGCGTTTGCATGAACCGCAGGGCATTTCTCTTGGGCGGCGCCGCCGCCATGGCCGGCACGGCCGTGGGGGCGCGATCACCGATGGTCCCGCCGCGGCCGGACCTCATCATTCACGGCGGGCGCATCTATACAGGCGACGAGGCGGCCCCGGTCGTGGAGGCGGTCTGCATCCTCGATGGCCGGATCGCCTGGACCGGGCCGCACGCCGGCGTCGAGACTTTGCTGCGGGCCGGTGTCCCCGACCTTGACCTCAAGGGCGCGGCGATGGTCCCGGGATTCACCGACGCCCACGCCCACCTGCTGGGCATCGGCCAGCGCGAGCTGACGCTGAACCTGGAGGGCTCCGCTTCGCTTGAGGCCATGTTGCAGTCACTGTCGGCCTGGGCCGCCGGCCATCCGGGCGACCCGGTGCTGGTCGGGCGCGGATGGATCGAGACCCACTGGCCCGAGCAGCGCTTCCCCACCAGCCAGGACCTGGCGCACGCCGTTCCCGGCCGCCCGGTGATCCTCAGCCGCGCCGACGGCCACGCGGTGGTGGTCAATTCCGCGGCGCTGGCCGCCGCCGGCATCACGCGGACGACCGCGGCCCCCTCGGGCGGCGAGATCCTCAAGGACACGGCGGGCGAGCCCACGGGCATGCTGGTCGACGCCGCCGAGGGCCTGATCGGCCGCCTGATCCCCGCCGAGAGCGAGGCCGAGATCAACCGCGCGCTGGACGCGGCGTTCAAGGTCTACGCCGCCTATGGCTGGACCGGACTGCACAACATGAGCGTCGGCAAGGCCGAACGTGCTGCGCTAGAGGGCCGGAGCGGCGATGGCCGCGTGCCCCTGCGGGTCTACAACTGCGTCACTCCCCAGGCCGCGCCGAAGCTGCTGGCTGAGGGGGCCAAAGCCAGCGCCGACGGCCGCCTGATCACCCGCGCCATCAAGCACTACGCCGACGGCGCCCTGGGCTCGCGCGGCGCGGCGCTGTTCGCGCCCTATGCCGACCGCCCCGACACCTCGGGCCTGATGCAGGCGACCGCCGCCGAGATGGTCCCGCTCTACGAGGACGCCCTGCGCAAGGGGATCCAGATCACCACCCACGCCATCGGCGACCGCGGCAACGCCGAGGTGCTGGACTGGTACGAGGCGGCGCTGAAGGCCGTGCCGGCGGCGCAGCGCAAGGTCGCCGACCCGCGCTTCCGCATCGAGCACGCCCAGGTCCTGCGCCTGTCCGACATTCCCCGTTTCAAGGCCCTGGGCGTCATCCCGTCCATGCAGGCCAGCCACGCCATCGGCGACCTCTATTTCGCGCCCGCCCGCCTGGGCGACGCGCGACTGGACGGCGCCTATGCCTGGCGTCGCCTGATCGAGGCCGGCGCCATCATCCCCGGCGGCACCGACGCGCCGGTCGAGCGGGGCGATCCGCTGATCGAGTTCTATGCGGCGGTGGCGCGGCGTTCGCTGGACGGGTTCCAGGGGCCGGACTGGCGCCCCGACCAGGCCGTTGACCGGGCGACGGCGTTGAAGATGTTCACCGTCTGGCCCGCCTACGCCTCGTTCCGCGAGCACGAGCTGGGCATGATCAAGCCCGGCTACCGGGCTGATTTCTCGGTGTTCTCGGTGGATCTGATGACCGCGCCGGTCGCCGACATTCCCAAGGCGCACGCCCTGCTCACCGTGGTCGGCGGCGAGACGGTCTATCGCAAGGCGGGCTGGTAAGGGTCAGTTGACCGCGAGCAGGTCGAAGGAGGAGGCCGGGCGCAGCGCCACGCTCAGGCGCAGCTCGCGTCCCGAGCGGGCGAACTCGGTCGGGATCTGCGGGATTTCGAACTCGTCCTCGTCCTCGACATAGGCGAACGAACGCGGCTGCTCGGGCAGGAAGGCCAGGGGCTCGGTCACCCGCTGGACGGATTTGGCCTGGGCGGACTTGCGGGTCTTCTTCGGGCGGGCAGCCATGGGCGACGCTCCAACTGACGGTCCGGACCAGCCGACTCAAGGCCGGCCGGGCCCCTTGACGAGCGCCACCATACGGAGGTTCCGGGCAGGAATGGGGCGAACGGCGAAGCTCGGCGCCGATCAGGGCCGCGCGGGGGCCGGCCACACCCGATTCCAGTCCCCGCCGGCGGCGCGACAGCCGCCATCGGGCCAGCCGCGCCAGCCTGCGCCCCGCACCACTCGCCCGGTCGCGGCTCCGGTGGGTTCGCCATCCTTCAACGCCAGCCGGCCGTTGACGAACACCTGGCTGACCCCGGTGGCGAATTGCTGAGGCCGTTCAAACGTGGCGTGGTCCTGGATCTTGCGCGGGTCGAAGACCACGACGTCGGCGTAGAAGCCGTTGCTGAGCAGGCCCCGCTGGTGCAGTCCCAGGTTCATGGCAGGCTGGGAAGTCAACTTGCGCACCGCCTCCGCCAGGCTGAGCCGCCGCTCGTCGCGCACATAGCGGGCAAGGAGCCGCGAGAAGTTTCCGTAGGCGCGCGGGTGGGCGCTTGAAAGCAGGAACACCCCCTCGGGCGCCGTCGCCCCCTCGTCCGAGCCGAAGCTCATCCAGGGGATCGCCGTCTGGCGCGCCACATTGGCCTCGTCCATCAAGAAGTAGACCGTATCGACCCGGCTGCCGTCCTCGATCACCAGGTCTATGGCGGCGTCCTCGGGGCTGACCCCGCGCATGGCCGCGACCTGAGCGAGCGTCTTGCCGATCAGGGGCTTCAGCGCAGGATTCTTGAAGCCGATGAACAGCACGCGGTCGGGTGAACCGGCGGCGTGATAGAGGTTCTCCCACCCGTCGCCGGGGCCGCGCATCTCGGCGATGACGCGGGCGCGGATGGCCGGATCCTTCAGCCGCGCGAACCAGGCGTCATTGCCGCCCGCCTGGACCCAGGTGGGCATGGCCGCGTCCAGGCCCGTCGCTCCGGCGGTGTAGGTGTACATGTTGGCCGAGATGCGCAGGCCCTGTGTGCGGGCCGCCTCGACCCGGTCAATCACGCCCTGCAGCTTGTCCCAGTTACTGCGGCCGGCCTGTTTCAGGTGATAGATCTCGGCCGGCCCGCCCGACAGCCGGGCGATCTCGATCAGTTCGTCCACTGCCGGCAGCAGGCGGTCCGCCTCGCTGCGCATATGACTGATGTACATGCCGCCGCAGCGGGCGCTCTCGGTCGCCAGGGCCGCCAGTTCCGGCGTCTCGGCATAGCTGGCCGGCGCATAGATGATCGATGACCCCAGGCCGACCGCCCCGTCCTCCATGGCGGCGCGCACCAGCGCCTTCATGCGTTCCAGCTGTTCGGGCGTCGGGTCGACATCGCCCTCGCCCAGTTCGTGGACCCGCACGGTGGTGGCCCCCACGAAGGAGGCCACGTTCATCGACACGCCCTTGCGCTCAAGAAACTCGAGGTACTCCGCCAGCGTCGTCCACTGGATCGGATACTTGATGTCGCCCTGTTCGCGGACCGCCGTGACCTTCATCTCCGGCGACAGCGGCCCACCCGACCAGCCCTCGCCAAACACCTCCAGCGTCACGCCCTGGCGCAGGTCCGACTGGCCCCGCCCGTCGGCGATCAGCGAGTCGGTCGCCCAGCTCAGCATGTTGATGAAGCCCGGCGACACGGCCTGGCCGCGGGCATTCACGATCGTCTCGCCGCGCACCTTGCCGCTCGGCCCGACATAGACGATCCGGTCGCCCTCGATGGCCACGTCGCCGACGAAGGGCTTGCCGCCCAGGCCGTTGTAGATGGTCCCGCCGCGAATGACCGTGTCATAGACCGGCTGGTCGGCGTGCGCCGTCCCCAGCGCCAGCACCCCGCCGCCGCCCAGCACCAGCGCCGCCACAGCCGCGCCCATCATCCACTTGCGCATGATCCGAACTCCCCAACCCAGGGGAGGGAGCCTAGCGCGCCTCGACCGGCTCCGCCACGCGTCGTGGGCCGACATCCCCGCCGACGTACATGCCGGCGCAGGCGGTGAGGGTCAGGAGGGCGAGGGCGGCGAGGAGGGCTTTGCGCATGCCGCGACCCTACTGCGCCGCCGGCCTGACTTCCACCGGCAGGCCCAGGCGGTCGAGCTGCGGCTTCACCACCGCGGCGTCGCCCACCACCACCCAGACCAGCTTGTCCGGATCGATCACCGCGCGGGCGGCCTGGTCCAGTTGCGGGGCGGTCAGGGTCTGGTAGCGGCCGGCGACGGTCTCCCAGTAGTTGTCCGGGCGGCCGTAGAGCTGGTTGGAGCGCAGGGTGTTGATGAGCGCCTGGCTGGTCTCGAACTGGCCCGCCAGCTGGCGCGCGTTGCCCAGCTGGGTGCGCTGCAGCTCCATCGGGGTCACGCCCTTGTCGGTGCGGAAGCTGCGGTAGTGCTGCAGCAGGATCTCGATCGACTCCCCGGTGCGGTCGGCCTGCACGGGCGCGTTGATGATGTAGGGCGTCTGGTGCTCGAAGGTGTTGAGGAAGCCGCGCAGGCCGTAGCTCCAGCCGCGGGCCTCGCGGATGTCCTGGTTGATGCGCGACAGGAAGTTGTTGGCGAGGATCTCGTTGGCGGCGTTGATCACCAGCAGGTCGTCGCGACCGGTCACCGGCAGCACCGCGCCGGCCAGGATCACCGACTGCGGCGACTGCGGCCGGTCGAGCAACACGATGCGCGGCGTGGTCTGGGGCAGGGGGGCGTCGAAGGCCTTCGAGCCCTTGGGCGTGGCCGGTGCGGTCCAGGCGCCGAAGCGGGCGTTCAGCAACGGCGTCAGCTCGGCCAAAGGCCGGTCCGAGACGATGTAGATGCGGGCGTTGTCCGGGCGGATCCAGGTCTGGTGGAAGCGGATCAGATCCTCGCGGCTGACGCGGGCCAGGGCCGCGGCGTCGCCGGTCCCGGAGAACGGACGGCCGTAGGGGTGGTCGCCGTAGATCAGGCCGGTCAGGGCGCGGAAGCCGACGGCGTCGGGGTTGGTCATTTCGGCCTTGACGCCGGCGATCTGCTGGGCGCGCAGACGC
>CAZRKY010000148.1:0-8300 GCA_964600375.1 uncultured Caulobacteraceae bacterium | reverse complement strand
GGCGTCGGCGTCGACAAGGCGCTGGTGATCCCGCGGCTCGCCGACGGCCGGCTTGGGACGCCTTCGTCTCTGGTCGCCGACGCCCACGCGGCGGGGCTGGCGGTGCACGCCTGGACCTTCCGGGCCGAGAATCACTTCCTGCCCACCGACCTGCGCCGGGGCGAACCGGCCGCCGCCCACGGCGACCTGGCGGCGGAGCTGCAAGCCTTCTACGCCGCCGGGGTCGACGCCGTGTTCAGCGATTTCCCCGCTGTGGCGGTCGCCGCCCGCACAGCCAAGGCTTGACCCCGGCCGCCGCATGAGGCGCCCTGTCGCCATGCGCACCGTGACCCTTGCGGCTCTGGCCGCCTTCTCCCTCGCCCCGGCCCTGTCCGCCGCGCCCGCTAGCGCCGCCGACGCCGCCCCCGTGAACGCCCCCGTCGATGCCGCCACCCGCGCCAAGGTCCGGCAGGTGTTCGAGGCCGCCGGCCTGATCGGGACCTGGGGCGTGGACTGCAACGCCCAGGCCAGCTCGACGGAGTGGGAGATCATCACCGTCGAGTCCGACGGCTCGGTGCAGACCGCCATGGGCGGGGATGACGAGCTGGATGTCTTCGACGTCGTCGACGCCCGGCGCTTGAACAGCCGCGACGTCTGGATGAAGGTGATCGCCGAGGACGACGGCCGCCCCATGACCTTCGTCTACCGGGTCGAGCCCAACCGCCAGATGACCTGGTCGTCGGTCAACGCCGAGGGCCGCAAGCTGATCACCCGCGGCGTGTTCGCCAACGGCGAGGATCGTTCGAGCTGGTACAACCGCTGCCCCGCCGGCGTGCCCGCCCCCGGGCCCCGGCCCGCCGCTGACGCCCCCACCACCGCCGACCCCGCCACTGACCTGCACAAGGCGCCCAAGGAGCCTGCGCGATGAGCCGCGTCGTGCTCGCCCTGGCCCTGGTCGCCCTCGCGGGGTGTTCGGCCCCCGCTCCCGAGGCCACGCCGGCGGCGGCGCCGTCCCGGGCCGACAACGCCCGGATCAAGGGAGTGCTGGAGGAAGCCGGACTGATCGGAACCTGGGGCGTCAATTGCGCCGGGCCGCTGAACTCGGCGGAATGGGAAACCATCGCGATCGAGGCGGACGGAACTCCCAAGACCACGCTGGGCGGCGGGACCCTGACCATGGATTACGTGATCGTCGACGCCGAGCGCACGGCGCCGGGCGAGGTGAAGGCGACGGTTGCGGCGGACAACGAGAAGCTGGTCATCGTCTACCGTGTGGAGGCCGACCGACAGATGACCTGGTCGTCCGCCATCGAGGGCGGCCAGACCCTGATTACCGACGGCGTTTCGGTCTCGGGCCGCCACAGCGCCTGGTACAACCGCTGTCCCAACGGGTTGCCCGCGGCATGAGGCTGATTGCAGCACTGCTGGTCGCGGCGATGGCCGTGGGAGGGTCGGCGTCCACGGCCCTGGCCGCGCCGTCGAAGGCCAAGGTCCGCAAGGTCATCGAAGCCGCCGGACTGATGGGCTGGTCGGCGCAGGACTGTTCGCGGCCGGCGGGCGCGGACAACGCCTGGGAGCAATTCTTCGTCGACGAGGACGGATATGTCGTCGACGCTGACTATGAGGGGACGGACGGCTTTCCGATGTACGTCGTCGACGCGAAGCGGCGTTCGAACGGCGACGTCTGGATGAGGCTGGAGGTCAATCTCGGTGAGCCTGAGATGGAAATGACCTACCGGTTCGATGGCCAGCGCCATCGGACGTGGACCCTGCGAAACGCATCGGGCGCGACCGTGGTCCGCGACGGCCAGTGGACGGAAGAAGCCGGCCAGAGCGAGTGGTACGCCCGCTGCCCCGGCCCGCTGCCTCAGCCGGCGTCGAACTGAAGCTCGGCCAGCCGGGCGTAGAGCCCTCCCTTCGCCACCAGCTCGGCGTGGGTGCCTTCCTCGACCACCTTGCCGTCATCCAGCACCACGATGCGGTCGGCCCGCAGCACCGTCGCCAGGCGGTGGGCGATGACGATGGTGGTGCGGCCGGTCATGGCCCGCTCCAGCGCCTCCTGCACCAGCCGTTCGTTCTCCGCGTCCAGCGCCGAGGTGGCCTCGTCCAGCAGCAGGATGGGCGCGTTGCGGATCAGGGCCCGGGCGATGGCCATGCGCTGGCGCTGTCCCCCTGACAGGGCGCGGGCCCGCTCGCCCAGCGGCGTATCGAAGCCTTCCGGCAGGTCCTCGATGAAGCCCAGGGCCTGGGCCTCGGCCGCGGCCTCGCGCACCTCGTCAGGGGTGGCGCCTTCGCGGCCGAACAGGATGTTTTCCGCCGCCGAGCCCGAGAACAGCGACGCCTCCTGCGCGACCTTGGCCATGCGCTCCCGGATCTGGCGCGGATCGGCGCGCTTCAGGTCCACCCCGTCGACGCTCACGATCCCGGATTCCGGGTCGTAGAAGCGCAGCAGCAGGCGGAAGACCGTGGTCTTGCCGGCGCCCGAGGGGCCGACGAGGGCGATGGTCTCGCCCGGCCGCACCGTCATGGTGAAGCCGTTCAGCGCCGGCAGGTCGGCGCGGCCGGGATAGTGGAAGACCACATCGTCGAACGCGACTTCGCCGATGGGGGGCGCGGGGAGCGGCACGGGGTCCACCGGCGGGGCGATCGAGGGTGTGGCCCCCATCAGCTCGTCGATGCGCTCCATGGCCCCGGCGGCCTTCTGCACGTCGCCCCAGGTCTCGCCCAGCGAGCCCACCGACGAGGCCGCCATCACCGACAGGAAGACGAACATCACCAGGGTGCCCGGCGTCATGGCGTGGCTCTGTACCGCCTGGGCGCCCAGCCACAGGATCAGGGTGATGCCGCCAAAGATCAGGGTGATGACCAGGGCGGTCATCACCGAGCGGGCGCGGACCCGCTGCAGCGAGGCGACGAAGGCGGTCTCGACCGCGGCCGAAAACCGACGCGAGGCGGAGTCCTCGCGCCCGAAGGACTGGACGGTCTCGAGCGCATCGAGGCTCTCGCCGGCGAAGCCGACCGCCTCGGCGAACTTGTCCTGGGTCTTGACCGTCAGCTTGCGGACCACCCGGCCGAACAGGAACATGGGCGCCAGCACCACCGGCAGCAGCAGCAGCACCAGACCGGTCAGCGTCGGCGAGACGAAGACCATCAGGATCAGCGCCCCGACCAGCCCCAGCGAATTGCGCAGCGCCACCGAGATCGAGGTCGAGACCAGGCTTTCCACGAGCTGGATGTCGGTGGTCATGCGGCTGAGCACTTCGCCGGTGCGCATGCGCATGAAGAAGGCCGGGTCCAGCGTCAGGATGTGGGCGTAGAGACCTTCGCGCAGGTCGGCCACGATCCGCTCGCCCAGCTTGGTGACGTAGAAGTACCGAAGCGCCGTCGCCAGCGCCAAGGCCACGGCCACCGCCCCCAGCAGGAAGAACCAGCGGTTCAGCTCCGCCGGCGGCGCCCCTTCGGCGAACCCGTTGTCCACCAGCAGCTTGGTCGCCCCGGTCAGGCCCAGGGTCGCCCCGGTCGAGAACAGCAGGAACACCGCCGCCAGGAAGCCCTCGGCCCTGTGCTTCCACAGATAGGGCAGCAGCCGGCGCAAGGGGCGGATGTCGCGGCTCTTGCCGCGGCGGTCGCCGGCCTCGTTCAATTTGTCGACCAGCACGGCGCCGGCGCCCGGCCGCCCCTGGGCTACGGGATCAGGCGCGGGAGCGGATCCCGGTTGCTTCATCTGGGCCGTCAATGACTCCGCCCTTGCCTTTCCACGCCTCTATTGTGTATAGACCCGCGCTCGCCGCCGGACGTCCGGCGGCATTTCCATTTTCCGCGACTGACGTTCGCCCGGTTCAGGCTGAAGCCCGATGAAACAGGACATCCACCCCGACTATCACTTCATCACCGTGGTGATGACCGACGGGACGACCTATCGCACGCGCTCCACCTACGGCAAGGAAGGCGCGACGCTCAACCTCGATATCGACCCCTCCACGCACCCCGCGTGGACCGGCGGCAACCAGACCCTGCTGGACCGCGGCGGCCGCGTGTCGCGCTTCGCGGCCAAGTACGGCGGGTTCATGAAGAAGTAGGTTCACGCATAAGCGAACCTGTGGCGCCGGCGACCCGATGGGTCGCCGGCGTTTTACGTTTCGGCGACGGGATGATCCGTCCCCTTCCGTTGAAGCCGGAAAACGTGCTTCAGTGATCAATGTTGAACCTATTCGGCGAATGAGCGGTCCGGGCATGCGTAGAACTCTAATCGCACTTGGCGCCCTCGCGGTGGTCACCGGCCAGGCGACCGCCCAGACGACGCCGTCGCAACCCCAACCCTATTCAGGGACCGGGCAGCCCTCGGCCGCCACGACCGCCCTGCCGCCGGCCCCGGTCGTCCCGCCCGTCGACCCCGCGCTGAAGGCCGCGGTGCTGGCCACCGGCACCGGACCCGATTCGGCCTACCTGCGCGCCTTCTACGCCCAGCGGAACTATGAGCGGGCCTGGTCGCCCCAGGCGGAGACCACCCTGCTGGCGGCGATCAACGACGCCGAACGCCACGGCCTGAACCCGCGCGACTTCCTGCCGCCCGCCGGGACGACCGATGCGATCCAGCGCGACCTGCGCCTGACGCGGGCCGCCTTCGCCTATGGTTCGGCCCTGTCCTTCGGCCGCATCGATCCGACCACCCAGGAATCGATCTGGACCCTGCGCGGCCACAACGCCGACCTGCCGACCGGCCTGAACCAGGCGATGCGCCTCAACGCGCTGCAGGCCTGGATCGACCAGCTGCCCCCCGCCGACCGCGGCTACCAGGGCCTGACCACCGCCTTCCTGCGCTACCGCGACATCGCCACCCGCGGCGGATGGCCGGCATGGCGTCCGGGCGTGAAAATCCAGCCCGGCGCCGTCGATGCCCGTATCCCGGCCCTGGTCGCCCGCCTCGTGGCTGAGGGCGACCTTGCCCCCGAAGGCGCCATCCCGCCTCCCGGAACGGCCGCCAACGTCTACAATCCGACCCTGGTCGCGGCGGTGAAGAAGTTCCAGACCCGGCACGGCCTGGGTCCCGACGGCGTGCTGGGCGATGACACCCAGGTCGAGCTGCAGGCGACCGCCAAGGACCGCATGCGCCAGATCGCCACCAACATGGAGCGGCGGCGCTGGCTGGCGCGCGATCTCGCGCCCGAGCGCATCGAGGTGAACGTCGCGGCCGCCATCCTGGTCTACTGGCGCGATGGCAAGCCCTTCTACGGCACCCGCGTGGTGCCTGGGGCCACCAAGACCCAGACGCCCTCGCTGGAGGCGCCGTTCTCCTCGGTGATGGCCAACCCGCCCTGGAACGTGCCCGCCGGCATCGCCGCCAAGGAGATCATCCCCAAAGGCGCCGGCTACATGGCGGCGCGCGGCATGTACATGACCGGCGGCCGGGTGGTTCAGCGCCCGGGCCCGAATTCGGCCCTGGGCCTCGTCAAGTTCGAGATCGACAACCCTTACGCCATCTACCTGCACGACACCCCGTCGAAGCGCTTCTTCGCCAACACAAACCGTCACCTGAGCCACGGCTGCATCCGGGTTCAGGACGCGGTGGCCTTTGCGCGCATGGTGCTGGGCTTCAATCCCGATGCGCTGGCCCAGTTCGACGCCGCCCAGGCCTCGGGCCAGAGCACGCGCGTGCAGCTGGGCCGCTCGATCCCGGTGCGCCTGCTCTACTGGACGGCGTTCCTCGACGGCGAGGGCCGGATCTCGTTCCGCAAGGACGTCTATGGCCGCGACGACAAGCTGGCCAAGGCGCTGGGTCTGGGATCGATGGACCAGCTGATCGAGGCCAAGGGCCCCGCGACGGGCGACGTCGGACCGTAGGGTCCGCCTAGCGGCTCATCCAGGGCTTGGACCGGGCGCCCTTGCCGCCTTCGGCCTGCTGACGCTGGAACTTGCCGCCACGCGGGGGCTTCGGCTTGGCGTCGATGGCGGCCTTCTTCAGGCGCAGGGCGCGCTGGATGGGGGTCTCGTCAGCGGGAGGGGCGCCTTCGGGCCGGTCGCTCACCGGCCGAACGCCGCCTGCAACCGTTCCAGCTGCGAGCGCACCGGATGGGCGCCCTCTTCAGCGGGCGCGTCCAGGAACATCCGGCGGTCCAGGTGCAGCACGCGCTCATAGAGGCGCGCCGAACGCTCCAGCAGATAGATCAGGGCCGCCGGCATCTCTTCAAGGCATTCCGCCGGCTCGGCCTGGCAGACCAACTGGGCGCCCAGGCGGTAGCGCGACAGGCAGGCCTCGCGCGCATCCATGTCGCCCTCGCGGATCGCCCGCTGCACCAGCAGCCATGAGGCCACCTGCATCAGGCGCGTGGTCAGGCGCATGCTCTCGCCGGCGTAGCTGAGCGCCCCGCCCCGCGACAGCAGCTTGGAATCGCGGCGGCCCTCACCGTCGAGGTAGGTCGCGGTCTCCTCGACCAGCTCCATGCCCTCGGCGAAGGTGCGCTCGAACAGCTCGGAGCCCGCAAAGTCGCGGACCACTTCGGCTCTCGCGGGTGAAACGTCCGCGACTGACTCAGCCATACTCCAAGCCCCTCATATCGGTCGGCAAGCGCGCCGCCTTGAACAGCAGCGGCTCTGCAACGCCCGTGCCATTCGCCAACCAGGATACGCGGCCGGCGCCCCGAAAACCCGTTTTACTACGCGCCCTTGCCCCCAAGTCCCCCTAGGACTAGATCGAGAAGAGCGCGTCCGCCGCGCTCATCCGCGCCTGCTTGCCCGCCAGCTTGGCCCGGCACCGCTCGGCCTCGGCCTCGAGCTGTCCTATGCGTTCATTGAGTTCTTCGACCGAATAGAGGTCCAGGTCCTCCTTGCCCAGCTCGGCCAGCAGCGCGCCGCGGCCCGTGGGGCGGGGAAGCGATTCGTCGAACACGGACGCGATCCTCCCTTGGTCGTTTATCGAACAACGTCCTATTGGAACGCCGCCGCGAAGAGGATGCAACCCATGCCGGTAAACCAGATGCGCGCCATCTCCGTCCGAGGGGGCCGGGGCGCGGCTGAAGACCTTGAGATCGTGGAGCTTCCGGTTCCCGAGGCCGGTCCCGGAGAAATCCTCATCCGGGTCCGGGCGGCGGGCGTGAACCGGCCTGACCTGCTGCAGCGCCTGGGGGCCTATCCGCCGCCGCCCGGCGCGCCCGACACCCTGGGCCTGGAAGTCGCGGGCGAGGTGGTGACCGGCGCGGGCCGCTGGGCGCCGGGCGACCGGGTCTGCGCCCTGCTGGGCGGCGGTGGCTATGCCGAATACGCAAAGGTCGACGCCCGCCACGCCCTGCCGGTCCCGAAAGGGCTCGATTTCCTCCAGGCCGCGGCCCTGCCTGAGACGGTTTTCACCGTCTGGGCGAATGTGTTCGAACATGGCGCGTTCAAGCCTGGCGAGACCCTGATGATCCACGGGGCGACCTCGGGCATCGGCACCACCGCCATCCAGATGGGCAAGGCAGCGGGCGCCAGGGTCATCGCCACGGCGCGTGGCGCCGACAAGGCTGCCCGGGCGCGAGCGCTGGGCGCCGACCCGGCCATCGACGCCTCGGCGGAAGACTTCGGCGAGGCGGCCAAGGCCTTCGGCGGCGTCGACGTGATCCTCGACATGGTCGGCGGCCCCTATTTCGAGAAGAACCTGACGGCGCTGAAGACCGGCGGCCGCATCGTCTACATCGCCGCCCAGGGCGGGGCCGAGATCACCGTCCCGGTCTTCCGCCTGATGGCCAAGCGCGCAGTGGTGACCGGCTCGACCCTTCGCCCCCGCGACGCCGACGAGAAGGCGAGGATCGCGGCGGCGGTCGAGGCGACGGTCTGGCCCTGGGTGGAGGCGGGCAAGTTGGCGCCGGTGATCGACCAGACCTTCCCGCTCGCCGACGCCGCCGCGGCCCATGCGCTGCTGGAAGGCGCCGCGCACTTCGGCAAGGTGGTGCTGCTTGCCTGATCCTTCTCCGGAGGAGAAGGAGGGCCCCGCGCAATCGGAGCCGCAGGCGGAGATTTCTTGCGTGGGAGGTTGAGGGGGAACCACAACTTCTGCCAGCGCATCGTTTCCCCCTCACCCTCCATCGTGGGCCTACGCGCCACGCGCTCCGGCACTCTGGGACCTCCCTCTCCTCCGGAGAGGGGCGATACTGGACAACCTCGGCAACGCGAGTTCTAGCTTCACGCGATGAGATCCCTCCTCGCCCTCGCCGTCGCGGCCGCCCTGGCCGGACCCGCCCTGGCGGCGCCCGTGCCCATCGCCGTGGTCTCGGTGCAGACCCCGGGCGTTCCGTTCGGAACCAACGAGCGCATCGACGCCCTGGTGGCGGCGCTGGCCGAGGACGGCC
>CAZRKY010000147.1:0-8349 GCA_964600375.1 uncultured Caulobacteraceae bacterium | reverse complement strand
GTAAGCCTCCGATCCGCCGGTATGATACTGACCTGTCCCGAGTGCGCCACCCGTTATTTCGTCGAGGATTCACGCCTCGGCGCGGAAGGCCGCACCGTGCGTTGCGCGAACTGCAAGAGTTCGTGGCGGGCCCAGGCGGAGGAACCCCTCGAACTGACCAGTTCGGCCGAGGAGGGCGCGGTCGCGCGCGAGACCCTCAGTTTCAAGGCCGATGAACCGGTGGGCGTGGCCGCCCCCGACGTCCCCAAGGTTTTCCGCGCCAAGATCGAGGCGCGGCGGAAGGTCAAGGAAGCCGCCACCGCGGGCGTGGTCTGGGCCGGGATGGTCTCGTCCTTCGCCGCCGTGCTGGTCGCCGCCTACGTTTTCCGCGTCGATGTGGTGAAGCTCTATCCGCGCGCCGCCGGCGCCTACGCCTTCGCCCGCGTGCCGGTGAACCCTACGGGCCTGGAATTTGAACGCATCAAGGCCGAGCCGGCCACCATCGGCTCCAGCTCGGTCATCGTCACCGGCCAGGTCCGCAACGTCGAGGACATCGGCGCGGTGCCGCCGCCGATCCGCATCGCCCTGCTGGACAGCCACGGCAAGCGCATGCGCACCCAGGTGATCCACCTGGCCACGCCGCGGGTTGGACCGGGCAAGGCGGTGGCCTTCACCGCCACCCTGGAAGACCCGACCGGCAAGGCTGACGACGTCGCGGTCGAGTTCGCGCTGGACCTGATCCCCAAACCCGAAAAGCCGAAACCCAGGCCCAAGGCGAAGCCGCACCCCGCCGCCGCCCGGGTCCTGCCGGCCGCCGCCTCCCACGCCGCGCCCGCTGCTGCGGCGCACGCCGATCCGGCCCATCCGGCGACGGCCGCCGCCGCTCCCGCCCGCCGTCCGGGCCTGCGCCCGGCCCAGGCCCTGCCCGAGCCCGCGCCGGTCGATGCGCGGCCGCTCGCCTCGTCAGACCCCTACGCCATAGACACGAAGGCCTCTCGGGCGCTATCCGCCCCCCATGGCTGAGTCACAACCGGACGGCGCGCCCGTCTCCCTGCTTTCCGCATCCGAGGTCGCCGCCTGCGTCGCCCGCATGGCGAAGGAGATCGCGCCGCGCATCAGCGACGAGACCGTCGCGGTCTGCCTGCTGACCGGCGGCATCTGGTTCGCCGCCGACCTGACCCGGGCCCTGGCCGATGAGGGCAAGCTGGTCGCCTTCGACGCCCTGTGGATCGCCAGCTACGGCGACGACCACGAGAGCCGCGGCCAGATCGACGTCCGCGCGCCCCTGCAGCGGTCGGTGGTCGGCAAGCAGGTGCTGATCCTGGACGACGTGTTCGACTCGGGCCTGTCCCTGCGCGAGGCGGTGCGCATTATCAAGGAAGCCGGCGCCGCCGAGGTCCTGACCGCCGTGTTCGCGAGAAAGCCCTGGCCGCAGCCGCGTGGGACCCAGCCCGACTTCATCGGCTGGGAAGCCCCCGCCCGCTACCTCGTCGGCTACGGCCTGGACGACGGTGGAAGAATGCGGGGTCTGCCGGGGATCTGCGCCCTGGATTGATCCCCATGGACGGGGGTTGTCAGGGGCAAAAATGCAATTATCCTAATAACATCAAGGCGCTAACGTGCGCTCACTGCATCTGACGCCAAACCGCCGCTGATTCAGGGCTCGCGGCCGCATCGACCATGACGGTCCCGCCCTCAAGCCGAAGTCCTGCGCCCGCCAGCGCCGCCGCCGTCGGCAGGGGCTCGGTCCCCTTGATGTGGCGCTGGTAGAACCCCTCCCAGTCCCCGGGCGCTGTGGCCTCCAGCGCCGCACGAATATCGGCCCAGGCGTAGGGCCTCGCGCCGTCGCCGGTCGCCCGCATCAGGTTGCGGAAGAATGTCCCGATGTCGTGGCGGCCCCCGGTCGCCCGCCGGATCGCCACGTCCCACGAGAAGGCGACCAGCGCGCCGGCGGAATAGAGCGGCGGGCCCTTGCGGGTCCCGATGTTCTCCAGCGTCGTGGTCAGCTTGGCGGCGTTCTCAAGGTGCTTGGCCAGCTTGCCCAGGAACACGGCCGGCGGCGCGACCTTGCCGGTCATCAACACCATGTTGGCGACGTATTCGGTGAAGCCCTCCTGGAACCACTGGGTCGAGGCGTAGTCAGCGCCCTTCAGCCGGGCGTAGTTCCAGTAGTGGAAGATCTCGTGGGCCAGGGTGTTGGCCCAGACAGGCGCATTGGCCACGGTCGGGTCGGGGAAACAGTAGGCGAAGCTCTGGCGATAGGCCTCGCCGCCGGTGTCGGCCACCGGCAGCAGCACGACATTGTAGGCCTCCCGCCGCGACCAGCCCATCAGCCGGGTCTCGGCGGCGATGATCCGGCTGAGGCTGCGCCTCAGTTCCGCGCCCAGCGACTTCCAATGGCCCATGGCGGTGATCTGGAGCGTGAAGCCCGCCGAGCGCGCGACGATCGGCGGCGCGGTTGAGAACACCAGCATGTTATCGACCAGCTCGGCCTGATTGCGGGCGATGAAGCGGTTGCTGCCCCGGCCGGCCCACGGCGCCACCGCTCGCCATGGCGCGGGCAGTACGAAATCCACCTCCGCCGCGCCGCCGTGATCCGAGCCGATGAAAAGGGCCCGACCTATGACCGAGAGCACGCCGTCCTGGGCGATCACCGATTCCAGGGGACTGGACCAACCCGCCGCCGCGAAAATCCCGAGGTCGACCACATAGTCGAGCGTCAGCGGTCCCGCCGGAGCACCGGCGAGCCGCCAGCCATTGTCCTGCGCCGTCGTCGCGACCGGGCCGCCCTGGGCGCCGCGCACAACCAGTTCCGAGACCAGCACCGGCCAGCCCCCGGAGGCCATCTGCGGCAGTTCGGCCGGATAGCTCGTCGGCATCAAGAGACGCCCGCCCGGCGCCGGCAGCTCGGCGCGGACCGAGAACCGCGGCGGCGAGACGGACTCAAGCGTGACCCGGTAGCGCGCTGGCGCGGCGCCCGCCGCCAGGACCGGCGTGGCGGCCAAGGCCGCCGCGCCCAGCAACAGTCCACGCCGCTGGATTGGAGTTCTGATCAGATCGCGCATGGGTCCTCCCGCGGCGGGCGCCCCCGCCCGCAGGAAGCAGTGCACGAAATCCGCCTTAGGGGACCTGATGATTGGCTAAGGACTGCCTTGGAAGGCGTCCTAGAGCCCCGGGCTGCCGCCATTGGGCTGGCCATAGGGATCGCTGGGACCGCCGACGGGCGCTTCGCGGATCGGCGAATTCGTCTGGGCCGGATCGCGCGGCTTGGAGGTTGAGTAGGGCCGGGTGCGGTCGGCGTTGGCGTCCGCGTCGGAATCGTCGTTGGCGCCTTCCTCGGCCGGCGCGGCGGCGTCGTCGGCGGGCGCGCCCCACATGGGATCGGGCCGGTCCAGCGTGCCGCGCTTGCCGCAGCCCGCGACGGAGGTCAGGGCTGCGAGGGCGCAGGCCAGGATGATCAGACGCGGGCTCATGCCAACAACTCCTTCCAACGCGCGATCTGTGCGCGCACTTGCGAGGGAGCCGTTCCCCCGTAGCTGACCCGCGAGGCGCACGAGGCCTCGGGTGTCAGCACGCTATAAACGCCTTCTGTCACGGCGGCTTCAAGGCCTTGCAGGTCAGAAAGGGAAAGTTCGGCCAGACCGATGCCCTTTTGCTCCGCCAGCTTCACCGCCCGCCCGGTCACGTGGTGGGCGTCGCGGAAGGCCATGCCGAGCTCGCGCACCAGCCAGTCGGCCAGGTCGGTCGCGGTCGAGAACCCCGATCCGGCCGCCTGCGCCATGCGCTCGCGGTTGGGGGTCAGGTCGCCAACCATCCCGGTCATGGCGCTGAGCGCCAGGTCGAGTGCGTCGAAGGCCTCGAACACCGGCGGATTGTCATCCTGCATGTCCTTGGAATAGGCCAGCGGCAGGCCTTTCATCACCGTGGTCAGCGCCACCAGGGCGCCCGTGATGCGGCCGGTCTTGGCGCGGACCAGCTCGGCGGCGTCGGGGTTGCGCTTCTGCGGCATGATCGACGAGCCGGTGGTGAAGGCGTCCGACAACGTGACGAAGCCGAACTGCGGCGTGCACCAGATGACGATCTCTTCCGCCAGCCGCGACAGGTGCCCAGCACAGATCGACGCCGCGGCCAGGGCCTCGAGAGCGAAGTCGCGGGCCGAGACCGAGTCCAGAGAATTGGCCGTGGGGCGGTCGAAGCCGAGCGCCTTGGCCGTCGCCTCGCGGTCGATGGGGAAGGGAGAGCCGGCGAGCGCCGCGGCGCCCAGCGGACTCTCGTTCATGCGATTGAGCGCGTCGGTGAAACGCCCCGCATCGCGGCCGAACATCTCGACATAGGCCATCAGATGGTGGCCGAAGGTCACCGGCTGGGCGGGCTGGAGGTGGGTGAAGCCGGGCATGAGCGCATCGGCGTTCTCGTCCGCCCGGACCAGCAGCGCCCGCTGCAGGTCTTTCAGTTGGCCGGCGGTGCGCTCGCAGGCCTCGCGCACCCAAAGCCGGAAATCGACGGCGACCTGGTCGTTGCGCGACCGCGCAGTGTGCAGCCGGCCGGCGGCGGCGCCGATCAGCTCGCGCAGCCGCGCCTCGACGTTCATGTGGATGTCTTCGAACTCGGCCCGGAAGGGGAAGGTCCCGTCACGGACTTCCTGTTCGATCTGCGACAACCCTCGCCGTATGTCCGCCGCATCTTGCGCTGATATGATGCCCTGCGCGGCCAGCATGGCCGCGTGGGCCTGCGATCCGGCAAGATCCTGGGCCCACAGTCTGCGGTCGACGTCGATGGAGACGTTGATCGCGTCCATCACGTCCGCGGGTCTGGCCGAGAACCGGCCGCCCCAGACGCTGGAAGAGTCGGAAGTAGAGGTCATGGGCGTAGGTCCGGGCGGGAAAGCAAAGGCGGGCAGGCTGTGGATGTGTCTCGCGCTGGCGGTCGTCGTGGTTCTGGGCGCGGGCCTGGGGTTTCTCTATCTCAGCAAACCGCTGGACTTCAAAGCGCCGGCCATGCCGTCCGCGCCGTCGGCGGGCCGCTGGGCCGCCTACGCCAAGGGCGGGATCAGCAAGCTGCAGGTCGTCGACCGCCCCACGCGCCTGTCGCAACTGGCCTTCAATGACGCGGCGGGCCGGCCCGTCGACCTGACACGCTTCCGCGGCAAGATCGTGGTGGTCAACATGTGGGCCACCTGGTGCGCGCCCTGCGTCACCGAGATGCCGACCTTGGCGGCGCTGCAGCGCGCCTATCCGGACGATGTCGCCGTCGTGCCGGTCAGCGTCGATGTCGACGAGCGGCTGCCCAACGCGCGCGACTTCATCGGCGTGAACGAGCCGCTGGAGCTGTTCCACGACCCGCGCTTCGCGCTCCAGCAGGTGCTCGACGTCAAGGGCATGCCCGGCACGGTGATCTATGATCGGCAAGGGCGCGAGGTCGCCCGGGTCGTGGGCGAGGCCGACTGGGTCAGCCCGGAGGCCCGCGCCCTGTTCGACGCCCTGGCGAAGTCCTAGCTGAGCGCCAGCTGGATCCGCGAGGCCTGGGCCTGGACGGTCCCGGCAGGGGCGACCTTGGCGATGTCATCAGGCGCGACCGGGGCGGGCCAAAGCGCGATGAAGCGGTCGAGGTCTGCCTTCACTGCCCGGGCCTTGGCGTTGCCGGCCCCGAAGTGCTGCAGCTCGCCCAGCGCCGAGAGCGCCGCGCCGCGCGAGTGCTGGTACTCCACCGGATCGATGGCGCTGTCGGCCACCACGTGGCCGTACATGCCCGCGGCCATGCCGGTCATGCCGTTGATCACCGCGGCGGGGTCGCCGCCGACCCGCTTGCGGGCGGCGTCCAGTTCCGCGATGGCGGCCTGCAGGCTGGCGGCGTCGCCTTTCTCGGCCGCCGCACGCAGCCGGGCCTCATTGATGCCGGCCTTGCGGAAGTTGTCGGCGGCCGGATCGAAGACCTCCAGCATCCCCTGGCCGGCCAGGGCCGCGGCCTCGTCGTTCCCTTGGGCCTTCTGGGCCTCCGCCGCGATCAGGAAGAAACCGCGCAAGTGGGCGATGCGCAGCGCCGTGCGGCTGGCGGGAGGGATGGTGCTGTAGGCCTCGCTCGCGCCGGCCTCGCCGACCCCGCCTTCGCCGCTTGCGGTCTCGCCGGCCTCGCCCACGGCGGCCGCCGTGTCCGGAGTCCCGGCCGGAGCCTGCTCGCCGGCCTCTCCGGATTTCGAACAGGCCGAGGCGGTCAACAGGGCGGCGACGCCTACGGCGGTCCAGAGTTTCGGGCGGTAGGTGGTCATGGGGTGCTCGCGCGATCAGGTCGCGGACCCATACACGCCCAACGGGGCTAGTTGCAAGTTATTCGCAAGTGCAACTGGGTCGCAGGACCTACTTCTTGGCCGCGTTGTCCTGCGCCGCTTCCGCCGCCGTATCCGCCTCGCTCTCGCGAGCCTCGGCAGCCATCCGGTCGGTCGTCTGGTCCACTTCCTGGGCGGCTTCCTTGGCGCCGGCCTCGATGACATCGCCGACCTGGGCGGCCTCTTCGCGGAGCTGGTCCGTCGTCGAGGTGGAATTGTCGCCCACCACCGGCGCATTTTCGGGCGGCGCAGTCGCGGCGGACTTGTTCTCGCAGGCGCCGAGGGCGGCGGCGATCAGGGCCATGGCGGCCCCGAGGGAGAGGGACTGGATGCGGGTCATGGCAGGGCTCCTTGAAGCGTAGCCATCTGAACGCGACTCCCCGGCGGGCGGTTGCACGCAAGCGCCGATCGTGCAGTTTGCCGCCATGCTGACGATCGCCGACATCCTGGCCCCCGAAGACCTCGCCCGCGTCCATTCGGCGCTTGCCGAGGCCACCTTCATCGATGGCCGCCGGACTGCCGGGCCTGCCGCCGCCCGTGTGAAGGCCAATCATCAGGCCGACGGCGCTGATCCCAAGACCAAGGCCCTCGCGGCCTTCGTTCGCCAGGCGCTGGAGCGCAGTCCGGTGTTCATCGCCTACGCACGGCCCCAGCGCTGGTCGAGGCTGCTCTTCTCGCGGTACCGCGAGGGCGAGGCCTACGGGTTCCACACCGATGATGCGACCATGGAAGCCGAGGACGGGCGGCGGCTGCGCACAGACCTCAGCTTCACCCTCTTCCTGTCAGACCCCTCGACCTACGAGGGCGGAGCGCTGCTCATGGACGGGCTGGACGGCGAACGGGAATTCAAGCCGGCGGCGGGATCGGTAGTGCTCTACCCGACGGGCCAGTTGCACCGGGTGACGCCGGTCACCTCGGGCGAGCGGTTTGCGGCGGTGGGCTGGGTGCAGTCCATGGTCAGCCGGGCCGACGAACGCGAGGTGATCTTTGACCTGCAACGGGTCCGCTGGTCGACCCCGGAAGGGCCCAACCGACTTATTCTGGACAAGGCGATCGGCAACCTGCTGCGGATCTGGGGCAACCCCTGAGCCCTAGTGCTCGTCCGGCTGGGGATGGGGTGCGACCCCGCCTTCGTGATCAAGCACCGGCTCGGGGACCGGCTCCGGCTCCGGCGCGGCCACGACCGTTTCCACCGGCGGCGGCGCCTCGGACGGGCCTCCAAACAGGGCTGAAACGCGCGCCTTGGGCACGGTGGGCACGGGCGGAGCGAAGGTGATGGTGGAGACCATCACCCCGGCCCAAAGCGCGTAGCTGACGCCGACCATCAGGGCGAAGGGGAGGCCGGCCACGCCGAACAGGAACAGGGTCGACTCGATTCCGCCGAGCGCCGACAGGAACCCCTCGTTGCCGAAGGCCGAGAAGGCCGCGAAGCCCAGCACCACCAGGATCAGGGCGGCGAGCGAGAAGATGAAGCCGAACAGCAGGAAGCGCGCGATGATGCCCAGCCGGCTCGTCGGCCCGCCCTCGCGGTCCCGCTCGCCCTTCACCAGATGGATGATCGCCGCGATCGCGATCCCTGCCGCGATCAGCGCCTTGAGTCGCCAGTCATGCAGCAGGCCTCCGGCCTCGCGCGTCGGCGGGAACAGGATCAGGGTGCCGACGATCGCCGGCCAGGCCACAGCCGCCAGCCAGCCGACGAAGGTGTAGAGGCCAACCGGCTCGCGCCAGGTCACCTCGCCGCTGAACAGGGCCTTGAGGTCGCGCCTCATCGCGTCGGAACCGGGGTTTCGCCCGAGTAGTCGTAGAAGCCGCGGCCGGTCTTGCGGCCCAGCCATCCGGCCTCGACGTACTTCACCAGCAGGGGACAGGGCCGGTACTTGGAATCCGCCAGCCCGTCGTGGAGCACATTCATGATGGCCAGCACGGTGTCGAGGCCGATGAAATCCGCCAGCTCCAGCGGCCCCATGGGGTGGTTCGCGCCCAGCTTCATCGCCGTGTCGATGGCCTCGACCGTCCCGACCCCTTCGTAAAGCGTGTAGATCGCCTCG
>CAZRKY010000146.1:0-8390 GCA_964600375.1 uncultured Caulobacteraceae bacterium | reverse complement strand
GCCTACCCCCCGCCTTCGCGGGGGTCCGGCACGCTGGGACCTCCTTCCCTCAAGAAGGAAGGGGCGCTAACCCTCCGCGTTCTTCGCCGCCTCATAGGCTTCCGCCGCCACGATCCACTGGGCCTCGACGGTTTCCAGCTCGGCCTTGAACTTGCCGACCATCAGGCCCAGCGCCTGGGCCCGCGCCGGGTCGGTCTCGAACAGCCCCGGCGCCGCCAGGCCGCGCTCGGCGCGGTTGATGTCGGACGCGATGGCTTCCATTTTCCGTTCAAGGGCTTCCGCCGCCATCTTCAGAGGCGCTATGCGCTGGCGGGCGGCCGCGGCGGCCTTGCGGGCCTCCTTGCCGGTCAGGCCCTGGGCGTTGGGGGTGTTGGCCTGGCCCTTGGCGGCCTGGCGGGCGCGGTCCAGCACCAGCTTGGCGTAGTCGTCCATGTCGCCGTCGAAGGGCACGATGGTGCCGTCGCGGGTGAACCACAGCTGGTCGGCGACCAGCTCCATCAGCGAGCGGTCGTGGGTGATGATCAGCACCGCGCCTTCGTAGTCGTTCAGGGCTTCCAGCAGGGCGCGGCGGCTGTCGATGTCCAGGTGGTTGGTCGGTTCGTCCAGGATCAGCAGGTGCGGCGCTTCCATCGCCACCATGTTGAGCAGCAGGCGCGCCCGCTCGCCGCCCGACAGGTTGGCGGCCTTGGTCTCGACCTTCTCGACGGTCATGCCGAAGCCGCCCAGGCGCGCGCGGCGCTGGCTCTCGGTGGCCTCGGGCAGGGCGCGGCGCATCAGGTCCAGCGGCGTCTCTTCCGGGTCCAGCGCCTCGATCTGGTGCTGGTGGAACCAGGCCACCTTCATGCGCCGGTCCATCCAGCATTCGCCGGTCGGCATCGGCGGGATCGCCCCGGCCAGCAGCTTGGCGAAGGTGGACTTGCCCGCGCCGTTGACGCCGAGCAGGCCGATGCGGCTGTCGACGTCGATGCGCAGGTTCAGGTCGCGCAGCACCACCTTCTCGCCGTAACCGACCGAAGCGCCTTCCATCCGCACCAGGGGCGGCGAGAGCTGCTTTTTTGGCGAGGGGATGAAGAAGGGCGCGGTGCGTTCGCCCGAGACCTCGGCCATCGGCGGCATCTTCTCCAGGCGCTTGAGGCGCGACTGGGCCTGGCGGGCCTTGGAGGCCTTGGCTCTGAAGCTGTCGACGAAGCTCTGCAGGTGGGCGCGCTCGGCTTCCTGCTTCATCCGACCGGCGGCCTGCAGGCGCGCCTTCTGGGCCTTCAGCCGTTCGAATTCGTCATATCCGCCCGTGTAATAGTCAAGCTTCCTCTCAGACAGGTGCAGGATGGCGTTGACTGAATTGTTCAGCAGTTCGCGGTCGTGGCTGATGACCAGGGCGGCGTTGGGATAGCGCTTCAGCCGCGTCTCCAGCCACAGGGCGCCTTCCAGGTCGAGATAGTTGGTCGGTTCGTCCAGCAGCATGAGATCGGGTTCGGCCAGGAGCGCGCCGGCCAGCGTCGCGCGCATGCGCCAGCCGCCGGAGAACTCGCTCATCGGCCGATCGAGGTCGTCGTTGGAGAAGCCCAGGCCCGACAGGATCTCGGCGGCGCGGGACGGCGCGCGGTCGGCGCCGATCATCTGCAGGTCGTGGTGCAGGTCCGCCTGGCGCTCGGGCGGGGCCAGCTCCAACTCCTCCATCAGCGCCTTGCGCCGGGTGTCGAGGTCCAGCACCGCGTCGATCAGCTTCACCGGCGAGGCGGCGACTTCCTGGTCCACCGTGGCCACGCGCCAGCCGCGGCTGACGCTGATCTCGCCCCCGGTCGGCGACAGTTCGCCCAGGATCAGCTTGAAGAGAGTCGTCTTGCCCGCGCCGTTGCGGCCGACCAGCCCCACCTTGGCCCCGGCCGGAATGACCACCGACGCGTCATCAAAGAAGCGTCGGCCCCACGAAACGAAGGACAGGTCGTGAATCTTGAGCATGGGGAGGGGAAATTCGGAAAAGAGAGGAAAGGTTGGCGCAGCGGAGAGGCGCCGCTATAAGCCCGCGACCCGAAACAACCAAACTCTGTGTGTCCCCAATGACCGAACGTACCTTCTCGATCATCAAGCCCGACGCCACCGAGCGGAACCTGACCGGCGCCGTGAACGCCGTGATCGAGGCCTCGGGCCTGCGCATCGTGGCCCAGCGCCGCATCCGCATGAGCCGCGCCCAGGCCGAGCAGTTCTACGCTGTGCACGCCGAACGCCCCTTCTTCGGCGAGCTGGTCGACTTCATGACCTCCGGCCCCGTGGTCGTGCAGGTTCTGGAAGGCGACAACGCCGTGGCCGCCTACCGTGACGTCATGGGCGCCACCAACCCTGACAACGCCGCCGACGGCACCATCCGCAAGCTCTTCGCCCGCAACGTCGGCGAGAACTCGGTGCACGGTTCGGACTCGGCCGAGAACGCCGCGATCGAGATCGCCCAGTTCTTCAGCGACGACCAGATCGTCGGCTAGGGCGGCAATTCGCCCGCAGACGCGCGGCGCAAGCCAAGGTAGATCGGAAGGGTCGGAGCCGCGCGCTCCGGCCCTTTTGCTTTGGGGGAAGCATGTATCGTCCGATCGTCACCGGCCTGATCCTGGCCGCCGCCGTCGCAACCGCCGCCACAGCCGCGCCGCCGCCGCTGGCGCCGCTGGCGGAGGGGAGCACGGACGCGATCGTCTATTTCTACCGTCCCGACCGCCTGGAGCGGCGCGGCAAGAAGGCGCTGTTCCGGCTCGACGGGACCGCCTCCATCCAGATGAACAACAACAACTGCACGGCCTTCCGCGTCCCGGCCGGGGCGCACCGGCTGCAGATAGAGTGGATCTCCAAGGGCCCGTCGTTCGGAACCGGCCTGCAGCCGCTGGAGATGACCGTCACGGTCGAGCCGGGAAAGAGCTACTATTACCGCTTCGAATCCCAGGTGACCGGCCCGTCCACCTCCGCCCCCCTGTCCTACAGCCTGGACGTGAGGTCGCGGATCATCGCCGCCGAGCCCGCCATGGCCCGCCAGGAAATGGCCAAGTGCGTGTTCATCCCGCCGGTCACCCGCTTCGACGCGGTCCTGCCGCCCGCGCCGCCTGCCCCATAGCGCGGTCGCGCGAAACTGCTAGGCTCGGACGGTGAGGGGGAGTCACCCATGATCCGCATCCTGTCCGTAGCCTTGGCCGCGATCTGCGTGGTCGCCTGTTCGCCGTCCACTCCGGCCGACGCCGCACCGAGCAAGGCCAACGCCGCCGCGCCGGCGGTGGTTACGGCCACGGCGACCGCCACCGCCGCGCCCAGCGCCGATTCGGCCCGCGTCTGGGTGACGCGGCTCTACGCCAACTACGCCAACGACAGCTTCAGCCCCTTCAAGAAGCCCGCCGACTGGTTCGACGCGGCGGTGGTCAAGGCGCTGAAGGAGGACGAGCGCCTGACGCCGGAAGGCGAGATGGGGGCCATCGACGCCGATCCCGTCTGTTCCTGCCAGGACCCCACCGACATGAAGGCGACCGTGGGCGAGATCGTCATGGCGCCGGACGGCAGCGCGCGGGTGAAGGTCAAGCTGCAGTGGCCCCTGCCGCCGGACCCCATCCCCAGCCAGATCCCCGACTACACGCGCGAACAGACCCTGCACCTTGTGATGACCGGCGCGGGCTGGCGCATCCACGACATCGGCGGCGAGGCCCCCGACGAGGGCTTCCTGCACTACCTCGAACAGAGCAACGCCGAACGGCGCGCCGGCAAGCCGCTGCACTCCGACGACGGATAGCGTCGTTCCGCCAAGCTGCTAGGCTCGGGCCTCCAACCCTGGGGGACCCGCCATGACCGCACTTCGACTGATCGGCGCCACGCTCGCCGCGTCCGCGTTCGCCTGCGCCTGTTCGCCGACCGCGCCGACCAAGGGTGACGCCGCGCCCGCCCAGGCCTCCGCCACGGTCACGCCGACGGCGTCCACCGCGGCCGCCGAAGACCCCGGCGCCTGGCTGCGCAGCGTCTACGCCAAGTACCAGACCCCGGACTTCAGCCCCTTCACCGCCCAGGCCGACTACTTCGATCCGGTCCTGATCGCCGCCATGGCCGAGAACGCCCGCCTGACCCCGGAAGACGAGGTTGGCGCCGTCGACGCCGACCCCATCTGCTCCTGCCAGGACTCCAGCGGCATGGAGGCGCGGGTGGTGGAGGTGACCACGACCTCGGCGACCACGGCGCTAGGCAAGGTCGACCTGTGGGCCGGCACGCCGGACCAGCGCCGGCTGGAGGTCGATCTGGTGCTGGTCGGCGGAAAGTGGCGCATCCACAACGTCCGCGACCTGTCCGACACCGACAATCCGGGCGGCTTCCTCAAATACGTCCAGGACGCCAACAAGGAGGCGGCTGGGGGGCGCTGAGCGAACGCCGGTATCAATTAGATAAACGAGCGTAACCGAAACTTAGCAGCAGCCGTGCAACTTCTCCGGAACTCGCCGGGGGCCTGTCACGACCAATGCGCGTTCATTCGCTCGCACGCCGCTTTCTGATCAGCGTCGGCCTGATGGCCGTCGCGGTGACGCTTGTCGGGTCCGTGGCCGCCTACCTGGCGTTCAAGCACGAGCTGGAGTCCCGCCAGATCACGGGCCTGGGCGACTATGTCTTCGAGCGCACCCTGCGCGAGGAGCGCCAGTTCTCCGACCTCGCCGCGGTGCACCGGGCGGCCACCGAGGCGCTGAAGCGCCGCATGACGGCCTTCTCAGACGCCGACGTCGAGCGTCTGATGGCGATGAACTTCCCGCTCAAGGGCGACGGCACCCGCCGCACGGCGCCGGACCTGTTCGACGGGCGCACCGAGGACGACGGCGACACGATCTACGGCGTCGGCGGCTATCTCTCGCGCGCCGCCGAGATGAGCCCCCAGGAACGCCGCGCCTTCGTCGCCGCCCTGCCGGTCACCTCGCGCTTCGGGGAGTCGCTGACGGGCTTCTACGACAACTTCTACTTCTACACGCCAGACACCCGGATGGTGATGTTTGCGCCCGACCGCGAGGACCGGCTGATCTTCTATCGCCAGGACGCGCCTGCGACGCTCGACATCACCCGCGAGCAGATGGCCACCATCGTCCAGCCGGCCAACAATCCGACCGGCGCGACCGTCTGCACCGACCTGCAGCGCAAGGTCACCGAGACCGACGGCGCCCGTTCCGGCGTGGCCTGCGTCACCCCCGTCTATGTGAACCGCCGGTTCGTCGGGGCCTTCGGCTCCAGCCTGGACCTGTCGGGCTACTTCCGCCGCGCGGTGGGGCAGGGGCTGCCCGGCGCCACCAACATGATCATTTCCGGCGACGGCAAGCTGATCGCCTTCCCCGAAGGCCCCGGCCGGGCCGCCGGCGACGCCGAGGTCAAGGCGCGCGAACGCGAGCTGGGCCTGGCGGACATCGCCGCGCGCATCCGCGCCGACGGCGGCCGCAGCGGCGTGGTCAAGACCGCCGACGGCGAGCACATCATCGCCTACGGCCTGCTGCGCGGGCCCAACTGGTACTTCCTGGTTTCGACTCCGGCGTCGGTCGTGGCCCACGCCGCGGCGCGCTCGGCGGCCTGGATCCTGGTGATCGGCATCTTCGCCGCCCTGTCGATGAGCGGCGCGGTGGTGATCCTGGCGCGGCGCACCGTGGTCGTGCCGTTGCGTCGGCTGTTGTCCTCGGCCGAGGCCGAGAACGCACGGCGGGGCTCCGGCCGCAACATCGCCGCCATCGAGGCGCGCGACGACGAGATCGGCCTGCTGGCCAAGGCGCTGCGCACCGAGCGCGAGCGCGCCGACGAAGTGCTGGCCTCGCTGGAGGACCGCGTCGCCCAGCGCACCGTCGAGCTGGAGCACGCGCTGCAGGAGAAGTCCCGTTTCCTGGCCAACATGAGCCACGAGCTGCGCACCCCGCTGAACGGCGTCATCGCCGTCTCCGAAGTGCTGGGCAAGCGCCAGAAATCAAAGCGCGATCAGGAGCTGGCCGAAGTCATCGTCGCCTCGGGCCGACTGCTGGAACAGGTGCTGACCGACATCCTGGACGTCTCCAAGATCGAGGCCGGCCAGATGCGCCTGCAGCCGGCGGACTTCGACCTCGACGCCCTGGTGCGCCAGATCGCCTCGCTTCACCGCGCCGCCGCCGAGGGCAAGGGCCTGAAGCTGGAGTGGACGGTCGCCGAGGCGGCTCACGGAACCTGGCGCGCGGACCCGGTCCGCCTGACCCAGATCCTGTCGAACCTCCTGTCGAACGCGGTGAAGTTCACCGAGGCGGGCGAGGTCGAGCTGACCGTCGAGGCGGTCGCCGGCGGGCTGGCCTTCAGCGTGCGCGACACCGGCATCGGCTTCGACGCGGAGTCGGCCGCGCGCCTGTTCCGGCGCTTCGAACAGGCCGACGACTCCATCACGCGGCGCTTCGGCGGCTCAGGCCTGGGCCTGTCGATCTGCCGCGCCCTGGCGGACATGATGGGCGGCACGGTGACCTGTGAAAGCGCGCCGGGCCTGGGGTCGACCTTCCGGCTCGAACTGCCGCTGGAGCGCGTCGACGCCGCCGCCTCGGCCCCGCTCGCCGCCACCCAGCCGCGCGCGCTGGACCGCTCGCTGCGGGTGCTGCTGGCCGAGGACCACCCCACCAACCAGAAGGTCGTCTCGCTCATCCTCGAGACCGCCGGCATCGTGCCCACCGTGGTCGGCGACGGCCGCCTGGCGCTGCAGGCGCTGGAAGCCGGTCACTTCGACGCCGTGCTGATGGACATGCAGATGCCAGAGATGGACGGCCTGACCGCCACGGCGGCGCTGCGCGCCCGCGAGCGCGAACAGGGCCTGGCGCGCACGCCGGTGATCATGCTGACCGCCAATGCCCTGGACGAACACGCCGCCGCCAGCCGCGAGGCCGGCGCCGACCTGCACATCACCAAGCCGGT
The DNA here is from genome assembly GCA_964600375.1 of uncultured Caulobacteraceae bacterium. Lineage (GTDB taxonomy): Bacteria > Pseudomonadota > Alphaproteobacteria > Caulobacterales > Caulobacteraceae > JAEZEZ01. Next base: position 1,490 of record CAZRKY010000146.1, on the reverse strand, counting down.
GCGCCCGGACGTGCTGCTGGCCGCCATCGCCCGGGTGATCGACGCGGGCGAGGACGAGGCCGAGCGTCTGGCGAGCTAGCCGGCCCGCGCCAACGCCGCGGCCTCGGCGAAGTCTTCGAGGAAGCGGACACGCTCGATCAGGGCTTCGGGGATCGCCGAATGCAGGCTGGCGACCACGGCTGTCGAGGCGCCGGTAATGAACACCGGGCCGAGCTTCAGCGCCCGGTGCAGGAAGCTGTCCAGCGCGTGGGCCCCGGTCGGGTCGACCATCGGCACCTCTTCGAAGCGCAGGATGTAGCAGCGCTCGCGCTCGCCGATGCGGTCGAGCGCGTCCTGCAGGATGGTCGCGCCGCCGAAGAACAGCGGGCCGCGGAAGGTGATCACCCCGACGTCGGGCGGCAGGCCGAAGTTCGGCGCGTAGGGCGCCTCATCGGTCGGCTCGGCGGAATCGCCCTGGAACAGCTGCTCGCCGGTCTCCACCGCCACCAGCTTCGACATCCGGTGCATGAACACGAAGCTGGCCAGCACCATGCCCACGGCGATGGCCACGGTCAGGTCGGCGAAGATGGTCAGGCCGAAGGTCACCAGAAGCACCGCCCGGTCGCCGATCGACGAGCCCAGCAGCAGGCGGAAGCGCGGCGCCTCGGCCATGTTCAGCGCGATGACCACCAGCAGGGCCGACAGGGCCGCCAGCGGCGCCAGCGCCAGCAGCGGCGCCAGGGCCAGCATGAAGACCAGCAGGAAAATCGCATGCGCCATGCCCGCGACCGGCGAGCGGGCGCCTGAGCGGATGTTGGTGGCGGTCCGCGCGATGGCTCCGGTGGCCGGGATGCCGCCGAACAGGGCCGAGGCGATATTGGCGAAACCCTGGGCCACCAGCTCCATGTTCGAGCGGTGGCGCCGCCCGGTCATCTGGTCGGCAACCACGGCCGAGAGCAGGGACTCGATGCCCGCCAGCATGGCGATGGTGAGCGCGCTGGGGAAGACGGCCTCGACCTTGCCCCAGGACCAGAAGTCCAGCCGCGGCGGCTCGATAGAGGCCGTGAAGCCGCCGAAGCGCGAGCCGATGGTTTCCACCGGCAGGTGGAAGGCCCAGACGGCCGCCGCCGCCGCCAGGGTCACGATCAGGAAGCCCGGCAGCTTCGGCGCCCAGCGTCGCAGCGCCAGGATGGCCGCCAGGCAGGCGCCGGCCAGGCCCGCGGCGACGGGGTTCAATGTCGCGCGCGCCTCCCACAGGGCCGTCAGCTTGGGGATCAGGTCGGCGGGCGCGGCGGCCAGCTTCAGTCCCATGAAGTCGGCCAACTGGCTGACCAGGATGATCACCGCGATGCCGGAGGTGAAGCCGGTGGTGACCGGGTCGGGGATGTACTTGATCAGCGTCCCCAGCCGCGCAAGCCCCGCCACGATCAGGATCGCGCCGGCCATCAGGGTGGCCATCAGCAGGCGGTCGTAGCCGTGGCGGGCGATCACCCCGTAGACGATGACCACGA
>CAZRKY010000145.1:0-8474 GCA_964600375.1 uncultured Caulobacteraceae bacterium | reverse complement strand
CGCCTTGATGGCCGCTCCGGAGGCCAGGCCCTCGACGCAGGCGCCGTGGTAGGGGCAGCAGCCTGGCCAGTCTGGGTTCGAGCGCGGCGGCAACATGTGGCCGGCCTCCGAATGGCCCAGACCAGTGACGGTCCTGCCGTCGACGACCGTGCCGACCCCCAGGCCCGTACCGACCGTCACATAGGCGTAGGAGCGCAGGCCCCGGAACCCGCCCCAGGTCGCCTCCGCCAGGGCCGCGCCATTGACGTCGGTGTCGATGCAGACCGGAACGCCGTATCCGCCGGCCACGCCCAGCACATCGGCGCCGCTCCAGTCCGGTTTCGGGGTGCCGGCCATGTGACCGAAGCCCGGGGAGCGGGCGTCGAGGTCGAGCGGACCAAAGCTGCTGATGCCGATGGCCGAGAATCCCGGACCGGCGCGCCAGCGGTCGAACACCGCGCGGATCGCGGCGAAGGTCTCGGCGGGCTTGCCGGTGGGCATTTGGACGCGTTCGCGCACGTCGTCGGGTCCCATCCCCAGGATGCAGATGGCCTTGGTGCCGCCGAGCTCGAGCCCGGCGAGGGGAAGGGACGCTGTCATCTCACCAGCAGCTATAGCCGCCGTCGGCCAGGACAATCGAGCCGGTCATGAGGCTGGATGCGTCCGAGGCCAGGAACAGCACCACCGAGGCGACCTCCTCCGGTTCGCCCAGACGGGCCATGGGCGTGCCGTCGATCCAGCGCCTGTACATCTCGCCCTCGCGGTCGGCGAAGGCATTGAGCGGGGTGGCGATATAGGTGGGTGCGACGGCGTTCACGCGGACGCCGCGCGGCGCCCATTCCGCGGCCAGCGACTTCGTCAGCTGATGCACTGCGGCCTTCGAGGCGTTGTAATAGCTCTGGGGCTGGGGGCGGTTGACGATGAAGCCCGACATCGAGCCGACATTGACGATGGCGCCCGAACCCTGGCTGAGCATGTGCCGTCCGGCCGCCCGTGCACACCAGAACGAGCCGTTCAGATTGACGTCCAGCACGTTCAGCCAGTGCTCGTCGGCGACGTCTTCGGCGGGGGTCTCGGAGCGCGCGATGCCCGCGTTGTTGACCAGGATGTCCAGGCGGCCCTCCCGCGCCACGACCGCGTCGATACAGGCGTCGACGGCCCTGGAGTCGGTGACGTCCAGCCACTGCCCGGAGACCTTGTAGTTCCGGACGGTCATGGCGGCCTGGGCGACGGCGATGTGCTCTTCCGAGCGGTCTGCGATGACGACCCTGGCGCCGGCTTCGGCGAGGGCTTCCACACAGGCCAGGCCGATGCCCTGGGCCCCGCCGGTAACGAGGGCGACGCGGCCGTCCAGGCGGAACTTCTCGAGATACATGGCGTGCTCTATTGGCGCAGGAAGGCGTCGGCGGCGCGCGGCGGATCGCTGACCGCCCGGCCCACGTTCAGGTGGTAGACCGGCCGCGCGGCGGTCTTGTAGTCGTCGGCCGGGAAGCTGCCATCGCGGGCGAAATCGACCCAGATCTTCATGCAGCGGTCGGCCAGGGCCTGGGGCGGGTTGTCGCCGGCGATGCCGCGCGGCCCGCCCGCGGCCTTCAGGGTCTTGAAGACGAAGGGCACCTCCAGGGCGTGGCAGGCGCCCATCCTCCCGTCGCAGGCCTCGGATCGGTAATCGAACTCATAGACGAAGGTGCGGCCCTGGTGGGCCAGCGCCATGGTGCGCGTGCCGGAGCGGAACACCAGGTCGGTCATGGCGTCGGTCATCGCCTGTCCGCCGCTCACGCGGCGACCGCCGACCTTGCGGCCCATGCCGTAGGCCTTGAGGATCTTCCACGCCTTCCGGACGGACTTGCGCAGCAGCATCCAGGCGATCAGGCCGTTGATCTTGCCGGCCGCGTCGATGGGCACGAAGTAGAGGTTCATCTCCTCGGAATTGGCGCCGATCAGCAGGTCGATGTCCTTGCCGACGCCCTTCCTCAGCAGGGCGATCGGATCCTCCGGCAGGATCGCATCGCCGGTCACGGGCGTATATTTCGACAGGCCAAAGGTCGGCTCGAACCCGTTCTCGTCGCGCAGGTCGACCTTGAAGGTCGGCTGCTGGCTCTTTTCCATGGCGTCGACGCACGCCTCCATGGTCGTCGAGCGGAAGCCCTCCAGCGTGGGCTTCACCCCCAGCATGGCGGCGATCTTGCGGACCACCTTGGCGGCCACGTTCGGCTTGCGGACCATGGCGCAGTGGCCGCTCTCGACGATGGCGCGGCGGAACAGGCCCTGGGCCGCCGGCGAAGCGACCAGGTTGGCGATGGTCATGGCGCCGGCGCTCTCGCCGAAGATGGTGACGTTGTCCGGGTCGCCGCCAAAGGCTGCGGCGTTGGCCTTGATCCAGCGGAACGCCTCGAGGTGGTCGTGCAAGCCAAGATTGGCGGGCGCGCCGGGTATGGGCAGGAAGCCTTCCACGCCCAGGCGGTAGTTGATGTTGATCGACACCACGCCGGCCCTGGCCAGTTCCGTGCCGTCGGAGATCGCTGAATCCTTCGAGCCGACGCAGAAGGCGCCGCCGTGGACGAAGACCATAACCGGCAGGCCGGAGGCCTTTTCGTCGGGGGTCCAGACGTTGACGCTCAGGAAGTCGTCGCCCTTGACCCAACCGGCGCCGACCAGCGGAACCGGATCCAGCGGGCCCAGGTCGCGCACCACCTGCGGCGCGTTGGGCCCGGGTTGGGTGGCGTCGCGCACCTCGGTCCAGGGCGCGTGTGGTTCCGGCAGGGCGAAGCGGCGCGCGCCCACGGGGGCCGCGGCGTAGGGCACGCCCAGAAACTTCGAAACCCCGTCCGCGCGCAGGCCGCGGATCGGACCGGCGGTAATGGTGACGATACGCTCTTCCATGGCGGGCGGTCCTGGCGGTCGATAGGCCGTTCTAGCGCGCGAGAGCTTTCGGCGCCGCGTGGCGCGGTATGCCGGTCGGGATTTTCAGGTTGCAGGAGGCGCGCGGCTAGCCGCGTATCTGGATCACGCCGGCTTGCTCGATGCGGGCTCGCAAGCCGCTGAGGAAAGAGCGTCCCACGGGCACTTCCGCGCCGGTCTTCAACCGAACGGCGTAGAGTCCCGCGGAACGTCGCTCCACCGCAGTCACCGCGTTGAGATTGACGATGGCCGACCGGTGGACGCGCAGGAAGGCGGCGGAGTCCAGCTTGCCGGTCAGGTCGCGCAGGGTGCCGCGCTGAATGCAGCTGCGCGGGCCGGCATGGATGCGCACATAGTCGCGCTGGGCCTCGAACCATTCGATTTCTGAAAGCGCCAGCCGCTGACGGCCACGGGGCCCGCTCACCCAGATCGCCGCACCCGGCGCGTCGGGCAGGCCCCCGCCCTCCTGGCGCATGTGCTCGACCAGGGCCTGCAGCCCGGCGGCCCGCTCGGCCGCGGTGGTCTGCTCCACCCGGGTGCGCGCCCGCTCGATGGCGGCCTTGAGGCGCGCGGGCGCGATCGGCTTGAGCACATAGTCGATGGCCGCGAGGTTGAAGGCGTCCAGCGCGAACTGGCCGAAGGCGGTCACGAAGATGATCGCCGGGGCGTCATCCTGGCCCACCAGGGCGGCGACCTGCAGGCCGTCCAGGATTGGCATCTTCACATCCAGGAACACCACGTCGGGCCGGGCGGACTGGATCAGGTCCAGGCCCGTCTCCCCGTCGCCGGCCGCGCCCACCAGCGAGACGCCGGGAATCTTGCGTAACTCCAGCTCCAGGCCGCGGCGGGCCAGGGGTTCATCGTCGATGATGATGGCGCGCAGGGCCGGCATCAGGCCAGCTCCAGGGGGATTGTCATGACCACCCGGAATCCCGACGGCAGATTCGGCCCAAACGTGAAGCTGGCCCGGCCCGCATAGGCCAGCTCCAGGCGGCGTCGCACGTTCTCCAGACCCAGTCCCAGGCTGGGCGGACGATCCGGCCCGGCGGTTCCGTCGTCGCTGACCTCGATGCGCAGCCGGTCATCGAGCGCGGCGGCCGTCAGCTTGATCGTCACGGGGTCGCGCGACGGGGCGACGGCGTATTTCACCGCGTTCTCGATCAGGGGCTGGAGGATCAGGCTTGGCACCCGGGCGCGTGTGACCGCCGGAGGAACCTCAAAGACTGTGATCAGACGCTCTCCGAAACGTGCCTGCTCGATCGACAGATAGGCGGACTGGGCCTCCACTTCTTCACCCAGGCTGACCATGTCCGACGGGGACTGGGCGAGGGAGTAGCGCAGGAAGTCCGCGAGGCTGAGCACCATCTGCTTGGCCTGGGGAACCTTGCGATCCGACATCAGGGTCTGCAACGCGTTCAGGGTGTTGAACAGGAAGTGCGGATTGATCTGGTAGCGCAGCATCCGGTTCTGGGCATCGGCTGTAAGGGCCTGCGCCTCCAGCAGGCGGAGTTCGTTCTGCCTGGCGGTTTCCCGGAAAGTCATGGCGAAGTAGGCGAAATACCAGCTCGCGATGATCCAGACATAGCCGAGCGCCCGCCCCATCACCGTGTAGTACCAGGGGTCCTCGTCGTTGGGCAGCATGGCCCGGAATATGCCATCGACGGCTGCGCCGTAGAACGCCGAGGTCAGCAGCGACAGGGCAATCGCCACCGGGACCTGAACCCGAAGCGAGTACTTCGAAAGTCGCCGCAGCGCGCGCGAAAGGGCGATGCACATCGCCGCGCCCAGCAGGCACGCCAGTCCGCGGGGAAGGAACTGCCTGTAGACGAGCACCGGCTCGATCAGCGAACGCAGGGACAGAAAGATGTAGACCGCGAACCAGAAGCTCGCGGTCATCACCACCAGTGGCGATGCCTTCGGCAGTCCGAACCGGCCCAAACCAGATCCCCCCGATTCAAGTCGTTGCGCCGCCGCAATGACGAACCCAACCGCAATCGACAATACAGTGTTGCTGATCTCAGTGGTCGCCCCTTGCTGCCATTGTCGCGTCGCTTGTCGCAATGTGGCTGCGTCCGCGACTGCAATCGCCATCATCGACGACACCAGCAACTCAGGCCGCGCGGCGTTTCGATGCGGCGCGTAGCCCACCGAGGCGTCATGTCCATCGTCTTGCGAGCCCAGATCACCATCGACGTCAGCGCCGAGGATTTCGTCGGCGCGGCCGAGCATCAGCGTCGCCTTGAAGACCTGATGACCACCATCCGCGGCCTTTACCGCGAAGCGGATCTGAGCTTCCGCGAGCGCCGGCCCCGACCCGCCCGGACCCTGCCGCGTCGGCAGAAGATCCGGCACTACACGGGCGCCGCGGCCGAGTACAAGGACGACTGATGGCGCGCCGCCGCAACAGCTTCCTGCAGCTGCTCGAGCACTTCCGCACCATCGACGCCGAGATCGTCGTCAATGACCTGCTGGTGTTCCTGTACGTCTGCGAAAACGAAGGCCTGAACATCAAGGAGCTGGCGACGTTGGCGCGCCTCACCGAGGCGACGGCGTCCCGGCGCGCGCGCGCGCTGGCCGGGCCCGACATCGCCTTCCCGGTCGCGCCCTCGATGGGTCTGATCGAGATCTTCCAGGGCGAAGACGCGCGTGAGCGTCTGCTGTTCCTGACCGACAAGGGACGCGAAACCCGGGCCCTGGTGTCGCGCCTCATCGCCGCGGCCACGCCCCTGGCGCCGCCGCCGCTGGCGCGCAGCCGTACGGCCGCGCTGAGCGCAGCGCTCGACTGATCCTGTAGCCTTCCTCTCCGTTCACAGGCCCCGCGGACTCGTTGAGCGCACGCGCGCGCGCAACCGTTCCCCCCGCCTGCTTCCTCGACATGTACGCCCCCCTGGACCGGGCGCTGACTGCTGGCCGGCCGGTCGGCCAAACGCCGCCCGGGGGTCATGCTCTCACCGGCCGACGGCGGAGCGTCCGCCAGGCTCCAGACAGCAAAAAGGGCGGCGGGGAAAACCCCGCCGCCCGGTCTTGCAGGTGATCGATGTCCTAGAAGCGAAGCCTCGCGGAGATCGAGAAGGTCCGGCCAAGGATGCGATAGAGCGCCGGGTCGGTGTTGCCCTGGCCGCCGTTGGCCGCGCCGCCGATGGTCTGGGGCACCTCTTCGTCGAGCAGATTGCCGATGAAGCCGGTGACCTGGAAGTTGTCGGAGACGTTCCAGCGAACCGAGGCGTCAATGTAGCTGGCCGCAGGATCTTCGACCCCAATGTCGTGGACCCCGAATGTGCCCTTGCAGGCGCCGTTCGTGCCACTCGTCGAGAACGCGGTGTCGCACAGCGGAGGCACGTAGGCCCAGCGCACCATGCCCGTCCAGTCGCCCAGAGAGTAGGTGGCCGTAAGCGTGGACTTCCAGTCGAAGGCGGCCGAGCCGATGAAGCCGCCGGTGGTTCCGGCGAAGTCATTGGAGCTCAAGGCGATCTCGTCGATGACGCTCAGCAGCTCGTTCACACGCAACCGGCCCGGGATCGGGAGGAAGGTGTCCTCCAGGTTCACGGTCCACTCGAACTGGAAGTCGAAGCCGTCGGTCTTGTAGGCGGCGACGTTCGAGACCGTGGTGTCGACACTGAGAATGTCACCCGTGACGGCGTCGCGCTGAATGCGGGCGCAGGCGGCGGGGTTCGTGCCGTAGGGCGGGCCCTGGTAGCATTGCGCGATCCAGAAGGTGGCTCCCAGCGGGAAGATCACGTCCTCGATCTCGATGTTGTAGTAGTCGACGGTCATCCGGAAGTCGCCGACCGGGAACCAGTCGGGCTGGAAGACCGCGCCCAGCGTCCAGGTGTGGGCAGTTTCCGGCGTCAGGTTCGGGTTGCCGAACGCGAAGGCCTGCACCTGGGTGTTGTTGGCAGTGAAGGTCGGGATCAGGCCGATCGGCACGCCCTGGCCGACGCAGAACGCCTGCAGGGCGGCGTTCTGGCCAGGCGCGTTGAAGCGGCAGGGATCCGTGTAGGCCGGGAAGCCCTGGTCGCCGTTCTGGAACAGCTCGATCACCGAGGGTGCGCGGGTGGCGTCATTGTAGACGCCGCGGAAACGCAGCCACTCGACGGGCGCCCACTCGCCGCCGATCTTGAAGGTCGCGACCGTGCCCACGGTGGAATAGTCGGACGAGCGGTAACCCGCCTCGAACCCGAGATAGTGGAAGAGCGGCTGATCCTTGATGATCGGGACCGAGATTTCACCGTAGAGTTCGGTCACCTGAACGCTGCCTGCGGTGGAGCCGACGGCGTTGAACCCGAAGATGTTGCCGCTCTCGAGGTTCCCGTCGACATTGAAGGCGATATCGGTGTCGCGGTACTCGAAGCCGATCACCGCGGCGACCGGGCCGGCCGGCAGGGTGAACAGGTCGCCACGCGCAAAGCCTGCGACCCGCGACTCTTCGATGTCAGTCGAGGTGAAGGTCGTGGTCCGCAGGAAGTCGACCATCGGCTGGGTCAGGGTGCCGGGGCCGAAGACGTCAAGCGGCACGCAGCCCGGAAGGGCCGCGTTGCCAAGCGGCGCGCCGGCGGCGGTCTGACAACCGGCCAGACCCTGCAGCCAGGCCGTCTTGTTGGCGTTGTTCGAGGTGCGGTTGTCAAAGCGGTTCGAACCGTAGCTGGCGGTCAGTGACCAGCTCCAGTTGTCATTGAACTCGCCATCGACGGTCACCAGGCCCGAGAACGAGCTGTTCTCGCTGAACTGGTTGCGGGTGCCCAGCTCGTTGGTCCGGCGGTCGATGAAGAACGGCGCCAGCGGATTCGGACGCGACTGCAGGGCGATCCAGAGGTCCGGCGCGTTGGCCTGGATCAGGGCCTGCATGGCCGGCGTCAGCGTCACCTGCGACGACGGGATGGAGGGGTTGGAAATTGGCGTCGGCGCCAGCTGAACTTCCTGGGTGGAGTTCACGTAGTTGAGCAGGATCTTGGCGCGCACCGTGTCGGTCACGTCGTAGTTGACCGAGGTGGTGAAGTTGAAGCGCTCACCTGGGGTGATGATGTAGTTGTCCGGCGCGAAGTTATAGCGCGAGGAACCCGCCGCCCGGTCCGGCACGCTACAGAAGCCGCCATTGTTGCGCGGAGTCAGCTGGCCGAGGTCATTGAACGACAGGTTGCCGCCGTTGACCGCGCCGCCCGGGACGCCGTCACAGTTCGTGTCGGTGTTGCCCGCGCCGAAGCGGGCGGGAAGCAGGACCGACAGGTTCTGGAAGGGGTTGGCCGCGTTGTTGGCAATCCAGCCCCAGGACGGCGTGCCCGAGCCGCCGGCCAGGACGGGGCCGCCGGACGCGATCGCTTCGGCCGCGGTGTCACAGACGATGAACCGCGTCCCTGCCGCGTTGTAGCAGATGGCGCCTGAGTTCCGGGACCAGTCAAACTCGGACTGGTAGACCTTCTCGCGGTTGTAGTAGGAGGCGTAGGCGGTCGCGTTGCCGCGGCCGTTGGCGAAGTTGCCGCCGACCAGGGTGTTGACTTCCACCTCGGCGGCCTTGCCTTCGAAGGACGAACTGTAGGTGGCGGTGATCTCGGCGCCTTCGTAGTCGTCCTTGAGGATGAAGTTGACGACGCCCGAAA
>CAZRKY010000144.1:0-8626 GCA_964600375.1 uncultured Caulobacteraceae bacterium | reverse complement strand
GTACGTCGATCGCGCCCGCGTCGATCGGGGTCACAGACGGCTTGCGGATCAGGTCGCGGGCCAGCAGAACAGGGTCGAGACTCATCCTCATCCGTTTAAGCGTCGCTGCTCGCCCGGAGAAGGCCCGATGCCCAAGATCGATATCGAAAACGCGCCGACCGCCCACGGAACGGCCTATCCCGAACCCTTCGACCAGCCCTGCCGGGGGCGTCGCCGCTGGAAGCTCGGCGATGCCGTGGGCCTGGACCAGTTCGGGGTGAACCTGCTGCGCCTGGCTGACGGCGACTGGTCCAGCCAGCGCCACTGGCACAACGGCGAGGACGAGTTCGTCTGGGTCCTGGAAGGCGAGGTCGTGCTGATCGAGGACGAGGGCGAGACCATCCTGCGTCCGGGCGACTGCGCCGGCTGGAAGGCCGGGGTGAAGAACGGCCACCACATCGTAAACCGCTCCGGCCGCGAAGCGGTTCTCCTGGAGGTCGGCACGCGGGCCCCGGGAGGCGATTCCGGAGAGTATCCCGACATCGACCTGCGCTTCGGGGGCGGCTACAGCCACAAGGACGGAACGCCCTATCCTCCGACCAAGCGCCGCACGAAGTGATCGAACCGCCTCCCGACCCGCAGCCGTCGACGAATCCATTCCTGATCCGTGACTTCCGCCTGCTGTGGTTCGCCCGGACGGCGGCGGTGCTGGCGATCCAGATCCAGGGGGCGACCCTGCTGTGGCAGGTCTACGACCTGGCGCGGGACCGGCACTATTCCATCCCCCAGGCGGCGCTCTATGTGTCGTTGGTGGGGCTGATGCAGTTTCTGCCGCTGCTGGCCCTGACCCTGCCGGCGGGTGAGGCCGCCGATCGCCACAATCGCAAAGGCGTCATGGTGCTGTGCATCAGCGCCGAAGCCCTGTGCGCCGCCCTCTTCCTGGGCCTGACCCTGCACGGCGGCGCGCCGCTTTGGTCATTGCTGGCGGTGGCAGCCCTTTTCGGAGCCAGCCGTGCGTATCTAGCGCCGGCCAGCCAGGCGATGCTGCCCATGCTGGTGCCCCGGGCCGCCCTGCCGCGGGCCATCGTCACGAGCTCCCTGGCCTTCCTGCTGGGCTCCATCGCCGGCCCCGCCCTGGCGGGCCCCCTGATCGGCATCTCGCCCTGGGCGGCCTATGCGGTGGCGCTCGTCCTGTTCGCGGTGGCCGCCCTGCTCATCGTCGCCATCCGGACCCCGACCCAGCCCGAGCGGCAGGAGGGGTCGCGCTGGGCCCTGATCAAGGAGGGGGTGGCCTACGTCTGGCAGAACAAGGTGGTGTTCGGCTCGATCTCGCTGGACCTTGTGGCGGTGCTGCTGGGCGGGGCGACCCTGCTGGTGCCCATCTTCGCCCGCGACATCCTGCACGTCGGGCCTGAGGGCTACGGCATGCTGCGGGCGGCGTTCGGCGGCGGGGCCCTGCTGGTCACCCTCATCCTCTGGCGCTGGACCATCAACCGCAACGCCGGCGCCTGGATGTTCGGCTCCGTTGCGGTGTTTGGTGTCGCCACCGTCGTGTTCGGGGTCTCCACCAGCTTCTGGCTGACCATGGCCGCCCTGTTCATCGCCGGGGCCGCCGACATGATCAGCGTCAACATCCGTCAGACCCTGATCCAGATCGCCACCCCCGATCATATGCGCGGGCGGGTCTCGTCGGTCTCCATGCTGTTCATCGGCGCCTCCAACGAGCTGGGCGAGTTCGAGAGCGGACTGGCGGCGCGCTTCCTCGGACCGGTCGGCGCGGCGGTCTTTGGCGGGGTTGGGGCGGTGGTCTCGACCGTCCTCTGGGCCTGGTGGTTTCCGCAGCTTCGCAAGGCTGACAAGTTGGATTGAACGCGGAATAGCCAGGGTTGTCAGGGGCGTGATTGATAATTACGCAGCTATGTCAATAAGATAGCCATCGCCTGCGCCCTAGGTGCGTACTTCGGCGATCCTTGACAGGCGCCGTCTCACGGGTTGCCATCCAACCGGGACATCAATGGCCTTCTTCTGTGGAAAACGGGAGGTGGGGCTCGGGGGGACTACCAATGCGCCTTGCACCCATCCTTGCCGCAGGAGCCCTGCTGCTGGCCGCCGCGCCGGCGGCCCAGGCCTTCGGCACCATCAACGGACTTGGCCAGAACGCCGAGCATGAGAAGATCACCCGCCTGGCCCTGCGCTGCGGTGGAAGCCTGTCGGACCGTGACTGCTTCGGACCGAAGACCCTGGATGTCCTGGCCGGCAAACGGGGGACCTTCGGCATGGTCGGCGGGCCGGACTCCGGGTCACTGCTGCTGCAGTCCAGCGCCCACTGCGACAACGGCGACTGGCTGGACGCGCCCGGCTACCCGCAGACCCGCGAAAAAGCCCAGGCGGCGCTAGAGGCCTGCCGCGACTGGATGCGAAGCAACGTCGAAGCCGCCGCATCCCGGGCCGGCGAGGTCCTGGATGAGTCCGGCGCCGTGAGGCCGCGCCAGGCGGGCGGCGAGTGCGCCCGCTTCGGCGGCGACCAGCCCTCGGCCAAGTGCAAGGCGCTGGAGGCCTTCGGCGCCGCCCTGCACGCCGCCCAGGACTTCTACGCCCACTCCAACTGGGTCGACCGCCCCAACCCCGGCCCGACCGGACCTGACAACCCTCCTGGGCTGGGCCACGAGGGCCCGGCGCCGTGGCTCGACTGGCGCACCGGGGCGGCCTTTCCAACCGGCCTGATTTCCGACTGCTTCGGGGGCTCGCCCGAGCGGCTGTTCTGCAACTACGCGGACACCTTCCGGGCCAAGCACGCGTTCATCAACAAGGACACCGGCTCGATCGACCCGGCTCGCGAGCGGATCGGGGCAGGGACCTCGCCGCGGGGACTGGTGAACGGCAACTTCCAGCGCGCCGTTGCTGCAGCCCGGGACGAGACGCGGGTGAAGTGGGCGACCCTGAAGGGTCTGCTGGCGGAACGCTACGGCGCCGAGCGCGGCGCGCGCATCGCCTGTGTCCTGCGCAGCGACGATCCGGTGAAGGCCTGCCGCTAGGGCCGGTCCTGGACCAGGGACATGTCGACGCCGAGGTAGCCTGACGCTTCACCGGGCGTCGGCGGCGGGTCATTTCGGAAGTTGCAGAGCTGGGACGAGACGATCGATCCTCCCGGCCGCGCCGACTGGTAGCCGGGCTCGGCGGCCGCGAACCCGCTCATCATCAGCCGCAGGTCCAGGCCCGACGCGGGGTCGGCGGCCACGGCGCGGGCGATCGCGACATGGGCGGCCAGACCGCGCACCTTGGCGGCATCGCAAAGCTCACGACGGCGGCTGGCCTGGGGCGACGCGGAAAGGGGCGCCAGCACCAGGACGGGAGAACCCTTGCGCAGCAGACGCAGCGAGCCGGGCGTCTCGTCGGTGGCCGGCCGCGCGCAGCCCGAGCCCGGCTTGATCCAGGCCCGGTAGAAGCCGCTGTCGCTCCACCATTCCGCCGCGACGTGGCCGCCGGCGGCCTCGCGGCAATCCACCCAGACCACGCCCTGCTCCGCATCATAGCGGGCCAAGGCGGATGCTGGCGCGCCGGAAGGCCTGGGCAGGACGGGGCTGAGCGCGGGAATGAGCGTGGGTCCAAGGGCGGTCGCCAGCTGGGCCCAGAATATCCAGACCAGCACGGCGGCCGTCGGGATCGCGAGGGCGACGAGCCACAGCCAGCCCGGAATCCTCGGCTTGCCTGCCCCCCGCTCGGCCATGCCTATTCCCTGAGCAGTTCGTTCACGCCGGTCTTGGCGCGGGTCTGGGCGTCCACCCGCTTGACGATCACGGCGCAGTAGAGCGACGGGCCGCCGGCGGGGTCGGGCACGGCGCCCGGCACCACCACGCTATAGGCCGGCACCTCGCCGCGGAAGACCTCCCCGGTCGCCCGGTCGATGATCTTGGTCGAGCCCGAGAGATAGACCCCCATGGCCAGCACCGCGCCTTCACGCACGATCACGCCCTCGGCGACCTCGGCCCGGGCCCCGATGAAGCAGCCGTCCTCGATGATGGTGGGGTTGGCCTGGAGCGGTTCCAGCACGCCGCCGATGCCGGCGCCGCCCGACAGGTGCACGTTCTTGCCGATCTGGGCGCAGGAGCCGACGGTGGCCCAGGTGTCGACCATCGTGCCTTCGTCCACATAGGCGCCGATGTTCACGAAGGACGGCATCAGCACAACGTTCTTGCCGATGAAGGCCCCCTGGCGCACGACGCAGCCCGGAACCGCCCGGAACCCGGCCGCGGAGAACTGGTCAGAGCCCCAGTCGCCCCACTTGTTGGCCACCTTGTCCCACCAGGGGCCCGGCGCCTGACGCCCGGCTTCCTGGCCCATCATCTGGTTGGCGTGCAGGCGGAAGGACAGCAGCACAGCCTTCTTCAGCCACTGGTGCGTGGTCCACTGGCCGTCCGCGCCGCGCTCGGCGACGCGGGCCTGGCCGGAGTCGAGCAGGGCGAGCGCGGCGTGCACGGCCTCGTGCACCGGTCCGCGGGTCTCGGTGGTGACGCCGGCCCGGTCTTCCCAGGCGTGGTCGATGGTGGCTTGAAGGCTGGCCAGGTCGGTCATGCGGCATCCCGGATGAGGGCGGCGTTGAGGAACGGGGTCAGGTGGCGGGTGCGATGATGCACGAAGTCGGCGCTCGACGCCTCCGCCTTGGGCCCGACCATGACGGTAGTCATGCCGATGTCGAAGGCGGGCTTCAGGTTCTTCTCGGAGTCTTCGAAGAAGGCCGAGCGTGCGGGCTCCACCGCGTGGCGGCTGGTCAGGGCGTGGTAGGTGGCCAGGTTGGGCTTGGGCACGAAGTCGGCCGCCTCGAGGTGGAACACGGCCTCGAACAGGTCGTCGATCTCAAGCCGCCGCAGCACCCGCTCCGCGTGGCGGGAGCCGCCGTTGGTGAACACCAGCCGCCGCCCCGGCAACCGCGCGACCGCGGCGCGCAGGTCCGCGTCGGGAAGCAGCCGGTCCATGGACACCTCGTGCACCTCGTCCAGGAAGGCCTGGGGGTCGATCCCGTGATTGGCCATCAAGCCGGCCAGGGTGGTGCCGTGTTCGTGGAAATAGGACTTCTGCAGGGCCCGCGCGGCGTCCCAGTCGAGGCCGGTCTGGCGCATGACGAAGTCGGTCATCCGCCCCTCGATCAGGGCCATGTACTCGCACTCTGCCGGGTACAGGGTGTTGTCGAGGTCGAAGACCCAGACGTCGATGTGCGTCAGGTCGGCGCTCACGCCTTCACCAGGGTGCCGGCGCCATGCTCGGTGAACAGCTCGACCAGCATGGCGTGAGGCCTGCGACCGTCCAGGATGACCACGGCCTCGACGCCGCCTTCCACGGCGTGGATCGCGGTCTCCAGCTTGGGGATCATGCCGCCGGTGGCCGTGCCGTCCTTGATCAGGGCGCGCGCCTCCTTGACGGTGAGCTCGCGGATCAATTCGCCGCCCTTGTCCAGCACGCCCACCACATCCGTCAGGAGCAGCATGCGCTTGGCGTTGAGGGAACCGGCGATGGCCCCCGCCACGGTGTCGGCGTTGAGGTTGTAGGTTTCGCCCTCGGTCGAGACCCCGATCGGCGCGATGACCGGGACGTAGTCACTCTCGGCGTAGATCAGGGCCTCGATCAGCTTGGGATCGACTACCTTGGGCTCGCCCACGAAGCCGAGATCGACGATCCGCTCGATGTTCGAATCCGGATCGCGCTTGGTGCGCCGCGCCCGCTCGACGGTCAGCAGGCGCGCGTCCTTGCCCGACAGGCCCACGCCGCGCACGTCGGCCTGCTGACCGGCGAGGGTGATCCAGCTGGCGATTTCCTTGTTGATGGAGCCCGACAGGACCATCTCGGCGATCTGCATGGTGGCCGCGTCGGTGACCCGCAGGCCGTCGACGAAGGCCGATTTCACGCCCGCTCGGTCCAGCATCGCCGAGATCTGCGGACCGCCGCCGTGCACTACGACCGGATGGACGCCCATCAGCTTGAGCAGAACCACGTCGGCGGCGAACAGCTTGGCTACCTCGGACTCGCCCATGGCGTGGCCGCCGTACTTGATGACCACCGTCTCGCGGTCATAGATCTGGATGTAGGGGAGGGCCTCGGCCAGGGTCTTGGCCGTAGCCCAGCCCTCGGCTTCCGGATCCAGCTTGTCTTTGTCTTCGCTCATCGCCGCGCGAATACGGGATAGCCGCAGCCCTGTCGATGGAAACCCGCGCGCCGCTCAGGGGTTCTTGCCGTCATGAAGGAACATGACATCGACGACCGCGACCTGGGCGGGCCCGACCCGGCGGAGGTCGCCGCGCCTACGGTTGAGCCCGGCAACTGCCCCGAATGCCACGGCGCCGGCATGACCCTCAGCGGCGACGTCTGCCCACTCTGCCAGGGAACCGGCCGCGCCAACGCCCGGGTCGGCGGCGGCTGACCCTTCCAATGGGCGGGCGGGCGGCATAGCGTTGCCGTCAGTTCTGGGGGAGCCTGCCATGCGTGTCCTGGCCTTTGTCGCCGTCCTGCTGCTTGTCGCGTCGGGAGCGCAGGCGAAAACCACCTATGTATCGGCGGCCCGGATGCTCGACGTCACCACGGGCCGCGTCATCGCCGACCCGCGCGTGGTGATCGTCGACGGCAAGATCACCGCGGCGGGCCCCGCCGCCAGCGTCAGCGTTCCCGCAGGGGCCGAGCACGTGGATCTCCCGGGCGTCACCCTGCTGCCGGGCCTTATCGACATGCACGTCCACCTGGATTCGCCCGCCGACATCGGCGGCTACCGGGGTCTGGAGTATTCGGATCGCTTCTGGTCGGTGGTCCAGGTCGCCAACGCCTTGGCGACCCTGCGCGCCGGCTTCACGACGGTGCGCAACGTCGGATCCGACGCCTGGAACGATGTGGGGCTGCGCGAGGCGATCGACGACGGCCGGGTCCCGGGACCCCGCGTGGTCACCGCCACCTTTGGGATCGGCGCGACCGGCGGTCACTGCGACTCGACCTTCTTCCCGCCTTCCATGAACGAGGCCAGCCCCTACAACGTCGACAGCCCCGAAGAGGGCCGCAAGATGGTGCGGCTGCTGCGCAAGTACGGGGCCCAGGTGATCAAGATCTGCGCCACCGGCGGGGTCTTCTCGCGCAATACCGAACCGGGCCAGCAACAGCTCACCTTCGAAGAGATGAAGGCCATCGTTGATGAGGCGCACATGTGGGGCCTGCGGGTCGCGGCCCACGCCCACGGCGCCGCCGGCATCAAGGCCGCCATCCTGGCTGGCGTCGACACCATCGAGCACGCCAGCCTGGTGGACGACGAGGGCATCCGCCTGGCCGTCCAGCACCACGCCTGGTTCAGCATGGACATCTACAACACCGACTACACCCAGGCTGAAGGGGCCCGGAACGGCGTCCTGGCCGACAACCTGCGCAAGGACCGCGAGATCGGCGAGATCCAGCGCGAGAATTTCCGAAAGGCGCTGCGCGCCGGCGTGGGCATGATCTACGGAACCGACGCGGGAATCTATCCGCACGGCGACAACGCCCGGCAGTTCGCCGTCATGGTGCGCTACGGCGCGACGCCGTTGCAGGCCATTCAGTCCGCCACCATCAACGCCGCCCAGGCCCTGGACCGTCGCGGGCAGGTGGGCGTGATCGCGCCCGGCGCCTGGGGCGACCTGGTGGGCGTGTCCGGTGATCCGCTCGCGGACGTGACGGTTCTCGAGCACCCCGTCTTCGTCATGAAGGGCGGCGACGTCGTCCGCCGCGAGTAGGCCTAGACGGTCGGGTCCATCGCAAAGGCGATCTCGGCGCGAAGTTCTGGGATGTTGGTCCCCTTCTCCGACGAGGTGGCGATGACGCGCGGGAAGGCGGCGGGGCGCTTGGAGATGGCCTTCAGCGTCTCGGCCACCACCTTGTCCACCTCGGCCGGTTTGATCTTGTCCGCCTTGGTCAGAACCACCTGGTAGCTGACGGCCGACTTGTCGAGCGCGTCCAGCGCCTCGGCGTCCACAGCCTTCAGGCCGTGACGAGCGTCGATCAGCAGATAGACGCGCTTGAGGCTGACCCGGCCCTGGAGGTAGGCGCGGCCCAGGTTCTGGAACTTCTTGACCGTCTCCTTGGACGCCTTGGCCCAGCCGTAGCCTGGCAGGTCCACCAGCCGCAGACGGTCATCAAGGTTGAAGAAATTCACCTCGCGGGTGCGGCCGGGTTCGTTGGAGGCCCGGGCCAGCTTCTTCATGTTCACCAGCGCGTTGATCAGGCTGGACTTGCCGACGTTGGAGCGGCCCGCGAAGGCCACCTCGGGCAGGTCCGGCGGCGGCAGCTGCTCGATCTTGGCGCAGCCCATGATGAACTCGGCGGGGCGCGCGAACATGACCCGCGCGGCTTCGATATATTCCTCGTCGAAGCTGCTCACCCCGGGACCACGTAGTCTTTGCCCTGGATGCGAGCGATCAGCCCGTCGATCGGGTTGGCCGTCTTGTGGCGACGCATGATTATGTACTGCTGGACGATGGTCAGCAGGTTCGACCACGCCCAGTAGATCACCAGACCGGCCGGCGACTGGGCTAGCATCACGGTGAAGATCACCGGGAACCACTTCATGATCATCTGCTGCGTCGGATCGGGCGACGTCGGGCTCATCGAGGTCTGGAGCCACATGGTGATGCCGTAGAGCAGC
>CAZRKY010000143.1:0-8719 GCA_964600375.1 uncultured Caulobacteraceae bacterium | reverse complement strand
CGCGGAGGCGACGCCGCCGGTCTGGCCGAAGGGCGTTGAGCCCCTTGCCGCAAAGGTCGATGCGCCCGCTGCGCTCGCCGCGCGCCTGGCCTTTGTCGGGGTGGTGGCCCGCGCCGATGGCGAGAAGCTGCGTAGGAACCTGCCCGTCGGCGCCCGCCTGGTCTCGCTGGAGGGCGACCTGTGGCGCTGGGACGGCCTGACCGTCCGCTCCGAGGCCGAGAAGCCAGCCGCCATCCGCATGGCCCAGCGCACGCGGCTGGCCGAGCTGGAAACCGAGATCGACGCCGGCAAGCCCGAGGTCGAGGCCGCCGCCGCCGCCCTGAAGGCCGCCGCCGACGCCGTCCGCGCCGCCGACGAAGCTCTGCGCGAGGCCCGCCGGCAGCCGGCGGACGCCGAACGGGCCGTCGCCGCCGCCCGGGACAACGCCGAACGATTGGCCCGCGAGCAGGCCCGCAACGAGGCCCGAGCCCAGGGCCTCGACGAGACCGTGGCCCGTCTGGAGGGCGAGTTGACCGAGGCCCAGGCGGCGGTCGCGGCCGCCACCGGTTCAGCCGACGACGGCGACACCGCGCCTCTGATGACCCAGCTGGGGGCCGCACGGGCTGCCGCCGAGACAGCGCGCGGCGAGGCCTCCCAGGCCCGTGTCGCCTTTGATTCCGAGGCCCGCGACCGCCAGGCGCGCGAGCGGCGGCTGTTCGACCTGAAGCATGATCGCGACGCCTGGAGCCGCCGCAGGGCCTCGGCCGCCGAACGCATCGATCGGCTCGCCGCCGACAGCGAGAAGACCCAGGGCGCCCTGCAGCGCGCGGAGGCCGCGCCCGAGGCCATCGTCGCCAAACGCGACGCCCTGCTGGACAACTTCAACGCCGCGGAGGCGCGCCGGCGCAAATCCGCTGACGCCCTGGCCGAGGCCGAAGCCGACGCCCAGACCGCCGACGCCGCCGCCCGGGTCGCCGAACGCCTTGCAGCCGAGGCCCGTGAAACCCGCGCCGGGTCTACCGCCCGCGAGGAAGCCGCCCGCGAACGTCTGGTCGAGGTGGACGCCCAGGTGCGCGAGACCGCCCAGATGTCGCCCGAGGAACTGGGCGCCAAGCTGAAGGAAGACGCGGTCGCCTCGCCCACCGACGCGGCGGGCGCGGAGTCCCTGCTCTACGGTCTGGAGCGCGAGCGCGACGCGCTTGGGCCGGTGAACCTGCGCGCCGAGGACGAGGCCAGGGAATACGGTGAACGCCTGGGCACGATGAAGGCCGAGCGTTCGGACCTGACCACCGCCATCGCCAAGCTGCGCGACGGAATCGACGAGTTGAACGCCGAGGGGCGCGAACGCCTGCTGGCCGCGTTCGACGTGATCAATGAGCACTTCCAGGCGCTGTTCCAGGCCCTGTTCAACGGCGGCCAGGCCGAACTGCGGCTGGTCGAGAGCGATGATCCGCTGGAGGCCGGGCTGGAAATCTACGCCTGTCCGCCCGGCAAGCGCATGGCGTCCATGAGCCTGATGAGCGGCGGCGAACAGGCCTTGACCGCCGCGGCCCTGATCTTCGGCGTCTTCCTGGCCAATCCCGCGCCGATCTGCTTCCTCGACGAGGTGGATGCGCCGCTCGACGACGCCAACGTGGACCGCTTCTGCCGCATGCTGGACGAGATGCGCCGGCGCACCGACACGCGCTTTGTCGTCATCACCCACAACCCGGTCACCATGTCGCGCGTCGACCGCCTGTTCGGGGTGACGATGGCCGAGCGGGGCGTGTCGCAGCTGGTCTCGGTCGATCTGACCCAGGCCGAAGCGCTGGCGGCGCAATGACGCGGCCGGCGTGATCCGCCTGGCCGCCCTGGTGCTGGCGAGCATGCTGGTCTGGGCGAGCGGCGCACAGGCCCGGGCCCCCGGTCGCGCCATCGCCGTCACCATCGACGATCTGCCCTACGCCAGTGGCGGCGTATCCTGCACCGCCGAGGAGGCGGACGACTTTACCCGGGCCTTCCTCTCGATGCTCAAACGCCAGCACGTGCCTGTGGTCGGGTTCGCAAACCCCGGTCGCGGCTGCGCAGGCGAAACCCCGGATCCCGATCTGCTGGAGGCCTGGCTGACCAGCGGCTTCGCCCTGGGCAGCCACTCCAGCACCCATCCGAACATCAACCAGGTCGGGCTGGCGGCCTACGAATCCGACGTCATCGCGGCCGAGGCCATTCTCAAGCCAATGCTCGCGCGCCATGGCCAGGTCCTGACCTGGTATCGTCATCCCTATCTGCGCACAGGCGAAACGGTCGAAGTCCAGCGGGGCCTGAGCGCGTTCCTCGCGGGGCGCGGCTACCGAGTCGCGACGGTCACCTTCGACAACAGCGAGTGGGTCTTCGCCGCCGCCTATGCGCGCGCCCTGCGCAAGCACGACGCCGAAGAGGCGCGGCGGATCGGTGAAGCCTACGTCGACTACATGCGCACGATCGCGGTCTTCTTCGAGGAACGGGCCATCGCCGTGTTGGGCCGCGAGCCGCCGCAGGTGCTGCTGATTCACGCCAACCAATTGAACCGGGACTGGTTTCCGAAAGTCCGAAGCATGCTGGCCCGGCGCGGCTATCGCTTCGTCAGCCTTGAGGCGGCGCAGTCCGACCCGGCCTACGCCCAACCTGACGACTACGTCGGACGCTACGGCATGAGCTGGCTGCTTCGTTGGGGCCTCGTGGCAGGCATACCGCTGGTGCGAGAGCCCGACGCGCCGGACTGGGTGACGGCGCTTTCCGGGGCTCCCGTTGCGCCTACGCCGCCTCCCGCCAGGTGAAAGCGGGATTACCCGTTATCTTTCAACATTCTACCGCAGCGCACCCACGCCTTGACCTGTCGCGCCCGCGTCTATAGGTTCCGCGCCGAATTCAGACCCGCATCGGCCAATCGCGCCGAGCCTGTTAGCACCGTCAAATGTCCTTGCCTGAGGAACCGCGCGATGAGGCGCTGAGACGCCTCAACACACGGGCTGACGCGCTTGAGGCCCGGACCACGCGTGTTGTGCCGGAGTACGGCTCCAAGGCCCACGGTATGGCCTGGAGCCTTCTCGCCCAGCTGCTGGGCGGGGTGTTTGTGGGCCTGGCTCTGGGGCTGGTGGTGGACGGTTATTTCCACTCGGCGCCCTGGGGGATCATAACCGGCGTCCTTGTGGGCTTTGGGATTTCCGTCTTCCTGGCCTGGCGGCTGGCGAAGCGGTTGAATGAACAAGCGGCGCGGGAATTTGGTCCTCCGCAGGACCTGCCCGACGACGAAGACGAAGATTGAGGAGTAAGGGGCGCCATGGCCTCTCCGATGGAGCAGTTTCAGATCAAGAAGGTCGTCGACCTTCCTGATTTCACGATCCCAGGGACGGACATCACCGTCGACATGGCGATCACCAACTCGTCGCTGGCGATGTTCGTCGCGGCGGGCCTGCTGATTCTGTTCTTCGCGCTCCTGACCGCTTCGCCCAAGGTCGTCCCCGGCAAGTTCCAGGTCATCGGCGAGGGTGTGTTCACCTTCATCGACGATCTTTCGACCAGCGTGATCGGCCACGACGGCCGCAAGTATTTCCCGTTTATCTTCACGATGTTCACCTTCGTGCTGAGCATGAACCTGCTGGGCCTGATCCCGGGCAACTTCACCGCCACCTCGCAACTGGCTGTCACGGTCACCCTGGCGCTGCTGGTCTTCATCCCGGTGCTGGTCATCGGCTTCTGGAAGCACGGCATCGGGTTCTTCAAGCTGTTCATCCCGTCGGGCCTGCCCTGGCCGATGATCCCGATCCTGTTCGTGATCGAGCTGTTCTCGTTCCTGCTGCGCCCCGTCACCCTGTCGCTTCGACTGTTCGGCAACATGCTGGGCGGCCACGTCGCGCTGAAGGTGTTCGCCGGCTTCATCGTCGCGCTCGGCGGGATGGCCTTCGCCGGCGGCATCGGCCTCCACAACCTCGGCATCGCCGGCGCGGTGCTGTCGATGGGCGGCGTCGTCGCCCTGACGGCGCTGGAGATTCTCGTCGCCTGCCTTCAGGCCTTCGTCTTCGCGATCCTGACCACGATCTACCTGAACGACGCCGTCACGGCCGGCGCCGGTCACTAATCCGCCCTTCTTCCAACTCTCCACTTCCATCTAAGGACTGACTTCAATGGACGCTTCTGCTGCTAAGCTTATCGGTGCTGGCCTCGCCACCATGGGCATGATCGGCGCCGGTATCGGCGTGGGCACCATCTTCGGCAACTTCCTGTCGGGCGCGCTTCGCAACCCGTCGGCCGCCGGCGGCCAGTTCACGAACCTGATGCTCGGCACCGCCCTCGTGGAAGCCCTCGGCATTCTGTCGTTCGTGCTCTCGCTCGTGATCCTGTTCAGCTAAGCGACTTGGCTGAACTGTTGTCGGCCGCGTCCCCGGGGCGCGGCCCGATCGCCTTGATCCAGGAAGACTGAAGGCCCATGGCCACCGCTCCCGAGCAAACCCACACAGGCACCGAAGAGCCTCCGCACGAAGGCGGCCTGCCCCAGTTCCAGTTCGAATACTGGGGCGGGCAGATCGTCTGGCTGCTGCTGACCTTCGCCATCGTCTACTTCCTGATGGCCCGGGTCTTCGTGCCGCGCATGCGCAAGGTGCTGGACACGCGCGCCCAGACCATCGCCGACGCGGTGGAACAGGCTCGCCGCGCCCAGGACGAGGCCAAGACCCAGGCCGAAGCCGGCCGGGCCGAGGTCGCCGAAGCCCGCGCCAGCGCCCAGCGCGCCGGCGCCGAGGCCAAGGCTCGCGCCAACGCCGAGGCCACCCAGCGCCAGGCCGTCGAGGACGAGCGCCTCAACGCCAAGATGGCCGAGGCCGAGGCCCGCATCCGTGCGGCCCGCGACAAGGCCATGGGCAACGTCGGGGCCATCGCGTCCGACACCGCCAAGGCCATGATCGAGAAGCTGACCGGGGTTAAGGCGTCCGCCGCCGACACCGCCGCCCTCGCCGCCGCGACCGCGAAGGGGAACGCATGAAGATCATCGAAGAGACCTTCCACGAGCTGACGTCCCCCACCTCCCCGGAGATGTGGGTCCTTGTCGGCCTGATCATCTTCTTCGTTATCGTCTGGCGTCTCGGCGCCTTCAAGATGATGGGCGGTGCGCTGGAAGCGAAGTCACAGCAGATCCAGCACGACCTGGACGAGGCCGCGCGCATCCGCGCCGAGGCCGAAGCCATGCTGGCGACGCTGAAGTCCGAGCGTGAGGCCGCCGAGGCCCAGGCCCGCGACATGATCGCCAACGCCAAGGCCGAGGCCAAGCGCCTCGAGGCTGACGCCAAGGTGAAGCTGGAAGAGACCATCGCGCGTCGCGAACTGATGGCCGAACGCCGCATCGCGCTGGCCGAGACCCAGGCCGCAGCCGAGGTGAAGGCCGCCGCCGCCGATCTCGCCGCCCAGGCGGCCGAGGCGGTGCTGGCCGAACGCCTGCGCGTGTCGAAGGGCGATCCGCTGATCGACAAGGCGATCGCGGGCATGGCCGGCAAGCTCAGCTAGAGCCGACGGTTTCCACCGACGAAATCAAGGGCGGCTCCTCGCGGGGCCGCCCTTTTCGATTCCATCAGCTTGCGGGGGCCTTGCCGCCGGAGATGTAGCGCCAGTCGCCTTCATGATGCTCGTGGTGCACGTGCCAGTGGCCCTTCAGCCAGGCGAAGGTTGCGCCCAGCACGATGCCGTAGATCAGGTGCAGCGCCAGCGTCACCGCCGGAGCCCAGAAGCTGTATTTGATGCCGAAGAAGTTGGCGCCCGCCAGCGGCAGGACGACCAGCTGCATCAGCAGCCAGGCGCCGAAGGCGAAGATGATCCCGCGCACGACAGCCGTCGATCCGGGCAGCCGCGGCGCAAGCGCCGCGAAGAGCGCGCCCCAGACCACCGATCCGATCAGGTAGTGCAGCAGCCAGCCCGCCCATTCCGGAGCGTTGAACAGGCCGCTCAGCAGACCCACAAGGTCCAGCCCGTAGAGCACACGGGCCACCTCCTTCAGCACCATGAAGAACGAGATGATGGTCGTCGCAATGAAGCCCGCGACAATTCCACGGAAGAGATTGTCCTTGGTTGGCATCGTTCGCCTCCGGCGTTGAACACACCCCGACGTAACGGCCTGAGCTTACGCTCATTGCACGAATGCAGTGATCAGGTTTTCGAGAGCGGCCTAAGCCTTGCGGCGGAACAGCTTTCGGCGCCAGCGGCGCAGCATCCGCGAGCCCTTGGGCCGCAGCAGGCGCTCGGTGCGCAGCACCTGCTGCCAGGCCACGGGTCCGATCTCTGGCTCGCGCCGCATGAGGCGGCGGAACGGATAGACCCAGTTGGGCCAGCGGCGCTTGGCGGCCACGAAGCGGCGCTTGGCCCACATGGAGTTGCGCAGAACGATCATCATGCCGACCACCGCGATCGGCAGGCCGAACGGACCCGGCAAGGGGGCGATGATGATGCCGGCCAGGATGACCAGCAGGCCCAGAAGAACCAGGCCGAGCCGCAGGAACCCGCCCACCAGCCCGGCCAGCAGCGCCCCCGCCGAAAACCGGCGTTGGTTCTGGGTCAGGGCGATGGTCATGGCCTGGGCCATTGCGACTCCGATCCGTTCGTCCCTCCACAGATGGGGACCGACTGTGGCCGGATGAAGATGGCACGGCAGGCTTTACAAAGATTTCATGCGGCGGCGGTTCGGGCGCAGAATCTCGATTCAGGCCCAATCTCATACGGTGACGCTACCAACCTCTTGTCAGCGGCAGGCTGGGGGGATCACTCTGCCTCGCGGGAGGGACCCATGAAGGCGCTATTCATCAGCATGGCCGCCATCGCGTGTGCGGCGTCCGCCGCACCGTCGTCAGCCGCGGACCGGATCTACGAGCGCCGTCAGGGCGACCTGATCCTGACGGGCTTCGATGGCAAGACCCATTGGGAAGTCCAGGCGATGTGCGCCGGCTTCCACCGGGCCACCGCCTCCTGGTGGGGCGCCAAGGGCAAGGCCGACCGCGCCCGCGCCGAACAGATCGCCTCGGCCCAGGCGACGAACCGCGTCGTCCTGCAATTGCGCCGCGACCGCGGCCTCAACGACCGCAATGAAGCGATCAACCTTGCCGCGGCCTCCGAGCAGGTCGGCTGGCGCGTAACCCAGGCTGCCCTCGCCAAGGACGGAACCGACGTCGACGGCGAGTGGAATTTCTGGCGCAGCTTCTGCGTCCGGGCGGATCAGGCCTTCTTCAGGTTGGAGGACTAGACCATGCGCATCCTTCTCGTCGTGGCGGTGATGGCCATGGCCGGCGCGGCCTTGGCCCAGGACGATCCCATCGGCGGGATGGAGGCTGTCCCGGGCAGCCAGGGCCCCCGCCGGTCGGCGGTGGCGGACGACGACATCGGCACGGCTCCCGCCAACGCGCGCTCGGACCCGGACCGGGTCGTCTGTCGGCGAACCAAGCCGCGCACCGGATCGCGCCTCGTCCGGGATTCCGGGGACACCCTGATCTGCCAGACCGAGGCGGAATGGGAGCGCGCCGCGGAACTGGGCCGCGAGGCGCTGAAAGATCGCGACCGCGGCATCTGCGCGCCGGACTGCGGGCCGAAGTAGCCCGGCCCCGACACGCCTGAACCGCGAACGCCGTTGATCCGCGCCGTCGCCCACCGCTAGGGTCGAGGCCTGTCGGTGGAGCGGTTCTCATGCGTCTGAGTGGATTGATCATCGCGGCGGTGCTGACCGCCGCCGCGGCCCCCGCCCTTGCGGCAGAGCCGGACTGTCATTGGAAGAACCTCACACCCCAGACGCGCGCGGCCCTGCTGGAGGCCTACAAGACCCGCGCGGAGGGCGCGTTCGGGGCCGTGCGACCGAATGCGACGGACGAACAGGCCTTGAAGACCGCCTGCGGCATGACGGCCGCCAACATGCTCGACGCGCTGGGCGCGCTGAAGATGGCCACCATCGAACACGGCGCCGCCGCGGCCCTGAAGGCCGAGCGCGGCATCGACGAAGCCCGCCTGGACCAGGCCTGGAAGGCCATGCCGCCGGCTGACCGCGCCGCCATCCTCGCCGCCGCCGTGGGCGCCGTGGAGGGCGATGACGACACCGGCGCCGCTGACGAGGCCATCACCCGCTTCATGCAGGGTCTGGGCCTCCCGTTGGAGACCCAGGGACCCAATCAGGGCTTCTACTGGCTGCGCGCCCATGCGATGCGGCTGGTCTACGAAAATCGGCCGGCCAACTAGCCGGCGCGTCCGGGGGAACAGGCGATGAGACGGATCAGCTATGCCGCCATGGCGGGGATCGGGCTGATGCTTGCCGGATCCGCCACGGCGCGCGTGACGCCGGGCCCCTCTAACCTGTGCGCCGCCGGTGAACGGGTCGCCTTCACCTGTCGAGCCGGCGCCAAGGTGATCTCGTTCTGCGCCTCTGGCCAGGCGCTGCACTACCGCTTCGGCAAGCCCGGCAGGGCCGAGCTCAGCTATCCGGCCGGCAACACGCCGGCGCGGTCGGTCTTCCGCTTCAGTTCGGCGGCCTATTCCGGCGGCGGCGAGGCGCGGGTGCGGTTCACCAACGGCGCCTACGAGTACCTGGTCTACACGGCCCTGATCGCCGGGAGCTGGAACGCCGACGGCACCCGTGACCACCAGGAGCTGGACGGCGTGCTGGTGCGCAAGGGTGGGCGCAAGATCGCCAACATCCGCTGCACCACCGCGCCGGAGAACGACCTTTATCCGCTCGGGGACCTGCTTCCCCGGGAAGACTTCG
>CAZRKY010000142.1:0-8728 GCA_964600375.1 uncultured Caulobacteraceae bacterium | reverse complement strand
CTGGTGGTGTTCGTGGGGGCGGCGAGCCTCACCCTGCGCGGCCGCCAGGCCTTCCTCGGCGTCGAGGGGCGCATCAACTCGATGTTCGCCTACAAGGCTGAAGGCGGCGCCGTGAACGGCGGGGCCTGGGCCTGGGATGACGTGGTCCTCGAGTTCAAGCCCAATGACTTCACCTCCATCATGGTCGGCAACATCAAGGTCGTCTCGCTCGAGAACATGACCTCGACGCGCTTCACCTCCTTCATGGATCGCGGTCCCTACGGCGACCTGACCGACGCCAGCTACACCCTCGGCGTGGTCGGCCGCCTGAACGGCCAGAACTGGACCCTGACCGCCGGCGTCAACGGCGCCAGCCTCAATGACGCCGACGTCACCGGCCCGGCTGCCGGCACCGGCAAGACCGACGCCAACGAGCGCCTGCAGTTCGCCGCCCGCGGCACCTGGGCGCCGATCGACACCGACACCGACAAGCTGCACCTTGGCCTGTGGGCGCGCTACCGTAACTCCAATTCGGAAGGCTTCGTCTACCAGGTCCGTCCGAACACCAACTACGGCTCGCGCTTCGTCACCACCGGCAGCCAGGCCTACGGCGACACCGACACCACCATCGGCGGCGAGTTCGCCTTCATTCACGGCCCGTTCTCGGTCCAGGCCGAGTACGCCGACATTTCGGTCGAGGGCATCAACGAAGACGGCGGCCTGACCCCGCTGGCCAACCGCCGCGCCGATGCGGACTTCCAGACCGGCTACATCTTCGCCAGCTGGTTCCCGACCGGCGAGATGCGCCAGTACGACCCCAAGAAGGGTGAGTTCGGCCGCCAGAAGGTCCTGAACCCGATCACGGCGGGCGGGACCGGCGCGCTGGAGCTGCTGGTCCGCTACGAGTTCGCCGACATCTCCGACGCCGCCAACTCGGCCGGCGTCGCCCTGAGCCAGGGCGGCGAGTACACCAGCTGGACGGCGGGGGCGACCTACTACCCGTTCTCCTACGTCCGCCTGATGGCCAACTACACCCAGGGCGAGGCCGACAACCCCGGCATCGCCCAGGACGTGGACGTCAACGTCTTCCAGATGCGCGCCCAGATCGACTTCTAGGCCCACGTCTTGCCGGACCCTCGGGCTCAGTCCCGAGGGTCCGGAGCCTGTCACCCATCTGTCGCAAAACCGTGACATTCACCGCGCCACGGTTTCGCGACCTCCCCCTTCGATCTGATCGGAACTCCGAGATGAAAAAGCTCCTCGCCACCGTGGCCCTCGCCGCCACCGTCGCCGTCACCGGCGGCGCCACCGCCAACGCCCAGCAGGCCCGTGACTACGTCTGGGCCGCCGGCTCCTCCACCGTTTTCCCCTTCACCACCCGTGTGGCGGAGAACTTCACCCGCAAGACCGGAAAGAAGGCCCCGAAGGTCGAATCGCTCGGCACCGGCGGCGGCATCAAGCTGTTCTGCGGCGGCGCGGGTGCGGGTTTCCCTGATATCGCCAACGCTTCGCGCCGGATGAAGAAGTCCGAGTTCGACGCCTGCGCCGCCCGTGGCGTTCGCGACATCATCGAGATCAAGATCGGCTTTGACGGCATCGTGGTCGCCACCGACAAGGATGGCGCCGACTACAACTTCAAGCTCGAGCACCTCTATTTCGCCTTCGCCAAGACCGTGCTGCGCGGCGGCAAGCTCGTCCCCAATCCCTACAACACCTGGGACGAGATCGGTTCGGGCCTGCCGGGCAACCGCATCGTGGTGTACGGCCCGCCGCCCACGTCCGGCACCCGCGACGCCTTCGTCGAACTGGGCATGGAGGCCGGCGCCCGCCGCTTCCCCACCCTGGACGCGATCCGCACCGACAACGAGAAGCGCTTCAAGGCCCTTGCCGGCACCATCCGTGAGGACGGTCGCTGGATCGACGCCGGCGAGAACGACAACGCCATCGTCTCGACCCTGACGCGGACCCCGGGTTCGCTGGGCATCTTCGGCTACTCCTTCCTGGAAGAGAACCAGGACCGGGTGAAGGGCGCCACCATCAACGGCGTGGCCCCCACGGCGGCTAACATCTCGTCGGGCGCCTATCCGCTGTCGCGCTCGCTCTACATCTACATCAAGAAGGGCGCGCTCACCTCGACGCCGGGCCTGCGCGAATTCGTGCAGGAATACCTGTCGGACGCGGCCACCGGGCGTGGCGGCTACCTGCAGGGCCGTGGCCTGATCCCGCTGCCCACCGGCCAGCACAACGGCCAGCGCGCCGCCTTCGAAGCCGGCACGGTCATGGGTCGTCCGGCCTCCTAAGCAACTAGCCTGGCCTACCTCCCTGAGCCTCGACGGCCCGCGCTCCTCCTGCGCGGGCCGTTTCTTTTGGCCGCGGTCGCTGGGGGTTCGGGAGTTCCGGGCGGCGCGCCGCCGCGCCGGACTACATGCCCGGCGTGGGAGGCTTTCCGCGCAGTCGCGCGAGGCGACGCAGGCGCTTCCAGAAACGGACCCGTTCGGGTTCGGGCTGGGGCTGCAGGTTGCGCACGAACTCTTCGGCCGAGGCGCGCCAGGAGAATTTCTCGGCATAGGCCCGAGTCGTCTTGCGGTCGCACTTGAGCGCTTCCAGGCAGGCGGTCTTGAGGTCTTCGTGACAGGCGCCGGCGTTCGAGCCGGGGATGATGTCGATCGGCCCCGGGGCGGGGAAGGCCGCCACCGGCGTGCCCGTGGCCATGGCCTCGAGGATCACCAGGCCGAAGGTGTCGGTCAGCGACGGGAAGACGAAGACGTCGGCGTCGGAATAGTAGCGGGCGAGATCATCGCCGTACTTGGCCCCCAGGAACTTCACGTTGGGGTACTTGCGCGCCAACTCCTCGCGGGCCGGGCCGTCGCCGACCACCACCATGGTGCCGGGCAGGTCCAGCTTGACGAAGGACTCGATGTTCTTCTCGACCGCGACGCGGCCGACGTTGACCCAGATCGGGCGCTCCATGCCTTCGTAGACCGGCGGCAGGCCGGGCCTGAACATCTCAGTGTCAACGCCGCGCGACCAGGGCGAAATGTTGCGGAAGCCATGGCTGGCCAGCTCGTCGCGCATCGAGGGCGTGGCCACCATCAGGCGGCCCGACGGCTTGTGGAACCAACGCATGTAGGCGTAACCCGCCGACACCGGCACTGGGAAGCGGGCCGAAATATATTCCGGAAATTTGGTGTGGTAGCTGGTCGTGAACGGCAGCTTCCACTCAAGGCAGATGCGCCGGGCCGCAAGCCCGATGGGGCCTTCGGTCGAGATGTGGATCGCCTCGGGCTCGAAGGCGCGGAAACGCTCGCGCATCTCCTCATAGGCCCCCAGCGCCAGCCGGATCTCCGGATAGGTCGGACAGGGAATGGTCTTGAACTGGTCTGGCGAGACCAGCTCGACCTGGTGACCCATTGCACGGCACTCGGCGACGGTGCGGCTCAAGGTCCGAACCACGCCGTTCACCTGGGGCTCCCAGGCGTCCGTTGCCAACAAAATCCGCATGTGAATGGGGCCGCCCGCTGTTCTTGAGGGGCGCACCTATAGTGGGGAAGTCGCAGAAATGCGAGCGGATCGGGGACCGCGGAAGCGCCAGCGACAATTACCCAGGTTCGTCACCCGGGCCGGCCTCCAGCGCTGCACGAAGGACGCTGATGCGCTCTGTGTCACGGGTCTGCGCCAACGCGGCGTTGACAGCGGCGCGGTGAGCGGCTCGCAGGGTCGCTCCGGGCTCGGCGGCAATGTCGGGAAGCACGCCGGTTCCCTCCCAGCTGCGCCCGGTGGCCACGCAATAACCTCGACCCTGGGGCATGAAGGCTTCGAAGCCGCTTCCCAGGTTGAAGAAGTCACCGGGATTGCCGCCGCCGCGCGTGCGCTGACCCACCACCGCCGCGCGGCCGTGGGCCTGAAGCTCATAGGCCACCCATTCGGCGGCCGAGAAAGTCTCGCTGGACACGGTCACGAAGACGGGGCGCAGCTCTCCATAGTTCGGCCCAGCAAGTGCGCGCGTCGTGCGCGCCTCTTCCGTCGGGTAGCGGCGCCATTCGACCCGGCTGAGCACAAACGGCTCGCGATCGAAGAAATAGCTCATCAATTCGCCGGGAGAATCCCCGGCGCCGCCACCATTCGTTCGCAGGTCGACGATCAGGCCCCAGGTATCCGACAGCAGGCTCATGGCCGCGCCGTAGCGGGCCTTCACAAGGTCGTAGAGCGGCGGGAAGTTGTCGATAGTCAGCAGGCCGATGTTTCCGTTCAACCGCCTGATCGCCGCCACCCCATAGGCCTGCGGCTCGAAGACCTCCCGCGCCCGCGGACCCGGCGAGGCCCGGGTGGGCGGCGCTGCTGGCTGCGGCGGCGCGTCAACGGCGGTGCGTGTGGCCGCCTCGACGGGATCATAGGTGACCGTCAGGTGCTCATCCCTGGCGACCGCGCGCAGGTCGGCGGTCAGGGCTTGGGCCAGCGCCGTGGTGGCGAGATCCCGATAGGCGCCGGCCCGGAGCTTCGCCCGCAAGGTCCTCGCCATCTGTGCAGCCAGCTGAACATCGGGATACTCGCGCTCGGCAAGGCCGGCCAGTGCCTCAACGACGGGGCGAGAACCGGCGTCCGGCGACCGGGCCGCGCCCGCTGCCAGGGTCAGGGCGGCGCCGAGGCCGAGCACAGCGCGGCGCCGACCGAACTGGGGGACCGGGGACATGGGCTGTGCTCATTCAGTTCAGGGTGACGCGTACGGGCGACGCGCCCATCGTAATCACGCAGCGGCGCTGATCGGCGCTCGCATCGCAACCGCTCCATCCGCGGCCCGGGCCGGCGCCCTGGCCCGTGAGCACCACGGTGGCGCCGACGCGCACGGTGAAGACACATCGGCTGTTGTCCGAGCAGCTGAACCCACCGCCCCGGTCCGCGACGGTCACGCCGTGTCCCGCCGTGACGTAAAGCAGCACTTCGCCCGGCCTGACCGTGCGGCTGACCATGGACTCCGCGTCGAGCGCCCTACCGTCGAAGCCCGGCAAGGGAGCCGCCGTCGCAGCGCCGGCAAGGAGGGCCAGACCGAGGAGGGCCGAGAACCGGGTTCGAACGCGCATGACCTGTTGCTCCTTCAAGGGCCCCGGCGGAGCCGGGACGTGATCGCCGTTCACCGCAGGGTGACCAACCTGGGATGGTCTTCGACCGTCACCCGGCAGACGTCCGCCACCACCTGCCCGTCACAGCCGGTCCAGCCCCTCGTCGGCAGGCCTGAGCCGCGCGCCTTCATCACCACCGGGACACCGCGCTGGACGGTGAAAACGCAGGTCTCCCCGTCGGCGCACATGAAGCCCGGCGCTTTGCTGTCGATCCGCACCCCTTCGCCTGCTTCGACGAAGAGCAGTGTCTCGTTGGGCGCCACAGCGCTCCAGATCATGGCCAGGGGCTGGGAGGCGCGGGCGGCGAAAACTGTCGTCACGCTGGCCGCCAGGAACAGGGTCAGGCCGACAATCCGGCGCGTGGCGGTGGGCGTCGGTCGCCCCAGGCTCGCGATCCGCTCCTTCAGATCGCCCAGCCCGCCAGTCGGCCAGGCGTAGGCGAAGGGCGCCGCCTGAGGAGCGAGGTGGGTCTTCAGAATCGCTTCGCCGTAGCGCCGCCGGCTTGCCGGGAACCGGGCGAGGACGTTTGCGTCGCAGGCCATCTCCTGGTCACGGCGCAGATAGTGGGCGCCCAGGTGAATCAGCGGGTTGAACCAGTTCATCGCCTGGATCAGCGCCACGATGCCGCCAATCCAGGTGTCGCCGGCGGCGATGTGGGCGCACTCATGGGCCAGCACCAACTCGCGTTCTGCCGGATCAAAGCGCCGCTCGAAGTCCGAAGGGATCACCACCCGGGGCGGAAATAGCCCGACGGCCGCGGGGCCAGCTTCGGGATTGGAGGCGCGGACGCAGTGGCGTCCCAGGGCAGGCTCATGCCGCAGAGCTCCGAGGGCGCTCCAGAACCGCACCTGCCGCGAAGCGAACATCGCCAGGCCGGCCACGACGCCGAGCAGCCAGACCGCCGCCAGCCAGGCGGGGGCCTGGGCCGCCGCGCCGGCCGAACGGGCCACCCAGGCGCCCGCGGCCTCTGCAGACGGCGGCAGGGCGCCCACCAGACCCGCCTCGGCCGGCAGGTTCACGACCGGAACGACAGCGGCGGCGGCAGCCAGCAACGGCAGGGCCCACAGTCGGTATGCCGCACGCGGGCCCGCCATACGGATAATCGCGGGCCTCGCGAGCAGCACCAGCACTACGGCAGCGCCCATCAACAGGTTGGTCCGCAGCAGCACGGAGAGGACTTCATTCGCCATCATCAAGCTCCGCAATCAGCTTGCGCAGTTCGGCGACATCGGCATCGGTCAGTTTTCGGCCGCGGGTGAAGTGGGAGACCAGCGGCGCCAGCCGGCCATCGAACAGCCGGTCTACAAGACGCTCGCTCTCCTGGCGCTCATAGGCGGCCCGTTCGACGAGTGGGCGATACAGGTAGCGGCGTCCGTCGCGGTCAGCCGCGATCATCCCGCGCGTCAGCAGCCGCCCCAGCAGGGTCTTGACCGTGGCGTCGCTCCAGCCCTCACCGGAGACCCGCTCGATGACGGCCTCGGCGGTCGCGGGGTGCTGACGCCAGAGCACATCCATTACCACGCTCTCGGCCGCCGTAATGTGCATTTCCTTGCTCATGACGACTATTGATTACAACTGTAGTCAAAAGAGTCAAGGCGACGCTCGAGGCCGCCCCTTTTCCGCCCGGGACCTAAGGTCTATGACCCGCCCGGTACCTTTGGGAGCGTTGGATGCCGCGCAAGGCGGACTTGAGCGAAAGCGCCTGGGACGGCCTGGATGCCGGCAAGTTCAGGGATGAGGCCGAGGCCGTGCGCGACCTGCTGGCGCGCAAGCCCCTGTCGCCCGCCGAGCGCGCCGCCGTGGTGGCCGAGGCCGAGGCCCTGGTGCGGACCGCGCGGACCTCGAACCAGCGCCAGGGCGTGGTCGAAAGCTTCCTGCAGGAATTCTCGCTGGGCACCCGCGAGGGCCTGGCGCTGATGTGCCTGGCGGAGGCGCTGTTGCGCACGCCCGACGAGGGCACCCGCGACAAGCTCATTGCCGAGAAGATTGGGTCGGCCGACTGGGCCAGCCACCTGGGCCAGTCCGACAGCCTGTTCGTCAACGCCTCGACCTGGGGCCTGATGCTGACCGGCCATCTGGTCGATGTGGACGAGGCCGCCAGGAAGGACCTTGGAGGCTTCCTTCGCAACCTGGCCGGCCGCATCGGCGAGCCGGTGATCCGTCAGGCTGTCGCCGCGGCCGTGCGCATCATGGGCGAGCAGTTCGTGCTGGGCCGCGACATCGCCGCGGCGCTGAAGCGCTCGAAGAAGGAGGGCTACCTCTGCTCCTTCGACATGCTGGGCGAAGGCGCCCGCACCGCCCATGACGCAGAGCGCTACGAGCGCATCTATGCCGAGGCCATTGAGGCGGTCGGCAAGGCGAAAGGCGGCAGCGGCCCCGAGACCGGCCACGGGGTCTCGATCAAGCTCTCCGCGTTGTCGCCGCGTTACGAGGCGGTGCAGGAGGCCCGGGTGTGGGCCGAGCTGTTGCCGCGTGTGAAGCGCCTTTGCCTGATCGCCGCGCGCTATGACCTGAACTGCACCATCGACGCCGAGGAGGCCGACCGCCTGGCGCTTTCGCTGAAGCTGCTGGACCGGCTGGCCCATGATCCGGATCTGGGCGCCTGGACGGGCCTTGGCCTGGCGGTGCAGGCCTACCAGAAGCGCGGCCCCGAGGTGATCCGCCGCGTCGCCGACCTCGCCCGCCGTTCGAAGCGCCGGCTGATGGTCCGACTGGTGAAGGGCGCCTACTGGGATACCGAGATCAAGCGCGCCCAGGTCGCCGGCCGCCCTGACTACCCCGTCTATACGACAAAGCCCGCCACCGACCTCTCCTACCTGGTCTGCGCCCGGGAGGTGATCGCCGCGGCGCCCGACCTCTACGCCCAGTTCGCCACCCACAACGCCCACACCCTGGTGGCCGTCCACCAGATGGCCGCCGACGCCGGGGTGAAGATCGAGTTCCAGCGCCTGCACGGCATGGGCGAGGCCCTCTATCAGGCCGCC
This sequence comes from uncultured Caulobacteraceae bacterium, assembly GCA_964600375.1. Taxonomy (GTDB): domain Bacteria; phylum Pseudomonadota; class Alphaproteobacteria; order Caulobacterales; family Caulobacteraceae; genus JAEZEZ01. The sequence continues at coordinate 648 of CAZRKY010000142.1, read as the reverse complement.
GCCGCCCGCTACGGCGACGTGACGCTCCGCGCCTACGCCCCCGTCGGCGGGCACGAAGACCTGCTGCCTTACCTGGTGCGCCGCCTGCTGGAGAACGGCGCCAACTCCTCCTTCGTCCACGCCCTGCTCGACGAGCGGGTCCCGGCCGCCGACGTCGTCGCCGACCCCATTTCCGCCGTTGAAGCCAACCCGGGGCCCCACCCCCGCATCCCCACACCGAGGCATATGTACGGATCCTCCCGCGAGAACCCGCTCGGCCGCGACTATTCCCAGGCCGAGGAACGCGCCCGCATCGCCGCCGTCTTCACCAAGCTGGACGCTGAAAAGCTGACCGCCGGCCCCATCGTCGGCGGCAAGCTGAAGTCCGGGGGCGGCAAGCATGCCGTGCTCAACCCCTTCGACCACGGCCGCACCGTCGGCGAGGTCTCCGACGCCACCCAGTCCGACATCGACGAGGCCGTGCGCCTGGGCGCCGACGCCCAGGTGGCCTGGGACCGTCAGGGCGGCGCTGGGCGGGCCAAGGTGCTGCGCGCCATGGGCGACGCGCTGGAGGCCAACACAGACCGCCTGGTGGCCATCCTCAGCCGCGAGTCTGGAAAGACGCTCAACGACGGGGTCTCGGAGGTCCGCGAGGCCGTCGACTTCTGC
>CAZRKY010000141.1:0-8778 GCA_964600375.1 uncultured Caulobacteraceae bacterium | reverse complement strand
GAAGCCCGCGAACACATCGGCTTCCTCTACAACGAGCTGGCGCCCAACCAGCCCGCCGCCGCCGCGGCCTATGCGGCCACTACCCGTTTCCTCCACGTCTGGGCGGGCCTGTGGGCGGCGCACGGCGAGGACCGGGCCGGATGGCCGGCCTATCGCCAGGCGCTGGAACGGATCCAGCGCGACCTGCGCACGGCCCGCGCCGACACCCTGGTGCTGCGCAACGGCTCGCTGTTCCTGGACGTGCTGTTCAACCTGGTGATCGACCCGGGTCTGGCCGACCATGAGCGGCTCTATGCCGACGGCGAGCGCCGCGACAACCCCGCCACCCCGCGCCCGGCACGCAAGCCCTCGGCCAAGGGCTCGGGCCCGGCGGTCCTGCCCACCGAACCGGATCCGGACTTCGACCGGCCGATCTTCGTGGTCAATCCGCCGCGCTCGGGCTCGAGCGTGCTGTTCGAGACCCTCAGCCAGGCGCCGGACCTGTTCACCATCGGCGGCGAGAGCCACGGCCTGATCGAGGGCATCCCGGCGCTGGGCATGCCGGCGCGCAGCTGGGACTCCAATCGCCTGGATGCGTCGGACGCCGACGCCGAGGTCGTGGCCGAACTGCGCGAGGCCTTCCTGGCGGAGCTGCGCGACCGCAACGGCCGCCGCCCGCCCCAGGGCCGCATCCGGATGCTGGAGAAGACGCCCAAGAATGCGCTCCGCATCCCCTTCCTGGCCAAGGCCTTCCCCGAGGCGCGCTTCGTCTACCTGCACCGCGACCCGCGCGAGGTGCTGGCCTCGATGATGGAGGCCTGGGAGAGCGGCCGCTTCAACACCTATGCGACCGTGCCCGGCTGGCGGAACACGCTGAACTGGTCGCTGCTGCTGACCCCCGGCTGGCGCGAGCTGTCGGGCAAGCCGCTGAACGAGGTGGTGGCCGGGCAATGGGCGGCGACCACGCAGATCCTGCTCGATGACCTGGACGCCATCCCCGCCGACCGCCGCTTCATCGCCCGCTACGACGCCTTCGTGGCCAGTCCCCAAGGCGAGGTGCGCCGCCTGGCCAAGGCGCTCGACCTCGGGTGGGATCAGGAGCTCGGCGAAAGCGTTCCCCTCAGCGGACACACCGTCTCGGCTCCCGAGGCCGGGAAGTGGAAGAAGCGCGAGGCGGAGATCATGGCGGTGCTGCCGGGCCTGAAGGACCTTATCGACCGCGCCGAGAAGGCCGCGGGGTGATCGTGCGGCCGACCAGCCGCGCCGGCGCGCTCGCCGCCATCGAGGCGGAAGTCGCGGAAGAGAAGGCGGCCTCGCTGGGTCGCGCCGGGGCCCACGTCGAGCGCGCGCTCGCCGCCCTTGCGGCCGGCGCGGACGGCCCCGACCGGGACGCCCTGTTGAAGGCCGCGCGCGAGGCGGTCTGGGGGCTGTTCGTGCAGCGCGAGGTCATGGGCCAGCGCGACCACGCAGCCGTCATCGCCCACCACGGCATACCGAAGGAAGTGCTTCTGGGGCTTGGCGCGCGCTAGTTCATTGCCGCGCGCGGGCGACGCATGTTACCGGCGACAATGCTGCGGAGGCCCGTAGCTCAATTGGTTAGAGCCGGCCGCTCATAACGGTCTGGTTGCTGGTTCGAGTCCAGCCGGGCCTACCAGCCTTCTCGCCGCAAAGCCGCCGCCGATCGGGCGCGCAGGCGTCACCGTTGCGTCATCGCCGGTTCAGCGAAGGGGCGCCACCCTGGGCCTGTAACGGTATAGGCTGGCGCCGTGGCCCCCGGGCCCGGCCAATCGGAGAGACACCATGAAGACCCTGTTGCGTGCGGCCCTGATGGGCTCGGTCGTCACCTTCGCCGGCTTCGGGCTGGCGGCGGCCCAGGAGGCCCCGGGCATGCCGGCCGGCCACCACATGATGGCCCCCCACGGTCCGATGCTGAGCCTGTCGGCCTATGGCGAGGCCAAGGTGGCGCCGGATATGGCCACCATCACCACCGGCGTGGCCACCGAGGCCCTGACGGCGGCCGAGGCCATGCGCATGAATCGCGAGAAGATGAGCGCCGTGGTCGCCGCCCTGCGCCGCCAGGGCATCGAGCAGAAGGACATCCAGACCTCGGGCCTGAACCTGTCGCCGCAGTACACCTACCAGGACAACAAGCCGCCGATCCTGCGCGGCTACCAGGCCTCCAACCAGGTCAGCGTCACCGTCTACCAGCTGGACAAGCTGGGCGCGGTGGTCGACGCGGTGGTCGCCTCCGGCGCCAACCAGATCAACGGCGTGTCCTTCGGCATCCGCGACCCTCAGGCCGCCGAGGATGAAGCCCGCCGCGAGGCCGTGCGCCGTCTGAAGGCCAAGGCCGACCTCTACGCCCAGGCAACCGGCATGCGCATCGCGGGCCTGAAGAGCCTGACCGAAGGCGGCGGCTACACCCCGCCCCAGCCCATGTTCCGCGCCATGGCCGCGAACGTGGTCAGCGACTCGACCCCGGTCGAGCCCGGCCAACTGACCGTGCGCATCGACATCCAGGGGATCTACGAACTGGCGAACTAGCAGACCGCGCGGCTCCGCCCCTGGGCGGGGCCGCGTGCGGCCTAGGCCGCCTTCTTGGGGGTGTTGGTCTCGTCCAGCAGGACGACCGTCGGCGAGTAGTTGCGCGCCTCTTCGGCCGGCAGCTGGCCGTAGGCGACGATGATGACCTTGTCGCCCTTCTGGACCAGGCGCGCGGCGGCGCCGTTGACGCCGATGGTCTTCGACCCCCGCTCGGCCTCGATGGCGTAGGTGGTGAAGCGCGCGCCGTTGGCGATGTTGAGCACGTCGACCTGCTCGTGCGGCAGGATGCCCGAGGCGTCGAGCAGGTCCTTGTCGATCGAGATCGAACCTTCGTAGTCAAGGTCCGCCCGGGTCACGGTGGCCCGATGCAGCTTGGCCTTCATCATGGTGAGCAGCACGCGCTGTTCTCCTTGCGGCGGCGCACACCTACGCGGGCACCTTGTAGCTATGGGGATATAAGCGTGCAGGGGCGCTCAATCAATGTTCTGTTCGCAGTTGCGAAACAGACAGAAGCCGGCGGTGCGGTCTCCGCCGGCTCCGGGCCTGCCTGTGATGGTCCTGCGCGGCCCTAGCGCGCGCGGCCGTTGACCGTATCGCGCACGCAGATGCGCTGGTCTTCGTAGCTGTCGCCGATCAGCGAGCCGTCCGCGGAGGCGCGGTGCAGCGCCAGCTCGTAGGCGTGCGACTGGGCCGGAGGGTTTTCGCCGGGCGAGCAGACCTCGACCCGTACCTTGTCGGTGTTTCCGGGGCAGCGACAGAAGTTATCCGCGCTGGCGTTCAGGGTGCGGTCGCAGATCGCGCCGCGGCTGCCGCCGCCGGGATCGAGACAGACGTAGGTCGTCGCCTGCCGTTGGGATTCCGCGACGCCGGCTCCGGCCCCCGCCATCCCCATCAAGCCGATCGCCGCGGCGAACATCAATTTGCGCATAGCAACGCATCTCCACTTCGAACGGCCCTGCCCCCGTAAAATGCGCCGAGCCGCAAAAGGTCGCAAGTCTCCCGCGCTTTACGATCCCGACGGTTCCTGACAGCGTGACGGTTAGCAAAGGGAGTTTCGCATGCGCCGCGCTGTCGTCCTGGGCCTGATCGCCAGTTTCGCCGTCTCCACCGCCGCCTTCGGCCAGTCGGTCAGCGACACCCGCTACGTCCCCGCGCCCTGGTGGATGCGCGAACCGGTGGTCGCCTCCATCGGCTATGTGCGCACCGAAATCGAGGCCAACCGCGCCTATCTGGGCGCCAGCTTCCAGGTGGTCGATTCCAACCCGGCCAAGGCCACCGAGAAAGCCGCCGCCAAGATCCGCGAACTGGGCGCCGCGCTGCAGCGCATCGGCGGCGACAACATCCGGGTGCAGACGACCTTCTCGACCATGCCGCTCTACGAGCAGTACCGCGACAAGGACGGCAACCTCCTGGAGAACCGCCGCGCCGACAAGATCGAGCGCTACCAGGTCAGCGCCAATGTCAGCATCGAGGTGCGCGACACCAACCTGGTGCAGCGGGTCTATTCCACCGTGGTGGCCGCCCAGCCCAGCTCCACCAACCCCGTGAGCTTCAGGCTCGAACCGACGAACGAGGCGAAGACCAGGCTGTACGAGGAGGCCCTGAAGGACGCGGCGAGGCGGGCCCGTTCGGCGGTGGAAGCCGCCGGCGGGCGTCTGGGGGCGCCCAAGGTGATCGATCCCACCGGCCGGGTCTGCGAGACCGATGTCCTGGCCCTGCGCCCGGCCGTCACCGGTGAGGACCTGCAGCCCACCGATGTCGACGGCTATGCGGTCACGGGATCGCGGGTGCAGCGTCAGGCCTTTGAGTCCGTCGCACCGGTCGCCGCCCCGGCCCCCCCGCCGCCGCCCGGCGCCGAACTGGAGGCCGCCGGCGCGGCGTTGCAGCTGACCATCCAGCCGCCGTTGCAGCCCATGACCGCCCGGGCCTGCGTCATCTACGCCATGGGATGAGGCGGCGGGGAACCCGCGGTGGCCGCCAAGCGTAACCGTGGTATCGGTAGGAAATTCAACAGGAGAACCCCATGCGCAAGCTCGCCACCGCCGCCCTGTCGGCCGTCCTGGCGGTCGCCACCTTGGCCACCGGCCCGACCGTCGCCCAACCTCAGGATCGCGACTGGCGTGCGGGCCAGCAGGGTTGGCGCGGCGACCAGGCTCCCGATGAACGCTGGCTGGACCGCGATGACTTCGAGCGCCGCGGCCGCAACGACATCGACTGCCCCCTGAGCCAGGTCCGGCGCGAGATCACCACCCAGCTGCCCGACGGCTGGTGGAACACGCCTTCGGTCGACCGCCTGTCCGGCACCGAGATCCAGGTCATCGGCGGCCGCCGCACCCTCGCCTGCAAGTACGGCCAGTCGGGCCAGATCATGCGGCTGGAGCCGCGCGGGCGCGACTGCGTGGCGCGCCGCACCGGCTTTGACTGCCAGCGCCGCCGCCCCGGCTACCCCGGCCCCGGCGGCAACTGGCCCGGCAACGGCAACCCCGGCCCGTTCCCCCCCGGCGGCCCCGGCGGCGCCTACAACCAGGGCTCGGTCGAATTGCGCCAGACCTACCAGCTGGACCTCGATTCCGGCCGCGTCGGCGGCGGCGGCGCGGACCTGTGGTTCCACGCGATCTCGGCGTTCGAGCTCTATCTCGAGCCGGTCGGCGGCGCGCGCATCGCCTTTGTCAGCGGCGGGCGCGAAGACTGCCGCGACGCCATGCTGAGCGCCAACCGCATCTCGCTGGGCCAGGTGAACGTCGGGTCGAAGTTCTGCTACCGCACCGGCGACGGCCGACTGGGCCAGTTCCGGGTGACCGGCTTCTCCAACCAGGGCCAGTCGCGCGCCATGACCCTCGACTTCGAGACCTGGAACACGCGCGACCGCTAGTCCGGCTCAGGCCGCCCGGTTGTAGGTCTGCGGGCCGCAGCCGGGCCGCCACCGGATGTTGTCCGGGGCGCTGAGGTCGATGTCGAACTGCCTCGGATGCACCGTCTCGGCGTTGTACCTGGGCGGCGCAAGCGTGCGGATCGCCTTGGCCGCCACCCAGTAGGCGGGCTTGACCAGGGCGGGCGTGGTCCGCGAGCTCGGCTTCAGGCCGGCGCGGCGGCGCAGGATGCCGTTGGTGTAGAAGACCCCGTTGGTCATGGCCGAGGCGGGGGTGGTGTACTCCACCGAGATCGAGACGTTCATGTCCGGCCCGTTCAGCACATTGTGCGGCCCGTGTAGCGGCCAGCAGACGCTTTCGCCGGGGTTCAGGGTCACCGGCGTCGCGCCGGCGGCCATCTCGTCGCGCCAGGGTGCGTCCGACAGGTTCTCCTTCAAGAGGATCGCCTCCAGCGCCGTCTCCGGAATGTAGTCGTCCGTACGCGGATAGACGTTGAGCGTCTTGGTGCCGCGGATGTGCCACAGCATCGTCTCGGCCGGATCGCAGTGGAAGAAGATCCCCATGTCCGGCCCGGAGATCAGCACGCTGGCGGTGGCCGACAGGATGGGCGTGCCGGCGGCCTTGGAGAACTCGGCCATCAGCCGGTCGAAGACGGGCTTGTACTGGGGATCGGTCGCCATGGCCCCGCGGCAGCTGGCCCACAGGGCGCCGGTCTTCACCGCCTGGACGATTTCGGCGCCCGACAGGTCGTTGGCCTCGCCCGCGATCCAGGTTTCCCCCGGCGGCGGGTTCTTCTTCATGGTGCAGAAGTCGCGGCGGTCGCGCGGGTGGCGGTCGAGAAGGGCCGCCAGGGCCTCGTCGGTGAACAGTCCGGTCTCGGCCAGCCGGTTGTTGAAGCGGATGATTTCGCGGCCATAGCGCTTGCGGCCGTCGGCCGGCCAGTTGGCGAGAACGGATTGCTGGGTCATGGGCGTTGTTCCAGAGCGGGACCTTCGTCGCCTCCGCTGCAAAGCCCGCGCCTCCCTACTTGAATTCCGCCAGCAGCGCCTTGCACCGCGCCCGCTCGCGCCGGGCCCCGCGTTCGCGCCACAGCGCCCAGCCGAATGCCGCCAGCGCCGAGGCCACGAACCACGCCGTGATCAGCATCAGCCGGTGGTCGCTGTCGCCGAAGCCGGCGGGCGCGGCCGCCCACAGCGCCGCGGTCAGGCCGATCAGGAACCACCCCTGCCAGCGGCACAGGCGCATCAGCCGCTCGGTGGTGTGGGTGCGCGCGATCATCTGGCGCAGCACGCCCTCGGGCGTCTCGTCCTGCCAGTCCGGCTCGTCGCGACGCGCGCGCCAGGCCAGCCAGGCGAACAGGGGCGCCGACAGCACTACGCTGAGCCCGCCGATGGTCAGGAAGCTGTTGGACCGCTCGATCCCCAGCCAGGTGCAGAAGACCCCGAAGATCGGCCCGGCCACGCCCACGGCGGTCTCAAGCCACAGCATCACCTTGCCCGCCAGCAGGCCGCGCCGCAGCCGAGCGGCCACCAGCTCGACCTCGGCGTCCTGTTCGCGCCAGTTGCGGCGCAGGTCGTCCAGGAATTCGTCACTCATCGGTCAGCATCGCCTTCAGCTGGGCCTTGGCGCGATTGATCCGCACCCCGACGTTGGTCACCGTCAGTCCCAGGGTCTCCGCGATCTCCTCGTAGCTCAGGTCTTCCAGAAGCAGGGTGATCACCTGCCGGTACGGCAGGGAAAGCCGGCGCACGGCCTCGACCAGCCGGCGCGATCGCTCGCGCTCCACCAGCCGGCTCTCGGGGTCCAGCCCCTCATCGGGCAGATCCTCGGACAGTTCCGCCGACCGCGGCCGCGCCGCCTGGCGCGCCACATGGCTGACCGCCCGGTTATGGGCGATGCGGAACACGAACGGCTTGAGCTTGGCCGGGTCCTGCAGGGTGGGCAGGGCCTTCCAGACGGCGGCGACGATATCCTGCACCAGGTCGTCGCGCAGGCCCCTGTCGCGCTCATACGACCCCGCAATGCGCGCCAGCGCCGGGCCGTAGTCTGCGATCACCTGCTCGACGGACGCCATCGGGGGGTAGTCTCGGGCGCTCGCCCCCGACTTACAATCTGCGCATCAAAAAGGGAGCGAGCCTGAGCCTCTAGAGCTGCAACAGATCCCTCACCTTCGCGAATGCGGCCATCTTCTGCGGCGACCTGGATCGCTCGTAGCCCGCGATCTGGCACAAGCGACGCAGCGCCATGTAGGAACTCAGACCCATTCTCAGCTTGCCGCTAGCCCTCATCTTGGCCTCTAGCGACGCGAGGAGCTCGGGAAAGTCGCGCATCCGATCAATACGAACCGCATCATACTTGAATTTTCGGACTTCAACTTGGTCCGGGGGCATGTCGTCAAACGTGAAGGGAACTCGCGTCACACCAACGAACTCGGGCTTCCCACAGCGATCTACCCACCGGAAGAAACCGGTCACCGTTGTCGTTTCTCGAAGCACCGCGACTTGCGCCTTCTCCCCGCGAACCCCCATCCGCTCCAGAGCAGCCTTTGCTGAGCCTTCCTCGAACAGTTCGCGTGCCATTCCTGTGCGGACGATTGAAAAGAGATCTGATGAGTCCGAGGCGTCCTTAATATCTGCGTAGTCTGACGATCCAGACCCACATGCGACCACCGATCCGCGGTCGATTGCTGTGTCGCCCTGCCTCATCAGGAGGACGCGTCGATCTTCTGTCAGCGCCAGCGTTGTAATTCCCATGTGGTTGGCGATTGCGCCTCGACGCAAGGTCGACAGTCTCACAACGCCCGCAGCAACGTCTTCTGGACTTCTCGTGACCGGGAAGTTCTCCGTCAGATCGAAAAGAAGGTCGTCCTCATCGTCGTCGAGAATGTTCTTGTCCCGCAAACAGAGACGGCTTCGAAATGCTTCGTTGGTGGCTAGACTGTCGAAATAGCCAGTTTCGTAGATTTCCACATTCGAGATCGGCTTTCCGAGATCCACGGCGAGCCCGCATTTGCGATCGTTAGTCGTGGGGAGAACCTTTGACTCGCGCAGCCGTGCGTAGAGGTACTTCAGCTGCTTCTGGCGAAGGTCATCGCCGCTAGCGAACCCTGAAAGCCGCCTTCCTCGCCGATCGACCGCCAGACGGTCACTAGTGATCAGGTCATTGTCGAGCTCCTCCGAGGCCATGAAGGCGTCCCGGGCGATCTCTGGATGCCGCTCCACGGCGAATTTCCAAACGTCGCTTGGCGGAAGAACCGACTCCATCGGGAACGATCCGCCAAATTTCTGCACCTCCCGGCACACTTTGATTTTGGCCCCCTGATCAGCGTTATCGCCCCGGTACTTCTGGTAGTCGCGACCCTTCGGGTCGACGAGCGCGGGGAGGC
>CAZRKY010000140.1:0-8780 GCA_964600375.1 uncultured Caulobacteraceae bacterium | reverse complement strand
TGGGTCAAGTCGGGCGGCGAGCTGCTCAAGCTGTCGCCGGCCGAACAGGCCGAGATCGAACTGGGCTGGGAATTGCGCAGTCTGAACGGCCGCCCCTGGTTCGCCGGCTCCCCCCTTACGGCGGGCACCCCGGTGACGCTCGAGTTCGTCGATGAGGCGGGCGTCGTCCGGCCGGTGACGATCACGCCGCAGCTGATGGCCGGCAAGCCGCTGCATGAGGCGCGGTGGGCGGCCCCGGGCGTTCTGGTGCTGGCCTTTGACGAGTTCGACCGCGGCACGGCCGGCTGGATTGACAAGGAATTGGACCGCGCGCCGCCGGGCACGCGCCTGATCCTCGACGTCCGTTCCAACCGCGGCGGGCTGGTGGCCGAGGCGCGGGCGGTGCTGGCCTGCTTCGTGCCCAAGGGTTCGACCTGGGCGATCAGCCGCTCGCGCAACGCCGCGCCCTACGACATGAAGGTCAGCGGCGGCTGCACCCCCTTCGCCGGGCCGATGGCGGTGCTGGTGTCGGGCGCCAGCCGCAGCGCAGCCGAGCTCGTGCCCGGCGCACTCCAGGTCGCCGGCCGCGCGACCATCGTCGGCCGCCAGACCTCGGGCAATGTCCTGATCTCCATGCAAAGTCGCCTGCCCGACGGCGGCCGCTTCAACATGAGCGTGCAGGACGTGCGCCTCGCCGACGGCCGCCGGCTGGAGCACGTGGGCGTGGCGCCGGACATCCAGGCCTTCACCACCCTGGCGGACCGCCGGGCCGGGCGCGATCCGGCCATGGACGCGGCGGTGCGGGCGGTGATGGCCCAGCCGGTCGCCGCGGTGGCCGCTACCCCCTGACCGGCCGGACCTTGCCGGCGGCCTCGCGCGCCCGTTCGCGGGCCTCGTCGACCGTTGCGCCCCGCGCCAGGGCCACGCCCATGCGGCGGCGCTCGAAGCTCTCGGGCTTGCCGAACAGGCGCACGTCCGCCCCCTCGACCGACAGCGCCTCGGCCACGCCTTCGAAGGCGATGCCCTGGGCTTCCATGCCGCCATAGATTACCGCGCTGGCGCCCGGGTTGCGCAGGCTGGTGTCGACCGGCAGGCCGAGGATGGCGCGGGCGTGGAGCGCGAACTCCGACAGGGTCTGGGTGCAGAGCGTCACCAGGCCGGTGTCATGCGGACGGGGGCTGACCTCCGAGAACCAGACCTGGTCACCCTTCACGAACAGCTCGACCCCGAACAGGCCGAGGCCGCCGAGCGCGCCGGTGACCCGGGCGGCGATGTCCTTCGCCGTCGCCAGGGCGGCCGGGCTCATGGCCTGGGGCTGCCAGCTCTCGACATAGTCGCCCTTCACCTGGCGGTGGCCAACGGGCTCGCAGAACCCGGTCACCGTCTGACCGTCGGCGGCTTTCGACCGGACCGTCAGCAAGGTGATCTCGAAGTCGAAATCGATGCGGCCCTCGACGATCACCAGGGCCTGCTCGACCCGGCCGGCGGCCAGGGCGTAGTCCCAGGCGGCCCCGATATCGGCAGCGCTCTCGACATAGGACTGGCCCTTGCCCGACGAGCTCATGACCGGCTTGACGAAGCATGGGTAGCCGACGGCCTGCGCGCCCGCCGCCAGCTCCGCGCCCGAGGCGGCGAAGGCGTAGGGCGAGGTCGGGATGCCGAGCTGCTCGGCGGCCAGGCGGCGAATGCCCTCGCGGTTCATGGTCAGCTGGGTGGCCCGCGCGGTCGGGATCACCGTGGCCAGCCCTTCGGCCTCGACGGCGGCGAGCACCTCCGTGGCGATGGCCTCGATCTCCGGCACGATCAGGTGCGGCCGCTCCAGCGCGATCACGGCCCTAAGCGCCGCCGGGTCGGTCATGGTCACGACGTGGCTGCGGTGGGCGACCTGCATGGCCGGCGCGTTCGCGTAGCGGTCGACCGCGATGGTCTCGACGCCGAGGCGCTGCAGTTCGATCACCACCTCCTTGCCGAGCTCGCCGGAGCCCAGGAGCATGACGCGGGTGGCGGAGGGGGAGAGGGGCGTGCCGAGTTTCATGATCAGGCCTTGGGCTGGATGAGGTCCCAGCGATTGCCGTAACGGTCTTCGAAGACGCCGACGGTCCCATAGGGCTCGTAGCGGGGACCTTCGACGAACTTCACGCCCTTTGCCGTCCAGGCGGCGTGGTCGCGGGCCCAGTCGTCGGTGTGCAGGAAGAACGCCACCCGTCCGCCGGTCTGGGCGCCGATGGCGGCGCTCTGGCGCTCGTTGGCGGCCTTGGCCAACAGAAGTTCACAGGCCGAACCGCGCGGCCGCACCGTCACCCAGCGCTTGCCGTTCTCGCGCGGCTCGTCGGCCGTCAGCTCGAAGCCCAACACGCCCGTGAAGTAGGCGATGGCCTCATCGTAGTCGGGGACGACGAGCGTGACGGCGACGAGGCTGTGCGTGCTCACAGCTGGTCCCGGGCGGCCGCGACCACAGCGGCGGCGGTGATGCCGAAGTGCTCGTAGAGCTTGGGCGCAGGGGCGCTGGCGCCGAAGCTGGACATGCCGACGAACTTGCCGACCTCGCCGAGGAAGCGTTCCCAGCCCTGCTTGACGGCGGCCTCGACCGCGACACGGGCGGTGGCGTGGCCGATCACCGCCTTGCGGTAGGCGGGGGACTGCTTTTCGAACAGCTCGAAACAGGGGACCGAGACCACGCGGGTGGGGATGCCCTCGTCCTGCAACTGGTCGCGGGCGGCCAGCGCGATCTCGACCTCTGTGCCGGTGGCGAAGATGGTCACCCGGGCCTCGCCGTCGGCGGCGCGCAACTCATAGGCGCCGCGGGCGCAGAGGTTCTCCTCCGCCGGTTCGATGCGGGCGGCCGGCGTGTTCTGGCGCGACAGGGCCATGGCCGAGGGCGAGCCCTTGGCCTCCAGCGCCAGCTTCCAGCACTCCATGGTCTCCACTTGGTCGGCGGGGCGGAAGACGTTGAGGTTGGGCATGGCGCGGAGCGCCGCCAGGTGCTCGACCGGCTGGTGCGTCGGGCCGTCCTCGCCCAGGCCGATGGAATCATGGGTCAGGACGTGGATCACCCGGATGCCCATCAGGGCCGCCAGACGGATCGAAGGGCGGGAATAGTCCGAGAAGACCAGGAAGGTGCCGGCGTAGGGAATGACGCCGCCGTGCAGCGCCATGCCGTTCATGGCCGCGGCCATGCCGTGCTCGCGCACGCCCCAGTTCACGTAGCGGCCCGCGTAGTCGGGCGTATCGAAGATCGCCGTGCCCTTGATGAAGGTGTTGTTCGAGCCGGTCAGGTCGGCCGAGCCGCCCACCATCTCCGGGATCCAGGGGAACAGGGCCTCCAGCGCCGCGCCGGAGGACACGCGCGTGGCGGCGGTCGGCTTGGCGGCGGTCTGGACGACGATTTGCTGGTCGATGTGCTCGAAGGCGTTGGAGGGCAGGTCGCCCTTCATGGCGCGGGTGAAGCTGTCGTTGTCCGGGTGGCCCTTGAGATTGGACTCCCACTGGCGGCGGAAGCGGCCCGAGCGGCGGCCGGCCTTCTTCCAGGCGCTGGCGACCGCGTCGGGGATTTCGAACGGCGGCAGGGTCCAGCCAAGCGCCTTGCGTGTGGCGGCGACCTCGTCGGGGCCCAGGGCCGCGCCGTGGGTCTTGTGGCTGCCTTCCATGGTCGCGGCGCCGCGGCCGATCTTGGTGCGGCAGGCGATCAGCGTCGGCCTGTCCTGACGGATGGCCCAACTCATGGCGCGGCGGATCTGCCCGTGGTCGTGACCGTCGATGGCCTTCACCGCCCAGCCGGCGGCCCTGAAGCGGGCCAGCTGATCGCCGGTCTCCGACAGCTCGATGGAGCCATCGATAGTGATGCGGTTGTCGTCCCAAAGCACGCACAGGCGGTTCAGCTTGAAGCGCCCCGCCAGCGAGATCGCCTCGTGGCTGACGCCCTCCATCAGGCAGCCGTCGCCGGCGATCACCCAGGTGCGGTGATCGACCAGGTCGTCGCCGAAGCGCGCGTTCAGGTGGCGCTCGGCCATGGCCATGCCGACGGCGTTGGCCAGGCCCTGGCCCAGCGGGCCGGTGGTGGTCTCGACGCCGGGCGTGTGGCCGAATTCGGGGTGGCCGGCGGTCAGGGAGCCCAGCTTGCGGAAGTTGCGCAGCTGGTCGGCCGTCATGGTCTTGGAGCCGGTCAGGTGCAGCAGCGCGTACTGCAGCATCGAGCCGTGGCCGGCCGACAGGACAAAGCGGTCGCGGTCCGGCCATTGCGGGTTGGCGGCGTCGAACTTGAGGAACTTCGTGAACAGCACCGTGGCCACGTCAGCCATGCCCATGGGCATGCCGGGGTGGCCGGAATTCGCCTGCTGCACGGCGTCCATGGCGAGGACGCGAATGGCGTCAGCCATCTGCTGGGGCGTAGCGGTGGTCGGTCCGGGGGCGGGGGCCATCGGGACTCCAGTCAAAGCGTGGGCCGAAAAAATCCGGGGAGGGATGCGGGGCGCTTTACCTGACGCCCGGCTCGCGTTCTATACGGATTCGTGACGCACCACCCATGGAGGCCAAGATGAGCGGCTCTGCTGCCGACCTGGACGCGGCGATCGCCCGCCTGACCAAGGCGATGGGCGCGGTCGAGACCCGGGTGCGGGACCTCAAGGCGAAGGCGGACGCGGCGGCCCATTCGCCGTCGGGCGATGACGACCTGTTCGCCAAGGGTGACCCCGGTCGCGAGCGCGAGCTGGAACAGGCGGCGGCGCAAGCCTCCGCGGCGCTGGATAAGGCGGCGGCCGAAATCCGCGCCGTGCTCGAGGAGGCCTGACCATGGCGACCGTGACGGTGGAAGTGAACGGCCGGCCCTACAGCGTTGGCTGCGCCGACGGCCAGGAAGACCGGGTCCGGCAGCTGGCGCGCCAGTTCGACGACCATGTGCGCCAGATCGGCCGTGACGTGGGCCAGGTCGGCGACCTGCGCCTGTTCCTGATGGCGGCGCTGCTGGTTAGCGACGAGTTGGCCGACATCCGCGGCCAGCTGGAGCGGCTGCAGAAGACCGGTGGCGCGGCGGCGCCCGCCGCCGAGGCCGACCTCACCCCGGCCGTCGATGCGATCAACCGCATGGCCGAGCGCCTGGAAAAGCTGGCCCTGGAAGCCGCCTGAGATGAGCGACTTCCCCGTCACCATCTTCCACAATCCCAAGTGCGGAACGTCGCGCAACGCGCTGGCGATGGCGAAAGCTGCCGGCTACGCGCCGACGGTGGTCGAGTACGTGAAGGAAGGCTGGACCAGGGATCGGCTGAAGGCCCTGCTGGCCGCCATGGGCAAGTCCCCGCGCGCCATCATGCGGGTGAAGGGCACACCGGCCGAAGAGCTGGGACTGACCGCGCCGGACGCCACGGACGACGCCATCCTGGACGCCATGGTCGCCCACCCGATTCTGGTCGACCGCCCCATCGTCCAGACGCCCAGGGGCGCGGTCATGGCCCGGCCGTCGGAGCGGATATTCGATGTGCTTGAGCGCAAGCCCGCGAGCTTCACCAAGGAAGACGGCGAGGTCGTGAAGCTCTGACTCGGAGCGAGCGGGCCGCCACGTGATTCGGTGACAATGTACTAATTCCATTCCACGCTTGGGGCAGCGGCGGATTGGATTGCCGGAATTAGTACACTGTCACCGAATTACGCCGCCTTGCGGAACCCGGGGTCGCGCGCATAGAGCCCCCGCCGGCCCGGCGTTGGCCGGAAGGCGTCGGTTTCCATGGCGGTCTCTGACGCGCCCAGGAACAGGAACCCGTCCGGCGCCATGACAGCGGCGATCTTCTCCAGCACCAGCCGGCGTGTGTCGGGATCGAAGTAGGGCAGGACGTTGCGGCAGAAAACCACGTCAAACGGCCCCAGCCCCCGGAAGTCGCCCATCAGGTTCAGCTTGCGCCAGTGAATCGCCTGGCGAAGCCTGGCGTTGGCGCGCCACATCTCGTCCTGCTTGTCGAAATGGTCGACCAGCATGCGGATCGGCAGGCCGCGCTGGACCTCGAACTGGGTGTAGACCCCCGCCTGGGCCTTCTCGAGACAGCGCTGGGAGAAGTCGGCGCCCAGAATCTCCAGGTTCACGCCCTGCAGGCCCTCGCCCAGCATGGCCAGGGAATAGGCCTCCTGGCCGGTGGCGACGCCGGCGCACCAGACCTTCACCTTGCCGCCCGGACGGCGCGAGGCGATGGCAGGCGCGATCTCGTCGCGGAACAGCTCGAAGGGGTGGCGGTCGCGGAAGAAGGTGGTCTCGTTGACGCTCATGGCCTCGGCCACGGCCCAGATCAGGTCCTCGTCGGGGCTGCCGCGCAGCTTGCCGAGCACGGCCTCCACCGAGGCCATGCCGAAGCGGCGCGCGACCGGCGCCAGGCGGGGTTCGATCAGGTAGTGCTTGTCGGCGGACAGCACGAAACCCGAGACGGCCTTCAGGATGGCCGCCAGGTGATCGACATGGCCGGGGGAGAAGGTCGTCACACCAGCCCCGTTTCTGACAGCTTGGATTCCAGGATGTCGCCGTCGAACGGCTTCATCATGTATTCGTCGGCGCCGGCGGCCAGGGCCTCGCGGATGCGCCGCGGCTCGGTCTCGGCGGTGCAGAAGATGACCTTGGGCGAGCGCCCGCCGGTCTCGGCGCGCAGCTGGCGCAGGAAGGTCACCCCGTCCATCACCGGCATGACCCAGTCCAGCAGGATGGCGTCGGGCATTTCGGAGCGGCAGTAGGTCAGGGCCTCGGACCCGTCGGCGGCTTCCGCCACCTCGAAGTCGAGTTCCTCCAGGATCCGCCGCGCGACCTTGCGGATGATCCGGCTGTCATCAACGATCAGACAGGTCTTCATGCGCGACGAAGGCTCCACACGCGCGGGGCCGGACGCCGGGGCGCCTTTTTCCGCTTGGCCCTAATCTCGCGGGCCACGGTTAAGGAGTCGTTTGGTCAGGCCGGAATCCGGACCGTCAGCGACACAATGTCTTCGCCCGTGTCGACCAGGAGACGCCCGCCCGCCTCGCGCACGACCGCGGCCAGCCAGAATCCCTGGATCCACTGCCCGGCCAGGCCCTCGTTCAGCTGTTCGCCCTTCAGGCCGGTGATGGTCTCGGCCTTCAGGCGCGCCTTGGGGCCCTTTGAGACCGTGGTCATGACCACCTCGTCGCGCTCGGTCTTCACGGCGATGGTCGCCTCGCCGCCCATCGGCAGGGCGTGGCCGGCGAGCTGGGCGAGGTTGAGGAAGGCGCGGGCGGCGGGCTTCTCGAAGGTCGCGAGCTCGACGTTCCAGACCAGCTCGGCGCGCATGTGGGAGAAGGCCTCGCGCACCATCTTTTCCAGCTCGGCTGAGTCGAATCGCTCCGAGGTCGTGGCCGCGCCGTAGGCCACGCGGCAGAACTGGACGATTTCCACCAGTTTCCTGGCGCTGGCCTCGATGAGCCCGATCGCGTCGTCGCGCATGTCCTGCGCGCTCGGGTCCTTCAGCAGGTCCAGACCGGAGACGATGGCGCCGGCCGGGCTGATGAAATCGTGGCACAGCTTGGCGGAGAGATAGGACGCCAGGGCCGTTTCGCCCAGCGGCTCGCGGGCGCCGGGAACGGTTTCCTCAGCAAGTTCAACGGTGCTTTCGGGGGAGAGTTCGGGAAGGGTCATGCGGCGCCTCTGCAACGATTCGAAACTGAGGTGATTTGCACCTGTTTCAAAGTCTGGCCGTGTCCTAGGGTCCGCCGGTGAACGATTCCGCAACCGCCGCCCAATCGCCGGCCTCGGCCGACCCCGCCGACATCGGCAAGCTCCTCGCCGACATCGTCGAGGAAGCCTCCGCGCTCATCATGCCGTTCTGGCGCGCCCAGGTAGCCGTCGACCACAAGGCTGATGACAGCCCGGTGACCGAGGCCGACCATGCCGCCGAGGTCCTGATCCTCAAGCGCCTGGCCGCCCAGTTCCCGCGCATTCCCGTCATTGCCGAGGAAGAGGTCGCCCGCGACGGCGCTCCCGCCACGGCCGCCAAGGCGTTTTTCCTGGTCGATCCGCTGGACGGGACCAAGGGGTTCCTGCGCGGCACCGAGGCCTTCACCGTCAACATCGGCCTGGTCGAGAACGGCAAGCCGGTCGCCGGCGCCGTCGCTGCGCCCGCGTCGGGCCTGGTCTGGTTCACCGCCGAGGGCGGGGCCTACAAGCGCAAGTTCGGTGAAACCACCGCCCGCCAGATCAAGGCGCGGCAGAAGCCCCAGGGCGGCGGCCTGGCCCTGCTCAGCCACACCGTGGCCGAGGACGAGGCCAACCGCATCGCCGCCAAATACGGCTGCAAGGATTGGCGCGGCATGGATTCGTCGGTGAAGTTCTGCCTCATCGCCGAGGGGTCGGCCGACGTCTATCCCCGGCCGGGCCGGACCATGGAGTGGGATACGGCGGCGGGCCAGGCGGTGCTGGAAGCCGCCGGCGGCCGCGTCATCACCGAGGCCGGCGAGACGCTCGGCTACGGCAAGGCCGGACGCGGCTTTGACAACCCGGGCTTCTTGGCCGTCGGCGGCTGATCGGCTCGCCTGACGCTGGCATTTTGCCGAATGGCTCGCCATGTTCCCTGCTCAGTCGCCGGGAGCCCCGCCATGACCGACTTCTCCAGCTATACGGCCGCCCGCCACAGGAAGGCCGGACGCGGCAAGATCTACGCGTCCATACTGGACACCATCGGCGACACCCCGATCGTCGCCCTGCCGCGGCTTTCGGCGGAGGAAAAGCCCAAGGGCGAGGTGGTCGCCAAGCTAGAGTTCTTCAATCCGATCTCCTCGGTGAAGGACCGCATCGGCGTGGCCATGATCGAGGCCATGGAGGA
>CAZRKY010000139.1:0-8839 GCA_964600375.1 uncultured Caulobacteraceae bacterium | reverse complement strand
CCGAGCCCGGCAGGCGTTCGACCAGATCGGACGAGGTGAAGGCGTCGCCCACCAGGCCCAGGTGGCGCTCGGTGTGGAACTTGGCGCCGTCGAAGGCGGCGATGCCGCAGGCTTCCTGGCCGCGGTGCTGCAGGGCGTGCAGGCCGAGCGCCGTGACCGCGGCGGCGTCATCGACGCCATAGACGCCGAACACGCCGCACTCGAGCCGCGGGATATCGTCCTCGGGGTCGCGCACGGGGACCCGGTGGACGAACTCTCGGTGGGCGCTCATCGAATAATCTCCACGGGTCTTCAGGGCTTACCGGCGGGCCGGGCTGGTATCGCTTGATTGCGGCTGGTCCGAGGCGCCGCGTCTTACGCTGTCTTCCACCACCGGCGCCACGCTGTCGGCCACCTTGGCCCAGGTCGGCAGCACCAGCTGCAGCACCCGCGCCGAGCTGGCGGCGGCCGGATAGACCATGGCGTTGCGGTACCATCCCGGAATCCGGCCCGCCGGGGTGGCGGCATAGAGCATCAGGTGGATAACGCCCAGGATGACCAATGCGCGCAGCAGGCCGAACCCGAGGCCCGCGAAACGGTCGGCTCCGCCCAGGTGATCGCTTTCCTGCATGGTGCGGCTGAGCCACCCCGCCAGCAGGCGCAGCAGCAGGCCCACGAACACGAACACCACCACCACCGCGGCCACCGTGCCGGCCCAGTCGGGGTCCAGCAGCGAGCGCCCGACCCTGCCGGTGAAGGGCAGGGCCAGCAGGGCGATGAGGCCGGCCAGCAGGAAGGAGAACAGGCTGACGATTTCCTTGGCGCCGCCGCGGAAGAAGCCCGCCAGCGCCGAGATGGCGATGATGGTCAGGGCCAGGCCGTCGAAGAAGGTCATGCGCGCACCTTTGAGGCCGCCGGCCAGGTGTCGTCGCCGATGCGACGCACCGCGTCGGCCAGTCGGCCGGCGCCCGCCACGGCCAAGGGCGGCGAGCCTTCGCCCGCGGCCATGGGCGCGAGCGCCTGGTCGAATCCCAGCTTGGCTGCTTCTCTCATCCGCGCCTCCATGCGGCCCACCGACCGAACTTCGCCCGACAGGCTGATCTCACCGAAGACGACACAGCCCTGGGGCAGGGGCGTCTCAAGCGCCGAAGACGCCAGCGCCGCCGCCGCCGCCAGATCCGCCGCCGGCTCGATGATGCGCAAGCCGCCGGCGACGTTCAGGTAGACATCGCGATCGCCAAATCCAAGGCCGCACCGGGACTCGAGTACGGCCAGCACCATCGCCAACCGCCCGGAGTCCCATCCTACCACGGCGCGGCGGGGGGTGCCGTATGCCGAGGGCGCCACAAGCGCCTGAAATTCGACCAGCACCGGGCGCGATCCCTCGATGCCGGCGAAGACCGCCGCGCCCGCCGCCCGCTCGCCGCCTTCGCCGAGGAACAGGGCCGAGGGGTTGCGCACCTCGCGCAGGCCCGCGTCGCCCATCTCGAACACCCCGATCTCGTCGGTGGCGCCGAAGCGGTTCTTGGCCGCGCGCAGGATGCGGAAGGGATAGCCGCGCTCCCCCTCGAAGCTGAGCACCGCGTCGACCATGTGCTCGACCACGCGCGGACCCGCTATTTGCCCGTCCTTGGTGACGTGCCCGACGAGGATGACCGCCACGCCCTTCTTCTTGGCCAGACGCACCAGCTCGCCCGCACAGGCGCGCACCTGGGCGACGGAGCCGGGGCCGGCCTCCAGCGCATCGCTCCACAGGGTCTGGATGGAGTCGACCACCACCAGGTCGAACGGCTCGGATTTCAGGGCTTCCAGGATGTCGCGCAGCGCGGTCTCGGCCGCCAGCTTCACCGGGGCCTGGGCCACGCCCATGCGCGCGGCGCGGCTGCGGATCTGTTCGACCGCCTCCTCGCCGGAAATATAGGCCACCCGCGCCCCGCCCAGGGCGGCGTTGGCGCAGACCTGCAACAACAGGGTCGACTTGCCCACGCCCGGGTCGCCGGCCAGCAGGATCGCCGAGCCCGGCACCACGCCCCCGCCGCAGACGCGGTCGAACTCGCCCACGCCGGTGGCGATGCGCGGCGGCTCAGGCGTTTCGGCCTCCAGGGTCTCGAACTCGACGCCGCGGCGGCGCGCACCCTTGGCGGGCTTCAGCGCGCCGGGGGGGCGGGAGGCCTGGACCTCTTCGACCAGGGTGTTCCATTCCGCACAGGCGGGGCACTGACCGGCCCACTTGGCATGGACGGCGCCGCAGGCCTGGCAGACGTAGACCGCGCCCTCGCGCGCCATGGGCCGTCTCCAACAACTATCCCGCAGACCGACGGGCGCAGTTTCCCGCGATTCGGGGCGCAATAGGCTGCGGCCACGCTCGCGAGCGACGAATAACGGCGTTAGCGTTGCCGCGGAACGACACGGCCGACTCGCCGGAGCCGATGCAAGGAGACGCCATGACCGAAATGAACCTCTCGCCCCAGGCGCAGTCCATCGTGACGCGCGTGAAGGGCATCCTGCTCAAGCCAAAGGAGGAGTGGGCCGTCATCAACGCCGAGCCGGCCACCATCCAGGGCCTGTTCGTCGGCTACGCCGTGCTGTTGGCCGCCATCCCCGCGGTCGCCAGCCTGATCGGCTCGCTGGTGTTCGGCTACGGCTGGTTCGGAGTCACCTATCGCCCGCCGCTGATGAATGCGCTCAGCGTCGCGGTCGGGACCTATGTGCTGTCGCTGGTGGGCCTGGCGGTGCTGGCCCTGGTCATCGAGTTCCTGGCGCCCCAGTTCGGCGGCGAGAAGAACCGCATCCAGGCCTTCAAGGTGGCGACCTATTCCATGACCGCCGCCTGGGTGGCGGGGATCTTCCAGCTGCTGCCGGCGCTCGCGATCCTGGCCGCCCTGGGCGGGCTCTATGGCCTCTATCTGCTGTACCTCGGCCTGCCGGTGCTGATGAAGGCGCCGGCCGAGAAGGCGCTGACCTACACCATCGTGGTCATCGTCGCGGCGGTGATCGTCAATGTGGTGATCGGCTCGGTGCTGGGCGCCATGACCGGCATGGGGCGGACCGGGCTCTACGCCGACAATGGGTCAGTGACCGGGACCATGAACGTGCCGGGCTACGGCTCGGTCGACCTCGGACGCGCGGAGGCCGCCGGAAAGGCGGCCGACGCGGCCATCGCCTCGGCGCTGGCGGAGGGGCCGAACCGGGCGGCGGTCCAGCCGGTGGCGGCCGAGGCCCTGTCGCAGATGCTGCCCGGAACGGTGGCCGGCTTCACGCGCGGCGAGATCACCTCCGCCTCGGCCGGGGCAGGGGGCATGAACACCGCCTCGGCCCGCGCCAGCTACACCCGCGGCGAAGGCCGCATCGACCTGTCGGTGACCGACCTGGGCGGGGCCGCGGCCTTCGCCCAGCTGGGCTCGGCCTTCAACGTCAACCACTCCGAACAGACCGGCGGCAAGTACGAGCGGGTCGGCAATGCCGGCGGCCGCCTGACCTCCGAGAAATATGACTCGGCCGACCGCTCCGGCGCCTATTCCGTGGTCGTGGCCGAGCGCTTCATGGTCGAGGCCGAGGGCCAGGGCGTCGCCATGGCCGACCTGAAGGCCGCCGTCGCCGCGGTCGGCTTCAACCGCCTCGAAGCCATGGCCCGCGCGGCCTGATCTCCCGCCCCCGGCGCATTTCGCAGGGGGTTGTCAGCGGCGATATTTGAAATATTTTATATAAAACAATAGAATAAGCCCGGTATCAGCCCTTCGGGCGGACCACCCGCTCAACCCGCGATCCCACACTGGTCAGCAGCTCATAGGCGATGGTACCCGCCGCCGCCGCCGCGTCGTCCACCGGCAGGTGGGGCCCGAACAGCTCGACGAACTGTCCCGCCCTGGCCGCCGCGCAGCCGGTCATGTCGACCGCCAACGTATCCATGGAAATCCGCCCGACGATGGGCCTGAGCGCCCCGTCGAACCAGACCTTGCCGTTCGGCTGGTTGGAGCGCAGCACGCCGTCGGCGTATCCGATCCCGACCGTGGCGATGCGCATGTCGTGCGGCGCCGTGAAGCTGGCGGCGTAGCCGATGCTCTCGCCCGCCGGCACGTCGCGCACCTGCAGGATCTCGGCCTCCAGGGTGGCGACCGCCACGATGCGCGGGTCGGGGCGGCCGAACGGGCCGCAGCCGTACATGGTGACCCCTGGGCGGACCATGTCGAAGGCGAACGCGGCGCCGTGGAAGATGCCGCCGGAATTGGCCAGGCTGGCGCGCGCCTTCGGAAACAGCGCCCGTGCGGCCTGGAAGGCGGCCAACTGGCCCGGGTTCATCCCGTGACCCTCGACGTCGCCGCAGGCCAGGTGGCTCATCACCAGGATGATGTTGAGGCCCGCCTCCGCGGCCGCCTGGGCCTGCTCGGGCCGCAGCCCCAGCCGGTTCATGCCGGTATCGATATGCAGGGCCGCGCGGTGGCTCGCCCCGCCGCCGGCCTTCCAGTCGGCGATCTGCTCAAGGCTGTTCAGCACGGGTATCAGGCCCGAGGCGATCAGCCGCTCCGCGTCGCCCGGCCGGCAGCCGTCCAGCACATAGACGTCGGCCTCGGGTCCCAGCAGCCGGCGCAGGGCCTCGGCCCCCAGGACGCCTGCGGTGAAGTAGCTGCGCACACCCTCGGCCCACAGCCTGCGGCCCACCACGTCCTCGCCGAGGCCGTAGGCGTTGGCCTTGAGCATCGCCGCCACCTCGGCGCCGCCGGCCAGGGCGCGCAGGGTCGCGTAGTTCGCCGCGAGCGCATCGAGGTCGACAGTGAAACGGGCGGTGGCTTGGCCGTGGGGCATGACCCGCCTTCTGCCTGTTCGCAGGTGCGAAGTCGATATGCTCACGCGTCGGGCGCGGCGTCCTCGCGGCTGAATTCGATGGTCACCTTCATGCCCCTGCCCGGCGCGGACTCGACCACCAGCGTCGCCTTGGCGTTCTGCACCAGCGACTTGACGATCAGCGACGACAGCTTGCCCGGCTTGGGCCAGACGGCGCCTTCGGGCAGGCCCACCCCGTCGTCGGCGACGACGACCCGGCAGCCGGTATCGGTGGTCTTGCTGTGCAGCAGGATCGTTCCGCCCTCGCGGCCCGTAAAGGCGTGCTTCAGGGCGTTGGTCAGCAGCTCATTGACCACCAGGCCCGTGGGCATGGCCACGTCGATGGACACCGGCCAGGTGTCGACCTGCAGGTCCAGCCGGATGCCCTCGACCGCGTGGGCGCCGATGACCGCCGAGGCGATGCCGCTGAGATAGACGCCGAGGTCGACCGGCTCCAGCGGATCGCCCGTGCCCAGCTGCCGGTAGAGCAGGCCCAGGGCCTCGACCCGTCCGGCCAACCGGTCGAATCCCTCGCCCAGGGTCTTGTCCGAAATGCCGCGCGCCTCCACCCGGATGAGGGCGGTGATCATCTGCAGATTGTTCTTCACCCGGTGCTGAAGCTCCTTCAGCTGGGTGTCCTTCTCGCGCAGCCGGGCTTCCAGCTCGTCCATGATCGAGGGAGTGCGGGGTCCGGTCTCCGCCATGGCCACCAGGCGGAACACCGGTTTGCCGTCGTCGTCCTCGATGATGCTGGACCAGACGTCGACGTCCAGGTCGCCGGGATCACCGTCGCGCGGGAGGGTGAAGGCGCCCAGGAAGTCCGCCTCGTCGTCCAGGGCGTCGCTCAGCCGCCGGTCCGACCCGGGCTCGGCGGCCCGGCCCGGGAGCCGGCCCCAGCTTTCGCCGACGATCTCGGCCTGGCCCTGGCCGGTCAGGCGTTCGAACTCATGGTTGGCATAGACCACGCGCTCGGGCGGCCCGAGGACCGAGACGGCGGTGGCGATCGGAAGGTGGTCGAGGAACTGCTTGAACCGGTCGCTCTCCAGCGCTCCGGCCAGATCGGGTGTCTGCAAAAGGCCCTCGACGATGTCCGAGGGAGGATCTTCAGCCATGGCGGGGAGTCTCCTCGCGTCCGCAACGCGCCGCGAAGGGGCGGTAACATGCCTGTGGGGCGGCGTCCCACGGCGCTTTGTCGCTACCCTTCAATGATTTCACGCACGCGCGCGGCCAGGGCGGCGACGGCGAACGGCTTGGTCATCACCGCCATTCCGGCGTCCAGGTGTCCGTTGCCGACCACGGCGTTCTCGGCATAGCCCGTGACGAACAGGACCTTGAGGTCCGGCCGCGTGGCCCGCGCCGCATCCGCGACCTGACGGCCGTTCAGCCCCCCCGGCAGGCCGACGTCGGTGATCAGCAGGTCGATCCGCGCGTCGGATTGCAGGATCTCCAGGCCAGCGGGGCCGTCGGCGGCCTCCAGCACCCGGTAGCCGGCCTCGTCCAGCACCTCGGCGATCAGCATCCGGATGGCGGCCTCGTCGTCGATGACCATCACCGTCTCGCCCAGGCTCGAGGCGACCTCCTCGTCGGGCTCGGGCATGTCCACCGCATCGACCGTTCCGGAGAAGCGCGGGAAGTACAGGCACATGGTCGTGCCCTTGCCGACCTCGGAATAGATGCGCACCTGGCCCCCGGACTGGCGGGCGAAGCCGTGGATCATGGACAGGCCCAGGCCGGTGCCCTGGCCGATCGGCTTGGTGGTGAAGAAGGGGTCGAAGGCGCGGTCGATGACCGATTGCGGCATGCCCGTGCCGGTGTCGGTCACGCACAGCGAGACGTACTGGCCCGGCGGCAGGTCACGGTCGCGCGCGGCGCGCTGGTCCAGCCACTTGTTGGCGGTCTCGATGGTGATCCGGCCGCCCTCGGGCATGGCGTCGCGCGCGTTGATCGCCAGGTTCAGCAGCGAGTTCTCCAGCTGCGAGACATCGACCCGCGTAACCCACAGGCCGCCCGCGCCGACCACCTCGACCTCGATCGAGGGGCCCACCGTTCGGCGGATCAGGTCCTCCATGCCGGCGACCAGCCGGTTCAGGTCGGTGGCCTTGGGGTCGAGGGTCTGGCGGCGCGAGAAGGCCAGCAGGCGCTGGGTGAGGGAGGCGGCGCGGCGGGTGGCGGTCTGGGCCAGGTCGATGTAGCGCGCCACCCCGTCGCTGCGGCCCTCGTTGAGGCGCTTCTGCAGCAGTTCCAGGCTGCCCGCGATGCCGGTCAGCAGGTTGTTGAAGTCGTGGGCGATGCCGCCGGTCAGCTGTCCGACCGCCTCCATCTTCTGCGCCTGGCGAAGGGCGTCCTGGGTCTTCATCAGCTCGCTGGTGCGCTCGGCGACGCGTTCTTCCAGGGTGGCGTTCAGCAGGCTGAGGGCTTCGGCGGTTTCCTTCTGGTCCTGGATGTCGGTGTTGGTGCCGATCCAGCGGATCACCTCGCCGCGCTCGCTCTTGATCGGCACGGCGCGCGCGATGTGCCAGCGCCAGGCGCCGTCGGCGCGGCGCAGGCGGAACTCGGTCTCGTAGAAGTCGCCGTCGGCCAGGGCCTGGCCCCAGCGTTCGGCGGCGTGGGCCAGGTCGTCGGGGTGGACCATCACTGCCCAACCCTCGCCGTCCAGGCTGCCCCGCTCGGCGCCGCTGAAGGCGTAGACCTGCTCGTTGAACCAGTCGAGCTGGCCGTTCGGCGGCGAGGTCCAAACCTGGTTGGGCATGGCGCGCGCCAGGGTGCGGAAGTTCTCTTCGTTGGCCCGCACCTCGGCCTCGGCGGCGGCGCGCTCCACGTGGGCCCAGGAGCGCTCCGTCACCTCGCGGATCAACGCCATCTCCTCGGCGTTCCAGACGTGCGGCGCGTTGTGGTGAATGGCCATAAGCGCCGTCAGCCGGCCCGATTTGACCAACGGCATGCAGACGGTGGCGCGGATGCCGATGGCCTGGAACGCGGCCGCAGCTTCGGCCGGCAGTTCGGCGGCGTTGTCGTTCAGGATCAGAGGCTCGCCGGCGGTGAGGCGGGACACCGCCCTCTGGCCGAAGTCCGCCAGCCTGTAGTGGCCAACGATGCTGGCCGCGCCCGGGGCGGTCCAGTCGCCGCGAATGGTGAAGCCGTCCTGGTCCTCGTCCATGTCGGCATAGGCGCAGACGCCCACGCCCAGGTGCTCGCCCACCAGCCGGGTGGTGATGGTCAGGATGTCGTCGGCGTCCGAGAGCGAGCCGACGGCCTGGCCGAGTTCGTCCAGGAAGCGCAGCCGCGCCTCGCTGCTGCGCACGGCCTGGTCGGCGCGGGCGCGCTCGACGGTGGTGCGGGTGCGTTCGGCGACTTCCCGGATCAGCGCCAGCTCGTCGCTGGTCCAGTTCCGCACCCGGGCGTCGTTCACATAGAGGACGGCCACCAACCGGCCCTGCTCGATGATCGGGACGTTGACGAAGGCGCGCGCGCTGCGGCCCTCGAGCGCCTCGGCGGCCATCGCCGTGCGCAGGTCCAGGCGGACGTCGTCGATGCGGATGAATTCGCCGCGCTTGAGGCTGTCGATGAAGCTGCCGTAGTCGCGCAGCGGCACGACGCCGGAGAGGGTCTCGACCCCCGGCGCGTTCCAGTCCTGGTCGACGTGCAGGGTGTCGACGTCAGGGTCGATGGTGCCGTAACCGACCCGGCTGGTTTGCAGCAGCCCGCCCAGCAGCCGGGCGGCGGCGTAGCCGATCTCCGCCGGTTCGTGCAGATCCCGTAGCTGGTCGCTCAGCTCGGCAGGACGCGGTAGCGCTCGCGGCTGGCCTCCAGCGCCCGTTGGGCCCGTTCGGCGTCGGTGACGTCGTAGCCGCCGACGAAGACGCCGGTGACCGCGCCGTTGTCGTCGCGCACCGGCTCGTAGACGAAGTCGAGGAAACGCTCCTCCTCCTCGCCGGTCAGCCGGATGGCCATCGAGCGGGTCACATAGCGTTCGCCGGAGGCATAGACGCCGTCCAGCAGCTGGAAGAAGCCCTGGCCCTCGAGGTCCGGGAAGACCTCG
>CAZRKY010000138.1:0-8885 GCA_964600375.1 uncultured Caulobacteraceae bacterium | reverse complement strand
GCCCTCCAAGGCGCTGCTGCACGCCTCGGAGCTCTACGAGCTGGCCAACAGGGATTTCGCCAAGATCGGCATCGATGTGACGCCGACGCTCAACCTGCCGCAGATGATGGTCTCCAAGACCGAGAGCGTCACCGCCCTGACCAAGGGCATTGAGTTCCTGTTCAAGAAGAACAAGGTCGACTGGCTGAGGGGCCGCGGCCGCATCGCCGCGCCGGGCAAGGTGGAGGTGACCGCCGCCGACGGCTCGGTGAAGACCTACGACGCGAAGAACATCGTCATCGCCACCGGGTCCGAACCCACCCCCCTGCCGGGCGTCGCCTTCGACGGCGCCAAGGTGGTCGACTCCACCGGCGCCCTGTCGTTGCCGTCCGTGCCCAAGTCGATGGTCGTGGTCGGCGCCGGCATCATCGGGCTGGAGCTCGGCTCGGTCTGGCGCCGCCTGGGCGCCGAGGTGACGGTGATCGAGTTCTTCGACCGCATCTCGCCCGGCATGGACACCGAGATCGCCACCGCCTTCCAGCGCGCGCTCACCAAGCAGGGCATGAAGTTCAAGCTGGGTTCGCGCGTCATGGGCGCCGCCGTCAGCGAGGCCGGCGTCGAACTGACCGTCGAGCCGGCGCTGGGCGGGGCGGCCGAAAAGATCTCCGCCGACGTGGTTCTGGTCGCCATCGGCCGGCGTCCCTACACGCAAGGCCTCGGTCTCAAGGAGATCGGCGTCACGGTCGACGCCCGCGGCTTCGTCGCGACCAATCACTTCAAGACCGGAGTCGACGGCGTCTGGGCCATCGGCGACGCCATCCTGGGGCCGATGCTGGCGCACAAGGCCGAGGAGGACGCGGTCGCGGTTATCGAGCTGATCGCCGGCAAGGCTGGGCACGTCGACTACGACCTGGTCCCCAGCGTCGTCTACACCTACCCCGAGGTCGCCTGGGTCGGGAAGACCGAGGACCAGCTGAAGGCCGAGGGCGTCGCCTACAAGACCGGCAAGTTCCCCTTCACCGCCAATTCCCGCGCCAAGATCAACCACGAGACCGAGGGGCTGGTGAAGGTGCTTGCTGACGCCAGGACCGACCGGCTGCTGGGGGTCCACATGATGGGGCCGCAGGTCGGCGAGATGATCGGCGAGGTCTGTATCACCATGGCCTTCGGCGGCGCTTCGGAGGACATCGCCCGGGTCTGCCATCCCCACCCGACCCGCTCGGAGGCCGTCAAGCAGGCGGCCATGGGCGTCGAGGGCTGGACGATGCAGGCCTGATGACCATGCCCAGCTACAAACCCCTCTTCTCGCGCGCCATTCAGTCCAACCCCGAGCGGATTCACTTCGCCGCTCACAGCCACCACCTGTGGCCTGACGTGACCCTGGACGCCCAGATCCAGTGCTGGACCGATGGGGTGCAGCTGGCCGACCGCAAGTGGGACAAGGTGTTCGAGGAGGTCTATCCGGCCGCCCAGAAGAATGTCGCCGAAGAGCTGGGCCTGCCCGACCCGGACACCATCGCGTTTTCGCCCAACACCCACGAGTTGCTGGTGCGGCTGTTCTCGGCCTGGACGAAACCGGGCCCGATCAAGGTGCTGTCCACGGACGGCGAATTCCATTCCTTCCGCCGCCAGGGCGCGCGCTGGGTGGAGGAGGGCCACGCCGAGATCACCCGCGTGGCCTGCGAGCCCTTCGACACCTTCGATGAGCGCTTCATCGAGGCGGCTCGGTCGCAGACCTGGGACATCATTTTCCTCAGCCACGTCTTCTTCAAGTCGGGTCGGGTCTTCCAGCGCCTGGAGGACCTCGCGGCGCTGGCCCATCCCGACAGGACATGGGTGGTGGTGGATGGCTACCATTCGTTCCGCGCCATCCCGGTGGACCTGTCGACGGTCCACGACCGGCTCTTCTACATGGCCGGCGGCTACAAATACGCCATGGCCGGCGAGGGCTGCGGCTTCCTGCACGCGCCGGCGGGCTATGCCCGGCGGCCCGAGATCACCGGCTGGTTCGCCGAGTTCGGCGACCTGCAGGCGCCGACCGTGGGCGGCGTGGGGTTCGCGGCCGACGGCTCACGCTTCCTGGGCGGCACCTTCGATTCCACCGGCATCTATCGCCTGAACGCCGTCTTCGACGTGCACCGGGCGGAGGGCCTGACCACCGCCGATGTCTGTTCGAAGGTGGACGCCCTGTCGCGCCGGATGCTGGACAAGATCGCCGCCGGCGAAGCGGGCAAGCTGTCCGAGGCCGAGATCCTGAACCCCATGGGCAACGGCCCGCGGGCCCGCTTCATCGCCTTCCGCCATCCGGACGCCCAGGCCTGGAAGAAGACCCTGATGGACGCCAATGTGGTCACCGACGTGCGCGACGACGTCCTGCGCGCCGGCATCGGCCTGTATCACGACGACGTGGACGTGGACGCCTTCTGCGAGGCGGCGAAGCGGCTGCTCTAGCCTACTTCTTCTCCGGCGCCTCGAACGGCGGCGCAGGCGGAACGTCGGGCGCCGGGCCCGCGCCCTTCAGCGGCGGCAGGTCGGCCTCGTTCATGGTCGCGGCCTGGACTGCGTCGATCGGCTTGCCGTCCTTGTCGAAACCGTTGGTGCGCGCGGCGCGGGCCGGGTCAGGGGCCGGCATGGCAGGATTGCCCTTGTCGGTCTTGCCGGCGCCGGGACCGCAGGCGGCCAGCAACAGGGCCGCGGAGGCCAGGGAGACGGTCAGGGCGGTGCGGCGGATCATCGGCAAGTCCTTGTGCGGATCATTCCATAACTAGCGGTCGCGCTGCCCTCCGGTCCAGCCCCGGAACACGCAGCCCTCCGCGCCGTCTTGGCGAAACGCGCGCCACGGCCTAAGCGATGCATGAACCTTCGGAGACACCTGCCTTGGCCGCCCAACCCCGCGTTCGCAAAGCCGTCCTGCCCGTCGCCGGTCTGGGGACCCGCGTCCTGCCCGGCGCCAAGAACACGCCAAAGGAGATGCTGAACGTCGTCGACCGGCCGATTGTCTCCTACATCGTGGCCGAGGCGCGTGCGGCGGGAATCGAGCACTTCGTCTTCGTCACCGGCCGCGGCAAGGAAGCCATCGAGAACTACTTCGACCACCATCCCGAGCTTGAGGCCCAGCTGGAAGGCAAGGGCAAGAACGCGATGCTGGCCGAGATCCGCGCCGAGCTGGCCCAGCCCGGCGAGATGAGCTTCGTGCGCCAGATGGCGCCGCTGGGGCTTGGCCACGCCGTCTGGTGCGCGCGGGACGTGATCGGCGACGAACCCTTCGCCGTCCTGCTGCCCGATGTGATCGTCGAGGCGAAGACGCCCTGCCTGAAGCAGCTGGTGGAAGCCTACGAGAAGACCGGCGCCAACATCATCGCGGTCGAGGAAGTGCCGGATTCGGAGACCCACAAGTACGGGGTGATCGCGCCGGTGAAGCAGGACGGCCGCCTCTACGAGATGAGCGGCATGGTCGAAAAGCCTGCCCAGGGCAGCGCGCCGTCCAATCTGGCGATCGCGGGCCGTTACATCCTGCGGCCGGAAATCTTCGGCGCGCTGGAGGCCCAGGAGAAGGGCGCGGGCGGCGAGATCCAGCTGACCGACGCCATGGCGCGGCTGATGAAGTCCCAGCCGTTCTATGGCTGGCGCTACGAGGGCGAGACCTACGACTGCGGCGACAAGATCGGCCTGCTGCGCGCCAACGTCGGCATCGCGCTGAAGCGCCCGGACCTGGGCGCCGACGCCCGGGCCGCGATCGAAGCGCTGCTGAAGGCCTAGCCTGCGCCAGCGCGAACACCGCAATATCGGTGGAGCGCGGTGTAACCGCGAGCGCCTAGTTGTCCCGGGCCACGGAGAAAGGCGCGATGACGGCGGCAATCCAAAACTACCAGGCTCGGATGCAAAGGGTGCTGGACCATATCGACCGGCATCTCGACGGTGACATGGACCTCGAGACGGTGAGCGGCGTCGCCGCCTTCTCGAAGTTTCATTTCCATCGGCAATTCACGGCGACCTTCGGGCTGTCCATGCATCGCTATGTCCAGCTTGCCCGTCTGAAGCGCGCTTCGCACCGGCTGGTCTATCGGGACGCCCAGAGTGTCACCCAGATTGCGATGGATGCCGGCTATGAGGCGCCGGACGCCTTCGCCCGAGCGTTTCGGCAGAGGTTTGGACAATCGCCGTCGTCGTTCCGGAAGTCTCCCGACTGGGAGCCGTGGCTTGCGGCCTTCGGGCCTTTGGACAAAGCAAGGAGCAAGCTAGTGCAGCAGACATTCACCCCTCAAGACGTGACCATCCGAGAGGTATCGACCACCCCGGTGGCCATCATGGAACACCGGGGGAGCCCCGCGACGCTGGGGGCCACCATCCAGCGTTTCATCGCCTGGCGCAGGGCCAATGGCCTTCATCCAAAGACGAGTCCCACTTTCAACGTCTGGCGATCCGAGCGACGCCCGGAGTCGCCTGTTGACTACAGCGTGGACCTTTGTGTCGGGACCGACCAGCCCATCGAGCCGGACGGCGAGCGAATCCAGTCCGGCGAGATTCCCGGCGGGCGCTGCGCAGTGCTGCGCGTGGTCGGCGCCACCGACAATCTGGAGCCCGCAGCGCTCTACCTTTATCGCGAATGGCTTCCGGCCAGCGGCGAGGAAACCCGCGATTTCCCAATCTATTGCCAGCGACTGAGCTTCTTTCCCGAGGTCCCTGAGCACGAGGCGGTAGCGGAGGTCTTCTTGCCGCTGAGGTAGATATCCTCCCGGGCGGCCTGTCCTCGACGGGCCGCCAGCCGCCCATCGGGCCCTTCAGATCGAATGCTGTTCGGCCAGCAGCACCGCCTTCAGCCCGTCGCGCCAGTCGGCGTAGCGGGGTCGCCAGCCCAGTTCAGCCTTGGCGAGGGCGTTCGAGACGCGTTTGTTGTCGAGGTAGAAGCGCCGCATCCCCTCGCCGACTTCGGCGTCCATCCAGTCGGTCTCGGGCGGGGCGGGCAGCCCCAGCAGGGCCGCGGCATATTCAGTGAAGTCGTCGGCGCCGACGGGGTCGTCGTCGCACAGGTTGTAGGCCGCGCCGGGCCGGGGCTTCCTCAGCGAGGCGCAGAGCCCCTCGACGGCGTCGTCGCGGTGGATGCGGTTGAAGACCTGGCCGGGCTTGCGGATTCGCCTGGCCGTGCCGTCGCGCAGCTTCTCGAACGGCGAACGGCCGGGGCCGTAGATGGCGGGCAGGCGGAAGACACAGACCGTCAGGCCCATGCCGCGACCGACCTCCAGCCAGTCGCGTTCGGCGGCGACCCGGCGGGCGGCCTTGAGGGTGGCGGCGTTCTGTTCGGAGTGTTCAAACACCCAGCCCCCGTCCCGGTCGCCATAGACGCCGGTGGTCGAAACATAGCCGACCCATCCCGGGAAACCGCCCGAGCGGGCCAGCGCGGGGACCAGGCTGCGCAGGCCGGGACAGCCGTCCTCGTCGGGCGGGGCGGTGACCAGGATGGCGTCGGACTTTCCCGCGGCGGCCGCCAGGGCGTCGCGATCGGCGGGATTCACGACCGAAAAGCCCTGCGCCTGAAGCTCGCTGTTGTGGTCGGGCCGGCGCGCGGTGACGGTCACCGCATCCCCTTCGGCCCGGCGTCGCGCGGCGAAGGCGCTTCCAAGATAGCCGCAGCCGAATACCAGGACGTTCAAACCGTGCGCCTCAGCCCTCTGCCGCCTTCAACTGCGGCGTCGGGCCCGGATCGGCGGCGGCGGCGCGGTCGGCGTTCCAGTGCGAAACGCACGGGATCTTGGTCAGGTCCGCCCGGTCGGCGTACTTGCGCGCGATCTCGGTGACTTCGTTCAGCATGCCCTCGGCGAGGGTGACGGGCGCCAGGCCCAAGCCCTTGAAGCGGTCGTTGGCGACCACGAGTTCGTTCTCGTCGGCCTCCTGGCGGGGGTTGGGAACGTTATGGATCTCGGCCCCGGTCATCTCCGAGACCATGGCGGCCAGATCGCGCACCCGGCGACACTCTGTCATCTGGTTCAGGATGGAGACCCGCTCACCGCGCTTGGGCGGGTTGCGGAGCGCCAGCTCGACACAGCGCACCGTGTCCTGGATGTGGATGAAGGCCCGCGTCTGGCCGCCGGAACCGTGCACGGTCAGGGGATAGCCCACCGCCGCCTGCATCAGGAACCGGTTCAGCACAGTGCCGTAGTCGCCGTCGTAGTCGAAGCGATTGATCAGCCGCTCATCCAGCCGGGTCTCCTCGGTCTGGGTGCCCCAGACGATGCCCTGGTGCAGGTCGGTGATCCGAAGCTTGTCGTTGCGCGCATAGAACTGGAACAGCAGCGCGTCCTGGGTCTTGGTCAGGTGGTAGATCGAGCCGGGGTTGGGCGGGAACAGGATCTCCTGCGACTGCGGCCCGAGGTCGGTATCGACCGTGACGGTCAGATAGCCCTCGGGGATGCGCAGGCCGGCGGTGGTGTAGCCATAGACCCCCATGGTCCCCAGGTGCGCCAGGTGGATGTCGAGCCCGCTCTCCACGATGGCGGCCAGCACATCGTTGGTGGCGCCGAGGTTGTTGGAGACGGTGTAGCGCTTGTGCTGGGCCGACTTCATCGAATAGGGCGCGGCGCGCTGCTCGGCGAAGTGGACCACCGCGTCGGGGCGGAAGGACTTCAACAGGGCCAGGAAGCGGTCGTAGTCGGTCCCCAGCGTCAGGTTGTGGAATTCGATGGTGCGCCCGGTCAGTTCCTTCCAGGCCCGGATGCGCTCGCCGTGGGTGCGGATCGGGGTCAGCGACTGGACTTCCAGCTCGTTGTCGATGTTCCGTCGCGACAGGTTGTCGACGATGCCCACATCCCATCCGCGCGCGGAAAGATGCAGGGCCGTCGGCCACCCGCAGAAACCATCGCCGCCCAGAACCAGGACCCGCATAACGCCACCCAAGCTGATTGCATCGACACCTTAGCGCCGTTCGCAGCCGTTGCGGTAGGGCGCCGTCGTTCGGGATTCTACGCAGGCCGCGTCGCGCGGACCTCGGACACCGTCTCGATCAGGCGCGCGATGTCGTCCGGCGCGGAGAGGCGGTGGTCGCCGGACTTCTTCAGGGTGAACACCACATCCTGGCTCTCCAGCGCGTCGGCCAGGGCCAGGGCATGGGCCCAGGGCACCGCGTCGTCCTTCTGGCCCTGCAGGATGCGCACGGGACAGGCGATGGGGACCCGTCCGCCAAGGATCAGGTGGTCGCGGCCCTCGTCGAGAAAGCGGCGGGTGATGGCGTAGGGGCCGTCGAAGGCGTCGGGCTGCATCCACACGCCGTTGAGGTCGAGTTCTCGCAGGGCGTCGGGGCTGAGGCCGGGCCGCATCAGCCGCTCGGTGAAGTCCGGCGCCGGGGCGATCAGGACAAGCGCGTGCAGGCGCTCGGGCCGGGCGATCGCCGCCAGGCAGGCCATCCAGCCGCCCATGGACGAGCCCACCAGCACCAGGGGCCCTTCGCTCAGCGCGTCGATCACCGCGAGCGTGTCGGACTTCCACCGCCCGATGGTGGCCTCCAGCCAGTCGCCGCTCGAGGCGCCGTGGGCGGAATAGTCGAAGCGCAGGAAGGACCAGCCGCCGGCTGTAGCCGCGTCCGCAAGGGCCTGGGCCTTCGTCCCGGTCATGTCGGAGCGAAAGCCCCCCAGCCAGACGACGGTCGGGCCGGACCCGTCGATCCTGCGCCAGGCGAGCCGTTCGCCGTCACGGTCGAGGAAGCCGGAGTGTTCGGTCATTGGCGGCGCGTCCCGGTTTCGGCTAATTGCCCCCCATGGCTCCCAAGAAACTGACGGTCCTGCAAGTCATCCCCGATCTCGGCGCGGGCGGGGCGGAGCGTTCGGCGGTGGAGGTGGCCGCCGCGGTGGTCGAGGCGGGGGGCCGCGCCCTTGTGGCTTCGACGGGCGGGCGGCTGGTCGGCGAGCTTGAGGCCGCGGGCGGCGTCTTCGTCCCGATGCCGGTCAACACCAAGAACCCCCTGCTGGGGCTGATCAACGGCTGGCGGCTGGCGGTGCTGGCCCGGCGCGAGGACGTCGACCTGCTGCACGTCCGCTCCAGGGCGCCGGCGTTCAGCGTCTGGTTGGCGTCGTTCCTGACGGGCATCCCGTGGATCGCCACCTACCACGGCATCTACAAGGCCAGGTCGCCGATCAAGCGTTGGTACAATGCGGTGATGACGCGAGGGCGGCTGACCATCGCCAACTCCGCCTTCACCCGCGAGCACCTGATCAAGGAACACCGCCTCGACCCCGGCAAGGTCGTGACCATCAATCGCGGGGTCGACCTCGATCGCTTCGACGTGGGCAAGGTCGCGCCGGCGCGCGTCGATGCGCTGCGCAAGTCGTGGGGCGTGGCCAGGAACGACGGCCGGGTGAAGATCCTGCTGGCCGGCCGACTGACCCGGATCAAGGGGCAATTGCCGTTGGTGCAGGCCGCCGCGCGTCTGGCCGCCGAGGGCCGTCGCGACTTCCTGATCCTGCTGGTCGGCGACGACCAGGGGCGCTCGGCCTACCGGGCCGAGGTGGAGGCGGCGGTGCGGGCGGCGAAGCTCGACGACGCGGTGAAGGTGCTGGGCCACTGCGTCGACATGCCGGCCGCTTACCTGGTGGCCGACATCGTCGCCGTGCCCTCTGTTGTGCCCGAGAGCTTCGGACGCACGGCGGTCGAGCCCCAGGCCATGGGCCGGCCGGTGATCGCCTCGGACTTGGGCGGCATGATCGAAACCGTGGTTCCAGGCGAGACCGGCTGGCGGGCGAAGGCGGGGGACGTCGAGGCCTGGGCCGGCGCCCTGGCGATGGCGCTCGACGCCGGGCCCAAGCGCCGGGCGGCAATGGGCAAGGCAGGGCAGGCGCGGGTGCGCAGCCTCTATTCGGCGCGTGCCATGACCGATGCGACCCTGGCCGCCTATGCCCGCGCCATCGGCGAATGAGCCG
>CAZRKY010000137.1:0-8994 GCA_964600375.1 uncultured Caulobacteraceae bacterium | reverse complement strand
GAAGCTCATAGTCGAAGTTCGTCGTAATTACCTCAGCTTGGAACACTTCCGGCAGCAAGCAAGCAGCCCCCTCAGCGCGGTTTATATGTTGCCCGAGGCGGTTGTGAACTTCTTCCGCGAGACCAATTGGCCCAAGGACATCAAAGACAACTTGCGCTGCCTCTTCAAAGCGCCCGTCCGCGATATGCGCACTGACCGCCCCTAAGGAATCTGGAGCGTCCGCTACCAAGGACTCCAGGAACGACCCCCACGGTAAAAACCCGCTGGCGACGGACATCCCTGCGCCAACGAACGGCACCACATTGCCTTGCTGGCAGCGATTTGAGAGCGTCGCGAACCTTTCGAGGCAGCCCGTTTGGGTCAAGAACTCTCGCACCCGAGTTTTCGCGGCGAGCTTAGCTTCGTTGACCCAATCGCGGAACAGTTCGCGTTCCGCATCCTCATCCATTGTAACCAATACGTCGTGGCGCGACCAAACGTGCCCGCCAATCTCAATTTCACCGTCGTTGTTCAGTTCATCGACGAAGCGCTGCCGGAAGTACTCCATCGTCATTGCTTCCCAACGGGACGAATCCCGACATCACGTACTCGCACTTGGCCAGACATGAGCCGCGGCAGCAGGTAGTCGCGGGTTTCGGCGAGGGTTCGGTTTTCATTCAGCGCCGCCAGGACTCGGTGAAATAGCGGTTCCGCCAGCTGCTCGAAAACCCGCATCAATTCACCATTCGGAACGACGGTTGCCGCGCGGTCGAAGGTGCTAGTTGTGATAGTGTCAAACACTGATCCATGCGCGCCTTGCACAAGCTCCTGCACCAGACTCTTGAAAGCGCAGTTCAGCCAAAAGGGTGCACCGAACCGACTTTCCAGCGCGTAGCAGGTCTGGTTCATGGTGATGTCGCTGCCGAACATGCAGAACCGGCCGGTCGTCGCGCCCCGAGCCACGACCACGGTAGAAAACCTGGGAACGACCTTAGTGCTGCTCTCGTTCAGGCCGAGTGGCGTAATGGTTCGCTCGGTCTGCAGCAGAAAAGCGTCGGCACATTGGCTGACGTCCTTTGCACTCGCCCAGGCGATCTCGCCGTTCCAATAGTCGGCGCGGTCAGTCTTTGGCGTGCCGCCCGAAATCAGTTTCGCGACTTCCATGAATGGCGATCGAGCCCACCCCACAGGTAGCTCATCCTCGCCGAACCCATCCGGGAACAGCACCGCCAACTCTGCAGCGCGCGCGGGATCAAGCATCAGCCCGCCCATGATCGCGACCGGGTCTGTTGCGCCTTCCAATTTGCGGCGGACGGGGCCGAAGTCGACAAACCAATCGCGGAAGATCGCCTGGGCCATCGCCTCCAGCGTCTCGTTCATCCGCCGGTTCAGCTCGATCTTGTCGTCAAGTGTGGAAAGGACCGCAGCAATTTGATCCTGAACATCAACGTCAGGGAGAGGAAGTCGGAATTGCCGAAGTGACGCCAAGGGCTGGCCTATCCCTGGGGTCCCCACCTGAGATCCGAAGCGCAGGATCTCCTCGCGACCAGCAATCGACTTAAAATAGTAGTAGACAAAGCGGCTGTTCAGACGCTCCGGGTCTGGCCGAAACTTCATCATGCTGGACGACAACACCATTGGTGCTGTCTCCGCTTCTACAAGAGCCACTTCACCAATAGAACCACGGTGCGGAAACACCAGGTCTCCGGCCTCAACAATGCAATTGGGCATCTCGGCCGCAAATTGCTCAGTGACGAAGACCCACTCCCCCTTAAGGGAACGGCCATCTGAAATGTTGGTGCCTCGAATGACAGGCACGCCAGACGACACATAGGTGTCCGCCTTCATTCGAGACCCAAATGGTCCGATCGCGATCGAACCCTTTCGAGGGCTTGCCAATTCTCCCAGTGCCGCAATCGGAAACTCAGCCATTGGTGCTAGCGCTACCCAACGCCGCCTCAATCCGCGCCTCTAGCACTCGGCCCGCTTCGAACTGCTGCGTCAGCTTCACCCGCAGCCCCCCAAACCTATCCTCGAAGCTGACGCCGTCATCCTCGAAATCTGCAGCGCCGACATAGCGGCCCGGGGTCAGAACGTGACCGTGGCCGCGCACCTCATCCAGCGTCGAAGAACGGCAGAAGCCAGGCTCATCAGCGTAAGGTTCCAGCCCTGCAGCGGCGACTGCTTCCGGCTTGCCCCGCCAGCGGTGGTAGGTCTCAGCGATCAGGGAGGTTTCTTCGTCCGTGAACTCCCGCCGCGTGCGGTCGACCAGGTGGCCCAGCTTGCGGGCGTCGATGAACAGGATCTCGCCCCGGCGGTCGCGGTGACCGTTGGCGCTCTTGTCGCGCGCCAGGAACCACAGGCAGGCGGGAATCTGGGTCGAATAGAACAGCTGTCCCGGCAGGGCGACCATGCAGTCGACCCGGTCCTGTTCGATCAGGGCCTTGCGGATTTCCCCCTCACCCGACTGCTGCGACGACATCGAGCCGTTGGCCAGCACCACGCCCGCCGTGCCGCGCGGCGCCAAGTGGTGGATGATGTGCTGCAGCCAGGCGAAATTGGCGTTGCCCTGGGGCGGCTGGCCATAGGCCCAGCGCGCATCGCCTTCCAGATGCGGCTGCCACCAGTCGGAGATATTGAATGGCGGGTTGGCCATGACGAAGTCGAACTTCAGCTGCGCGAACTCGTCGCGCAGGAAGCTGCCCTCGTTGTTCCAGCGGATGTCCGCGTCGATGCCGCGCACCGCCAGGTTCATCCGGCACAGGCGCCAGGTGGTGTGGTTGCGCTCCTGACCGTAGATGGCGATGTCGGAACGCTTGCCCTGGTGGTCCTCGATGAAACGCTCGGACTGGACGAACATGCCGCCTGATCCGCAGCAGGGATCGTAGACGCGCCACTGTCCGGGCTCCAGCATCTCGACGATGGTCAGCACCACCGAGCGCGGCGTGTAGAACTCGCCGCCCCGCCGCCCTTCGGCGCCGGCGAACTGCGAGATGAAATACTCATAGGCCCGACCCAGCCGGTCGCGCGCCTGACTGTGATCGCCGCGCATGTCGACGTTGGAAAACAGATCAATCAGCTCGCCCAGCATGGTCTTGTCGAGCTGGGGCCGGGCGTAGCCCTTAGGCAGGACGTCCTTCAGGACCTTGATGTTGGCCTTCTCGATCGCCTCCATGGCGTTGTCGATCAGCCCGCCGATGTCGCCCTTCTTTTCCTTGCCGGTGGTGACGTCGGTGAAGGTGATTTCGGTGCGCTTGGCGTTGGCCTTGAGGTGCGCCCAGCGCGCCTCCTGCGGCACCCAGAAGACGTTGGCGGCGAGGTATTCCTCGGGGTCCTCGGGGTCCGCGAATTCCTCGCCGGACAACCGCGCGTGCTGCGCCTCGAACGCCTCGGAAATGTACTTCAGGAAGATCAGACCCAGCGCGACGTGCTTGTACTCCGACGGCTCCAGGTTGCCCCGCAGCTTGTCGGCGGCCTTGAATAGGTCGGCCTCGAAGCCGAGATCGCTGTTCACGCTTGAGTTCATCGATTCCCCCGCAGCCTGCTTAGATTGTGCCCGGCAGGCCTAGCAAGGCCGTTTTAGGCCACCCGTCCGGGAGAGTCCGCTCACTCCACCGACCGCCACCCCCGCAGCGCCCTCTCCACATTGAATTGCTCCCCCGCGGTCAACCGCTCCGCCAGCCCCGGATCGCGCGCATGGGCGGCGTCGACAACCCATTGCGCCAGGGTGGGCAGGTGGGTGTAGGGGTCGCCGTTGCCCATCGTCTCGGTCTCGCCTTCGGTGGCGGCGCCCAGGGTGAAGAGGACGCGCTCCAGGGGGCTGGGGTTGCGGCCGCCGTTGAACCTGAGCTTGGGCAGCGGGGCGTTCTCCTCCTCCCAGGCGCGGGCCTCGGCCTCTTCGCGGGCGGCGCGGGCGGCGGCGGCCTTCTCGGCCTGGGCCAGGCGCAGGAACTCGCGGCTGGCGGCCAGGTCGCCGGCCAGGGCGCGGTCGCCCAGCTGGCGCATCACGGCGTCGACGATGTTCAGGCGGCGCTTCTTGCCGCCGACCTCGGTGGAGACGCGGCGGCGGAGCGGCGGGGTCAGGCCTGGCTGGCCCTGGGGGCCGGGGGCGCGGCCCTTGCGGTTGCCGGTGCTGCCTTTCAGGAACCTGCCGTCGGCGGCGCGCTGGGGGGCGGCGTCAGGGTCGGCGGGGCCGGCGCTGTTGAGGTCGGCGCCGGGGTCGGCGGGGTCGGCTGGGGTCATGGCAGGGCTCGCGCTGGGATCACGGAGCCAGAAATTGACGCTTGATCCGGGGGTGGGCGTCAAGCCTGCATCGCTCGCCGGCGCGCGGGTGGACCTCCCCGCCGGTCAACCGGGCGCGGACTGGCCCGCCGGGGCCTGCCCCCGCCGCCGGTAGGTCAGGTCATAGTCCGGGCGCCAGGTCTGGCCGCCGTCCTCGGACGACTCGATCACCTGTCGCACCTGGTCGGGGCCGATGGGGGTGAAGGTCATGCGCATCGTCACCGGCCGCCCCTGGTCGCCGATCGGCTGGTTGGCCATGAACACGATCTTCGCGCCTTGCAGGCCGCCGAGGTAGT
Source organism: uncultured Caulobacteraceae bacterium (assembly GCA_964600375.1). Lineage (GTDB taxonomy): Bacteria > Pseudomonadota > Alphaproteobacteria > Caulobacterales > Caulobacteraceae > JAEZEZ01. Next base: position 4,438 of record CAZRKY010000137.1, on the reverse strand, counting down.
CGGTGACCACGCCGTCGCTGCCGATCCAGGTTTGGCGCCACTTGCCGACCGCCCGGTCATAGAAGTTCAGGCTTCCACCGGAAAAGCCGGTGCTGCTGGTCCAGTTTTCGCGCAGGGCGCAGCCGCCGTAGAGCTTCTCGATCAGATTGCGGCCGGACGGCCTGCCGTCCTGGGTGAAGGTCACGTCCCATTCGCCGACCCAGAAGTCGAACTGGGCGTTTTCCGGCCGGTCACAACTCACGTTCGCTCCCTCCGCCTGTGCGCTCCCGGATGCGGCCGCCGTGGCGACGATGATCGCCATCCAGAGCCCCGGAAGTCCGGATCGTCGTGGGCGCCTGGCGGTCATGGTCGAGCGCCGGTCATTCGGCCGCGTGATCATAGGTCCTGCTCCGCGAGACCGCGGCCCGCACCGGGAACCGCCCGTGCGCCGCGATCAACCGCCCAGCGCGCCCAGTTGGCCAGCAGGGTGGGTTCGTCCACGCCCAGCATCGCCAGGGCCGCACCCCGCGACTGCACCGGCAGCAACCGGCGCAACTGTCCGCGCCCGTAACGGGCGTCGATGTACGCCACCAGGGACCCCGCCTGCGCGTACTTGTCCCGTCCCTTCCAGATATCGTCCAGGGTCTTGGGCAGGCCGCCCTCCCTGGCCAGAAGCCGGATGCGCGCGCCCCGTTCCGGGCCCATCTGGCCGGAGGCGTAGGCGGCCAGGCCTTCGATGAACCAGTCCATCCCCACGACCTCCGAGAAGTCGCCGCTGGCGTTGTGCTGGCCGTGGTAGCTGTGCACGAGTTCGTGGACGTAGATTCGCTTCGCCTCGACCAGGTCGTCCGGATCGTGTTCACAGGCCTCGGTCCGCCAGGTCGTCGGGGACAGCATCACAAGCCGGTCCGACGATCCCGCGCCGACCATCCAGCATTGGGTTTCTCCCAGCCCCCACTCCGCCGGCAGGGCGGACGCGAAATCTCGCCGGGTCGTGGCGACGAAGACCTCCAGCGGGCGGGGGAACGGCCGTCCAAAGAACCGCTCGACCGTGCGGACGGCGGACGGCGTCCAGGTTCGAACCAGGGCGGCGTCCTGGGTTTGCGGTCGGATCACGACCCGGGACGGCGCCTTGCTCCACGCCGGTTGAGCCAGGCAGGCGACCCCGAGCAGGGCCGCCGCGATCATCCCACTGCGCTTCATTTCCCGTTCTCCTCTGCGGCGTGGCTGACTTGCGCCGCCGCTATTCGGCCCAGACCCTCATGGCTTCGAAGTCCAGGGCCAATCGGCGGCATCCACGCACGAGGTCGAAACCGGCCCGGCCCGCTTCACCCGCGAGATCGGAGCCGAACCACACCTCCCGCAGCCGGCAGACGCGACGTCCAATTCGAATGTCCAGCCGTCGGGCGACGCTTACATCCCGGCGGGTCGCGCCGGCGATGTCTGACGCGCCGATGGATCGCGTCTCCAAGTCCATGCGCTCTGCGGCGGAAAGCAGGCCCACGCTGTGGGCAGCCAGCTCCGTTCGGTTGGCCCCGGTGTCCAGGTGAACCGTGACCGGGCCCCGGGGAAGGCCGACGGGAAACGCAACGCCGGCGGTCGTCCAGGTGAGCCTTTCGCCGCCCCGGCGCAACGGGCGAACCCCCGTGCGCAAGCGCGCGCCGAAGTCCAGGAATTCGACGCTCCCGAACGCGTAGAAGACCGGCATTCCCAGGATCGCCGGGACGAACTGGTCGCCAACGCGCAGGGCGGCGTCGGGCGCCACCAGGACCGGTAGGTTCCTGATCTCGGCGCCATCGATAACCAGGCGGTCGAGCATCCCGAGCCCGCCTTCCGCGGTCGCGGCGGCAGTGCCTGCGACCGCGACCGAGGTCGAGATCATCCTCACCCCCAGGCGACGGGCTTCGCTCGCCCGGAGCACCGAGACCTCCGCGCCGGTATCGATCGCCCACGGGATGGACTCCCCGTCCACCTGCCCCTGGAGCAGTCCCATTCCGTTCCAGCTTTCAGTGAGCGGTGCGTCGATCGACCCCTTCACTGAAAGCGGCTCCTGTGCGGCGAGGGATTTCCAGAATGCGATGGATCGCGCGGCGCCCGGCGAGCTGGGGCCGGGATTTGCAACTGCTCCCTGCTCACAGGCCTCTTGCGCCTTCCGATACCGGCCGACGCGGCCGTAGGCGTCGCACAGGGCGAACAGCAGGACCGCTCGCACCCCTGGGGCCGCCTGTGGCTGCTGCGCCAGTCGATCTTCGATTTCGCCCAGCTTCGAATTCGGCACGGCGGCGGCCCAGCGCGCGGCCTCACCGGCGGGATCTCCGTCCGCTTGCCCAGCAGCCGGAAGCGCGCATCCGGTGAACAGCAGCGTCGCGGCCACCACAGCGGCCGCCGTTCGGACGGGTCGTGGACCCTGGTCGCGGCCTTGTGCGGTTGAGCGCGCTCCCATGGCCTCGGCCGGCCCTATTTGCCCGCGTCCTTCAGGTCGCACCACGCGCGCACGACCGCCTGCAACTCGTCCGTCTTCGCGGCCAGCTCGCCGGCGTCGGTGAATCTCATGACCCGCGCCTGCGCGCCGTCTCCCTCGAGACTGGGAAAGGACCCCGGGATGCTGCCGCCGCGATGGAAGGTGAGGGTGACGTGCGCCTTGGAGCGAGGATTGAACGTGGCGAGGGGCCCCTTGTAGTCGAGGGTCGGGGCGGACCACTTGATGCATTCCTGGATGCGCGGGTCGGCCGCGAGGGCCGTCTTGTGGACGGCGACCATCAGGTCCTTGAGGGGGTTCGCGGACTGCGCGAACCAGTTGGCGACGTCGGACAAATTGGAACTCCAGCAGGGGCCAGTGCAAGCGAATGCGCTGACGGGGAGACTTTCACGTCCCTCCCGACCGAGACAGGTCCGCTTTCCGACAGGGTGTCGGGTCCGGTTGGGTGATGGCGATCCGTCACGCCCCCCTGCCCCCGCGGGTCGGGCTGGGGGGCGCCGCGGCGTCTTCACGCCCCGGGCGACCAGTCGCTGATCGGCGCGTAGTCGCCGCCAAAGGGCGTCCCCGCGCCCTGCTCAAACAGCCGCTTCAGTCCCAGCAGGAAGTAGGCCCATTGGGTGCTGCAATGGTGCATTTCCGGCGTCACGGTTCGCCACTTGAGGTGACTGAACAGCACGGCGACCTCGTCGTGCATAGCTTCCAGGCGGATATCAATCTCGGTTCCGATCCAGTCCGCGGGGCCGTCGACACATCGCCAGCAGATCCGACGCCCCTGTTCGAATCCGACCACCTGGAACGAGGGGCCCATTGAAGGGAAGCCGAAGCTGAGGCGGCCGCCAGGTCCGGCGTCGCCGGCGACCTGCTTGGTCCACCAGCCCGCCAACCCCTCAAGCGTCGAAAAGGCCCGGAAGACCTCGTCGCAGCTCCGCGACCGGACACCGATGCGGTGGACAATTTCAGGCATCAGTTCGCCCCAATCTGGCGCTGGGTGCGATCAGGGTTGACCAGCCCGCGTGCCGGCGCGCCGCCGGTAGGTGAGGTCCCAGGCTACGGTCCACTGGCCGTCGCGAAACGCTTCCCCCCACTGCCGGACGGTGTTCGCATCGATCTGCTGGAAGTTCATGCGGCGACGGAAACCGGGCGGTGAATTCGCGGGGGGCGGATTGCGGTTCTCGAGGCGCATCACGCCGTCCTCGAAGGTGCCGCTGTAGGGTGTCCGGAACCCCCCTGCCCCCACATACTCTTGATGCCACATGGATTACTGGGGATCGAAGGAATTCAGGGAAAGTCCCGCGCCCCCCTGGAAGGGTCGCCAGTACTCCATCACGACACACCCTTGGCCGTGCAGGGTGATCGTGTTCTCGCCGATGACGAACGACTGGCCGGTGGGATAGACGTCCCATTCTCCCAGCCAGAAGTCGAACTGGCGCGACTCCGCGTTCGTGCAGCCCGTCGGCCGGTTTGGTTGCACGCCGCCGAACCGCACGAGCGGTCGGCTTGCGGTGACTTCAGCCTCCAGCGCCTGCCGGTCCATGGCGCCGGGCGCGGGGGGCGGAGCGGGCTGCGATTGCGACGCGGGTGGCGAGACCGGGGTCGACGACGCGTTGGGCGAAGTCGCCGATTGCGCCGCGGCGGCGGTTGCGAACACGCCCAGAGCGAGCGCCAGGCCAGGAGACTTCATCATTGCGGTTGCCTGTGGGGTGGAATGCAGGGCGGGATGTTCTCCCGACCGGGTTGGGTCTGGCCTGCGAGGGCCCTTGAGAACCGGTCGGGCGGCGGGCCTTGGCCCGCCGCCCTTGCCGGCTCACGTCATCCGGCGTCGGTCAGAACCTCAGCCGTGCAGAGATCGAGAAGCTCCGCCCGAGCACGCGATAGAGCTGCGGGTCGGTGTTGGCCTGCGAGAACAGGCCGGCCGGCGTCTGAGGGGCTTCCTCGTCGAAGAGGTTGGAGACGACCCCGGTGACCTGGAAGTTGTCCGTG
>CAZRKY010000136.1:8716-9105 GCA_964600375.1 uncultured Caulobacteraceae bacterium | reverse complement strand
GCCTGACCGACCGGCTGATCCCGAAGGGCGACCGCGAAAGCCCCGCGAGCCGTCAGCGGGCACTTTCCAAAGTGCTGGACGCCCACGGCGAGGAGACGTTCTTCGTCGAGACGGACGACGGCGCGGTTCGGCTCCGGCTCGACCGGCGGGGCTTCGGGGGCGGCCTGGGGGAAGGCCTGGGGAAAGGCCTCGGGGATCCCGGTCGTGGGGATTTCGGTCGGGGGCATGGGGGGTCTCCGCGCTTGCCTGATCGGGGCGAATGAGAACAAAATAGCAACTTGATCCGGGGGTCGGGGGCAAGCGGAATCTTTCGCCGGCGTCGCGGCCTCCCTGTTTTCGGGGCGTCGCTCCCTGTTCAGGGCGCACGGCGCTCCCTGTTATTTGTCCGG
>CAZRKY010000136.1:0-8706 GCA_964600375.1 uncultured Caulobacteraceae bacterium | reverse complement strand
GGCGCGGGCGGCGAAATCCCTTGTGGCGCAGGGGATGCGGAAGGGCGGCTCCCTGTTTCGCGCGGGCGATAACAGGGAGGAACAGGGAGAAAACAGGGAGGAACAGGGAGAAACAGGGAGAAGCCGGGATTTCCGGGGCGCCGGAACAGGGCGTTTGACTCACGCGCGGCGGCCCCGAACAGTCGCCGGCGGCGGGGGCGGTCCCCGGGGAGATGAGGCGATGACGACGATGAGCCGCACCCTTGTGGGGGCCGGCGCCGCCCTGGCGGTCCTGGCCTGCGCCCAGCCCTCGCGGGCGGCGATCCTTGAGGAGTGCAACGACTACGCCTCGGCCGGGCTGGTGGTCGAGCCGTGGGAGCAGAACACGCGCACCTTCTACAACGGCCAGGTGCGGGTGGCGGTGGTCGATACCGGCGGCGAGCCGGTGTGCTGCTCGTCCTACCTTGTGGTCATCTACCCCAATGTGGATGACGAGCTGGGCGGGCGGTCGTGCATGATGCTGAGCCAGGGCGAGCGCATGGGCTGGGCGGGGCTGGACGTGAAGGCGATCCGCTCGAGCTACGCCGCGGCCACGGGCCTGACCCTGACCGTGCCGGTCAAGGTGATGCGCGAGGACGGCGACGGCGTGCGCCCGGCGACGGTGACGCTGGCGCTGGACCTGCGGACGTCACGGTTGCGGATCGTGCGGTAGGGGGGCGGACCCCTTCTCCCCCTGAGGGAGAAGGTGGTCGCGAGAGCGACCGGATGAGGGGTGTGAGCGCCGCCCTTTCCGGATCTGTCGCGCCGACACCCCTCATCCGACCCGGCAAGCCGGGCCACCTTCTCCCTCAAGGGGAGAAGGATGAAGTCAGTGACCGCCGGCCCAGTTGAGGTAGCCGTACCAGGCGATCAGCAGCACCAGGCGGGGCGCGGTGGCTGAGCGGGTGAGGGCGCCCAGGACGATGGCGGTCAGCGCCGTGCCCACGCCGATTGCCGAGGCCTCGATCAGGGGGCGGAGCTCGCCGGTGGTCAGGCCGTGGGCGATGGCGCCGACGCTCATCTCGAGGCTGACCAGCAGGCCCGCGATGACGAAGGCGACGCGGCGGGCCATGGGGGTTTCCAGCCCCGTGCGGGTGAGCTGGATCAGGCCCTTCTGCTCGCTGCGCCCGGCGTGGGCGGTGGCGGCGAAGACGAGGACCAGCATGGCGGCCGGGCCGATGGCGGTCGCCCAGGGGAGGAACCAGCCGCCGATGGCGATGGCGGCCATGACGATCAGGGCCTTGCGCGACCCGGCCATCAGCCGCGCCTCGGCCAGCACCAGGCCCAGGAAGGGCAGGGCGGCGGCCGACGCCGGGCGGGCTGAGGGGTCGGCCTTGGGCGGGGCGCCGGGCTCGAGGAAGCGCAGCCAGGCGATGGGCTTGCGCCGCGTCTTGCCCGCCACGTGGGGCAGGTAGACCAGGCCGGCGAGGAGGGGGACCAGGGCGGCTATGCCCAGCCAGGCGGCGCGCGAGGCCAGGTAGCCGTCCGACAGGATGCCGCCCATGACGTCGAGGAAGATGCGGTCCTTGGCCCCGTTGGCGACGATGGCGCCGCCGCCGATGGTGAAGTTGGCGTCCGCGTCCAGGCTGTAGGCCAGGGGCTGCATGAAGCCGGTGGAGTCGAGCATGGCGGCGCCGAAGCCGTGCCCGCCCTGGGCGGCGGCCACCACGGCGATCGAGCCCAGCCAGAAGAAGAAGTAGAGCACCTCGCCCAGCGGCCCGCGGGTCCAGCGGCGGGCTTCGAGCAGGAGGCGGATGGAGGCGACCAGCACGACGGCCGGGGCGGCGATGACCCAGAGCGCGAAGGCGATGACGGCCGGGTTCACCTGGTCGAACGGCAACAGGACATAGGCCAGCACGATGCCCGCCAGCGTCGTGGCCGCCAGCACCGCGAGCAGCACCCCCGCATCCGCCGCCCAGCGCCCGTAGGCGATGGCGATGCGCGATGCGGGGCTGACCTCCTCGACCTGCCACGGCTGACGCCGGGTGACGTTGGCGCGCAGGTAGATGAAGGCGATCGGCAAGAGCAGGGTCGAGATGATGATGCCCAGCCCCGCCCCCATGAAGGCGGAATCGAGCACAGGGATGCGGTCCTCGGCCGAGATGATGGAGGTGGTCGCGCCCGGCCCGGCGATCAGGAACTTCGCGCTGATGGGGGCGATCAGCAGCAACAGCCAAAGCCCGAAGCTGCGGCCGTAGCGGTGCATGGAGGTGGTGAAGGAGGAGACGGCGGCGGTCATTGCACTGCCGCGACCTTGCCGGCGTCGACGCGCAGGACGGCCCGCGCGCCGGCGGTGACGGCGTCGTCCAGGTGGGTGGTCATGAGCACCACGGCGGTCTCGGCGGCCCTGGCGATCAGGGCGCCGACCCGCTGGCGGGACTCCACGTCGAGCTCGGCGGTGGGCTCGTCCAGGCAGACCAGCTGGGGCGCGCCCAGCAGGGCCTGGGCGAAGACCAGCCGGCGCCGCATGCCGCCGGAGAAGCCGGAGATGCGGTTGTTGACGTCGGCGTGCAGGCCCACCGCCTCGGCGATGGCCAGGAACTGGCGGTCCGCGTCTCCGGCCCGCAGGCCCTTCAGCGCCGCCATGTGCAGGGCGAACTCGCGCGCGGTCAGCTCGTCGGGCAGGTCGACGGCCTGGGGGGCGTAGCCGAGGACGCGGCGCAGCCTGCCGCGGGCGCCCGGCAGCCGCTGGCCGCCCCAGGCGATCTCGCCGGCGTTGGGCTTCTCCGCCGTGGCGCACAGGCGCAGCAGGGTCGACTTGCCCGCGCCGCTGGGGCCGGTGAGCAGGGTCAGGCCCGGCTGGAACGCCACGGTGACGGCGTCGAGCACGAGCTTCTTGCCGTAGCGCTTGGAGACGGCCTTGAGGTCGAGGGTGGGGGCGGTCTGGGTCATGGCGGCGACCCGTAAGGCCAAGCTCAGGCGAGCGCCAGTGACGATCCGGTCATGAACCGCCCGTAACCGGGGCTACTCCTGGACGGGCGCCTCGGGCGGCAGGTCCTGGAAATAGGGCTCGACCTTGCCGGAGAGCTTGAGCGTCAGCGGGTTGCCCTTGCGGTCGAGCGTCTTGCCCGCGGCCACACGGATCCAGCCTTCCGACACCGAGTACTCCTCGACGTTGGTCTTCTCCTGGCCGTTGAAGCGAATGCCGACGCCGCGCTTGAGCGCGTCCTCGTCGTAGTGCGGGTTGCCGGGCGTGGCGGAGAGGCGGTCGGGAGGAGTGTCCATGGGCGCGTCTTAGCCCACGGCGGGGGCGTCTTGGAAGGGGCTCAGGATGCGTGGGCGGGTTCGAGGCCCCGCGACCGCTTGCGATCCAGCCACCGGTTCAGCATCGCCTGCACCGGCCGGTCAACGAAGCGGGCGAACGCAAGCGCGCAGGCGAGCGAGAAGAAGAACCCGCCGGCCCAGAGCGGCCAGGCGGCATAGTCCGGCAAGTGTGGGCCCGCCACGCGAGCGGCGCGGAAGTAGATCTCACCGGTCACGAAGTGGCTGACGAAGAAAGCGAAGGAAACGGATGCGGCCTTCTCGGCCCAGATCCAGGGCCGTTCCGGGACGATGGAGCCGATGACAGCGATGAAGGTCCCGATGACCAGCAGGGCGCCGACGCTGGGCTCGATCAGGGTCGCGGCGCCGCCGACCAGCACCGCCGCCCCCAGCCAGGCGCGCTGGGCTGAGCCGGCGAAGGCTTCGACAACCGGCCCCAGCCGGGCGATGGCGGCGCCGAAAAGGAACAGCGGCACGGCGCGAAGCACCCCGACCTGGAGCGGAAGATCGGCGAGCCGCAGGTGGGCGGCGGCGGCCAGCGCGGCGGCGGCGAACAGCACCAGCAGGCCCATGGTCATCGCGGTCAGCCGTGAGGCCGCCGCCAGCCTGCGCCAGATGAGGGGGAAGAGGCCGTAGCAGACCACCAGGGCGGACAACGACCAGGTGGGCATGTTCCATCCCGGCGGCGCGCCGATCCCCCAGGCCTGCATCCACAGAAGGTGTGCCGGGAACCAGGCCCAGTCATAGGCGGCCGAGTGGCCGGCGCTCGCCCCGACCAGCCGTGCGCCCTCGACCATCGCGGCCATCAGCGCCAGCATCATGGCGTGCGCCGGCCAGAGCTTGAGAGCGCGCTTGCCCACGAACTCCGGGGCGCCCATCAGGCCCGCCTCGATCCGCGCGCCATAGGCTCGCGCCAGGACATAGCCCGACAGCATCAGGAAGAAGTCGGTCGCCAGCCAGCCGTTGGCGAAGATCGGGCTGAGGCTGGCGAGCGCCACCGGCGCGTCGTCGCCGAAGTGGTAGAGCACGATGAAGGCGGCCGCGAAGAAGCGCATCGCGTCCAGCGGTCCACCGCGTCCGTTCCTCGCCTCGCCGACCACGCTCACAGCGCTCTCCGTCCCAAAAAGGGCCTGGGTGGAGGCGGAACTGCAAGGCTGGGGCCGGTCGGTTACGTTTCGTTAGCCACGTCGGCGCCGGCCGGCGCCGTCTTGGCGGCGATTTCGCGCAGGGCCTCGACGTAGACGGAAGCCGGCTGGCCTCCCGAGATCAGGAATTTGTCCTCGACGATGACGGCGGGCACCGCGTTGACTCCGGCCTGGCGATAGAAGGCCTGGCGCTCGCGCACTTCGGCGGCGAACCGGTCCGAGGCCAGCGCCGCGGCGGCGCGGTCGGCGTCGAGGCCAACTTCGCGCGCGATCTCGACCAGCGTAGCCCGGTCCGAGGGATTGCGGGCGTTGGTGAAATGGGCTGAGAGCAGCGCCTTCTTCAGCTCACGTTGGCGGCCTTCGCCCTCCGCCCAGTGCAGCAGTCGGTGGGCGTCGAAGGTGTTCCAGATGCGGCTGTCGTCGTCGAAATTGAAGGTGAAGCCGACCTCCGCGCCGCGCTCGGCGATCATGGCCCGGTTCTTCGCCGACTGCTCGGGCGAGGCGCCGTACTTCCGGCCGATGTGTTCGACGACGTTCTCCCCTTCCGGCGCCATCTGCGGGTTCAGCTCGAAGGGCTGGAAGTGGATGTCGGCGTCGACCTCGCCCTTCAGCTGCTCCAGCGCCTGTTCGAGCCCGCCCAGGCCCACGGCGCACCAGGGGCAGACGATGTCGGAGACGAAGTCGATCTTCAGGGTTCTGGTCATGACGGCGATATGGGGACGCGTGCGCTCCAGACAACAAAGGGGCGGCGGATCGTTCCGCCGCCCCTGCAGTCTGGTGAGGCCGGCCCCGGCTAGGCCCCCGGCGGAACCGGGAAACCGCGGTCGCGCATCAGGGCGCCGATCTTGACGTCCCGGCCGCGGAAGGCCCGGAACTGGTCGGCGGGATCGACCGTGTTGCCGCGCGACATGATGGTCTCATAGAGCCGCTTGGCGGTGGGCTTGTCGTAGAAGCCGCCCGGCGCTTCCGCGAAGGCCTCCGCGGCGTCGGCCGTGAGCGTGTCGGCCCACAGGTAGGAATAGTAGGCGGCGGAGTAGCCGTCCGAGGCGAAGACGTGCTGGAACTGCGGCGTGCGGTGACGCATCACCAGCTCCTTGGGCATGCCCAGGCGCGCCAGCTCTTCGCGCTCGAACTTGTCCGGATCGATGGTCACGTCGCCGGCCAGGTGCAGCTTCATGTCGATCAGGGCGCTGGAAACGGCCTCGACCGTGCCAAACCCCTGATTGAAGGTCGCAGCCTTCTCCAGCTTGGCCACCAGATCGGCGGGGATCGGCTGGCCCGTCTCGTGGTGCAAGGCGAAGCGTGACAGAACCTCGGGCGTGGTCAGCCAGCGCTCGTTGAGCTGGCTGGGGAACTCGACGTAGTCGCGCGCCACCGCCGTGCCCGACAGGGTGGGGTAGGTGACGTTGGAGTTGAGGCCGTGGATGGCGTGGCCGAACTCGTGGAACAGGGTCCGCGCGTCGTCCCAGGAAATCAGCACGGGAGCGCCGTCAGCGCCCTTCACGAAGTTGGAGTTGTTGGACACGATCGTGGTGATCTCGCCCTTGAACCGTTCCTGCGACCGGTAGGCGTTCATCCAGGCGCCCGAACGCTTGCCCTCGCGGGCGTAGGGATCGAAGTACCACAGGCCGACGTGCTTGCCGCCGCGAGTGACCTCCCAGACCCGGATGTCGGGGTGGGCCACCGGCACGTCGTTGAGCTGCCGGTATTCGAAGCCGTAGATCTGACCCGACGCCCAGAACATGCCCTCGCGCAGCTTCTCGAGCTGCAGGTACTGCTTCACCTCGTTGGAATCGAGTGCGTAACGGTCCTTGCGGACCTTCTCCTGGTAGAAGCGGTAGTCCCAGGGCTCGATCGTGATGCCGGCGCCTTCCTTGTCGGCGATTGCCTGCATGTCGCGCACTTCTTCGTGCACGCGGGCCACGGCCGGGCCCCACACCGCCTCCATCAGCGCGACGGCCCGCTCAGGCGTCTTGGCCATGCGATTTTCGAGGGTGTAGTGCGCGTGGGTCGGGTAGCCGTAGAGCTTGGCCCGCTCGACCCGCAGCTTCAGGATCTTGGTGATGATAGCGTTGTTGTCGTTGGCGTCGCCGTTGTCGCCGCGATTGACGAACTTCTTCCAGACCTTCTCGCGCAGCGCCCGGTTGGTGCTCTCGGTCAGGAAGGGATCGACGCTGGAGCGGGTGTTGACCACGATCCACTTGCCTTCCAGGCCGCGGGCCTTGGCGGTCGCCGCGGCGCCCGCCTTGTAGGAGTCCGACAGCCCGGCCAGGTCGGCCGGGGTTTCCAGCACCGTCCAGGTGTTCTCGTCCGCCAGCAGGTTCTTGTTGAACTGGGTGAAGAGCCCGGAGAGCTCCTGGTTGATGGCCGCGACGCGCGCCTTCTTGGCGTCGTCCAGCTTGGCCCCGGAGCGCACGAAGCCGTTCCACGTGACCCAGGTAAGACGCTGCTGCTCGGGCGTCAGCGATCCCTTGGCCGGCGAGTTGTAGACGGCCTCGACCCGCTGGAAGAGCTTGGCGTTGGCGCTGATCTGGTCGCTGAGGGCGGCGAACTTCGGGTTCATCTCGGTCTGGACGGCCTGGAACTCCGGCGTGTTCAGGGTCGAGCCCCACACGCCGTAGTAGGTGCCGATGTCCGAGAGCAGGCGGCCGGTGTCCTCCATCGCCATGATCGTGTTTTCGAACGTCGGCGGGGCGGGATTGTTGGCGATGGCCTCCACTTCGCGGAGGTTTTCCGCCATGGCGACTTCCAGCGCCGGCTTGAAGTGTTCAACCTTGATCTTGTCGAAGGCCGGCACGCCGCCGTAGGGCCCGGCCCAGGGATTGAGCAGCGGATTGGCGTTGGTCGCCCGCGCCAGGGCGGGCAGCGCCGTCGCAACGGCGGCGGCGGCGGTCGAAGCGGCCAGGAAATTTCGGCGGTTGATGCGGCTCATGCGGACGTCCCCCTGGGGATTGCGAGTTCGGGCGCGACCGTAAGGCGCCGGGTCGAAGGCGTCGAATTAACGGGCCGTAATGCGAAAAGGGGCGGCGGATCGCTCCGCCGCCCCCCTTGCGTTTCCGCTTGGGGAACTAGTTGGTCGGGAAGCCTCGATTGGCCAGCAGGGCGCGGACGTCCGGATCCCGGCCGCGGAAGCGGCGGTAGAGCTCACCTTGGTCCATGCTGTCGCCCGCCGCCATCATGGCCTTCATCTTGGCCGCGACCGCCGGGTTCCAGACATCGCCGCTCTCCTCGAAGGCCTGCCAGGCATCCGATCCCATCGTGTCGGACCACAGGTAGCTGTAGTAGCCGGCCGCGTAGCCCTCGCTGGTGAACAGGTGGTTGAACTGGGGCAGGCGGTGGCGCATCGCGATCTGCGACGGCGCGCCGATCCGGGCCATGTCCTCGCGCTCGAAGCGGTCCGCATCGATGCGGCCGTCCGGGGTCGAGTGCATGTCCATGTCGACGATCGCCGAGATCAGGTACTCCCCCGTGGTGTAGCCCTGGGCGAAGGTCTTGGCCGCATTGACCTTGTCGAGCAGCGCCTTGGGCATCTTCTCGCCGGTCTGGTAGTGGCGGCCGAACTGGTCGAGCACGGCGTCCGACAGCACCCAGTTCTCGTGCACCTGGCTGGGGAACTCGACGAAGTCGGTGGCGGTGTTGGTGCCCGACAGGCTCTCGTAGCGGACGTCGGAAACCAGGTCGTGGATGGCGTGGCCGAACTCGTGGAACAGGGTCTGGGCGTCGTCCAGCGAGATCAGGATCGGCTCGCCCGGCGCGCCCTTGACGAAGTTGTTGTTGTTGGAGACCAGCGGGGTCACGCGCTTGCCGTCGTTCGACTGCGAGCGATAGGCGTTCTCCCAGGCGCCGGAGCCCTTACCCGGACGCGCGAAGTAGTCGCCGTAGAACAGGCCCACGAATCGGCCGGCGTCGTGCACGGTCCAGACGCGCATCTCGGGGTGGAAGACCGGGACCTGGCCGGTCACTTCCTTGAGGTCGAGGTTGTACAGGCGCTTGGCCATGTAGTGGCTGGCCGCGATCATCTTGTTGAGCTCGAAGTAGGGCTTCAGCTCGTTCTGATCGAGGTCGAACTTCGCCTTCCGGACCTTCTCCGAATAGTAGAGGTAGTCCCAGGGCTCGATCTTGATGCGCGCGCCTTCGCGGTCGGCGATCGCCTGCATGTCGGCGACTTCCTCGGCGATGCGGGCCTTGGTCGGCGTCCAGACCCGCTCCATCAGCGCCTGGGCGCGTTCAGGCGTGGCGGCCATCTTGTCCGACAATTTCCAGTGGGCGAAGGTCGGATAGC
>CAZRKY010000135.1:0-9112 GCA_964600375.1 uncultured Caulobacteraceae bacterium | reverse complement strand
GGTCCGGCTCGAACAGCGCCGAGCCCAAAGCCAGCACCGGGAAGGCGACGAGCGCGATCAGGCCCTGCATCTTGATCGGCGCCACGGCTTGCGTGCGCCGGGCGATGACGGTGGCGAGCGCCCAGGCCGCGCTGGCCACGGCGCAGATGACGATGGCATCCCAGTCGCGGAAGGCGCGCGGGTCGGCGGTCATGAACACCACCCCGGCAAAGGCCACGATCAGGCCGGCCAGGATGGGCTTCGACAGCTTCTCGCCCAGCACCAGCCAGGCGAAGATGGCGGTGAACGGGATCCACAGCTGCAGGCTGACCGCCAGCGGCGTCAGGTCCTCGGCCCGCGAGAACCCCCAGTAGATCAGGCCGAAGTGGATGGGACCGCCCACCAGGGCCAGGGTCAGGAGGCTCTTCCAGTTGGGAAACGGCGGCCGCACGAAGGGCGCCAGCACCACCGCCGCCAGCCCGAACCGCAAGGCCCCCATCAACATGGGCGGCAGCACCTCGGTCGCGTACTTGGCCGCGGCGTTGTTGATCCCCCAGACGACCACAATGAACGCGAGCGCGGCGTATTCGATGAGGGTGAGGCGGGCGGGGAGCGGCATGGGACGGCCGATGGCTAGACGAGTCCCGGCCCCGACGCGAGGGCCCCGGCCGTCACGTTCGGTTTCGGACTGTCAGGCGCCGGACGATTCCACCAGCCAGCCCCGGTAGCCGACGATCAGGCCCGCCAGCGGCGCGCGGATCTCGACGAAGAAGTTGAACCGGCCGCCCTCGACGTGCTCGTACGCCACGCCGCCGGGCCGCAGCCAGGCGGGCAGCGGGATGCCGAACACGGTCACTCGCCGGATCGCCAACACCAGCCGCTCGCCCTCGACCAGCACGGCCATGGCGATTCCGATGGGGCCGAAGCGCTCGACCACCAGTCCCTCGGAGCGGCCGCGCCCGTCCTCCTGGAAGCTCTGGAACGACTGCCCTGCGAAGGTGCGCCGCCACAGCTCCCCGCCGCGTTCGGCGGTGAATTTCACGGTCACGGGCACGCCCTCGCCGGCCTTTGGGAAGCCCATGATCAGGCCGGCGAACCAGGCCAGCGGCCCCTTGCCCCGCACGACGGTCGCCTCGCCCGAGACGGTCTTCTCGCCGGCAAGCGCGTGCATGGCGCGGATCGGGGCGGGCAGCCGGTCCCAGGCCTCGCCGAGCACCCGCTGGTAGAGCGGCGCGCCGGCCGGCGGGGTGTCCCAGACCCCGGTCTGGATGTGCAGGCCCGCGAACACCGCCTCGTAGTCGGCCAGGCTCACCTCGCCCGCGGCCGGCCGCGCGCCCGCCCGCGGCCCGGTCCCGTCCAGCACCCGCCGGATGACGCTGGCGGCGCCGATGGAGGGGATGAACGGCCCGTCGTCGCCCTCGGCCACTAGATGCCAGGCGCGCTTCACGGCCCCGGCGGGACCCTGCCCCTCGACCTCGACGAACATGCCGCCGCGATGTTCGCCCCAGGTGAAGACGGTCGAGCCCCAGTGCAGCACCTCCGCCAGGGAGGTCAGCGACGGCAGCAGCTTCAGCCGCACCAGCCAGGCCAGCAGGCGCAGCATCCGGTGCAGCAGCTCCGGCCGGGGTCCCGCCGCCGTCCACAACTCCCGCAGGCCCGCCGCCTTGGGCCAGGTCCTCGCCAGGGTCAGGTCCGGCGTCTCAGCCAGGGTGAAGAGGGTGTTGCGCAGCGGCAGGCCGCCGGGGACGCCTATGCTGCGCCGGGTGGACTGGATGATCGCGAAAGCGGTGGTCGCCTGGCCGTTCACGATCACCGGCAGCGGCTTGCCGGCGTAGCTGGCGATGGCGCGCACCACGTTGAGGCCCACGCCCGCCCGCGGCGACGGGGCGACCCCGGCCCGGATCGCGGTAATCGCCTCGAGGTCTTCGGAAAGCGACGCCACCACCGCCGAGGACAGGGCAGGGAAGGTCGACAGCCCCGAGATCGCGAACACGCCCGCCGCCCGGGCGGCGGCGTCCAGGGTCCCGATCCCGCTGACGAAACCGGCGGCGTCGGCGAGATCGAGGTAGTGGGCGCCCGCGTCGATACAGGCGCGCGCCAGCCG
This sequence comes from uncultured Caulobacteraceae bacterium, assembly GCA_964600375.1. Taxonomy (GTDB): domain Bacteria; phylum Pseudomonadota; class Alphaproteobacteria; order Caulobacterales; family Caulobacteraceae; genus JAEZEZ01. The sequence goes on along the minus strand of CAZRKY010000135.1, from coordinate 7,029 downwards.
GTAGGGGTCTTCCCCGTAGCTCTGGAAGGGGCCTGCGGCGTCGACCACCAGGTGCGGGCGCACCAGCGCCAGCATCGGGACGGGATCGCGATTGCGGTCGTAGACCAGCGGCTCGCGGTGGGCCGCGCCGTCCAGCCGGTCGCACAGCGCCTGGGCCTTCACCCGCGAGCGGCCCGCGATGACGAGAGTCAGCCGTCCGTCACGCGCCAGCAACCGCGCCAGCCGCGCGCCGAACGTCCCGTAGCCGCCGAGGATGAGGACCTTCATGGCTCACTTCCCCCGCGGGAGAAGTCGCCGCCCCTAGAACGGAATCTCGTCGTCCAGCTCGAAGCTTTCCTTGGGCCCCGAGGCCTTGGCCGGGCCGCCCTGGTTGAAGCTGGAGCCGTAGTCGTCGCCGCCGGACGAGGCGCCCGAGGAGTCGCGGTCGTTGCGGCCGCCCAGCATGGTCAGTTCGCCGCGGAACTTCTGCAGCACGATCTCGGTGGAGTACTTCTCCACGCCCTGCTGGTCCGTCCACTTGCGGGTCTGCAGCGCGCCCTCGACGTAGACCGTCGAGCCCTTGCGCAGGTAGTTCTCGGCCACCTTCACGATGTTCTCGTTGAAGATCACCACCGAGTGCCACTCGGTCTTCTCCTTGCGCTCGCCGGTCGACTTGTCGCGCCAGGTCTCGCTGGTGGCGATGCGCAGGTTGGCGACGCGGTCGCCCGAGCCGAGGGTGCGGATCTCCGGGTCCTTGCCCAGGTTGCCGATAAGAATGACCTTGTTCACGCTGCCCGCCATCGGACCCGTCCTTCTATTCTGAAAGTGTCGGGCCGAATTCCCGCATGGCGAGCGCCGGCCGTCGGATTAATGTTCTATTTCTGTTCCGGCGTGTCAACCGGCGGCGCGGTATCGCCCGGACCGGCGTCGGCGGCCGGCTGGTTGGCGATGTTGGGCAGGGCCAGCGAGCCGTCCTGTCCGCGGGTGAAGGCGTAGAACCGTCCCGACTTCAGGCCGTCGGCGATGGCCACGCCGCTGCCGTCGATGAACAGGAACTTGCCCTGGTAGGCGCCGATGAGGTCGCGGCGCGAGCCGCCCATGCGCAGGAACTTCATACGCACCTCTTCAAGCCTGGCGATGCAGGCCTCAAGCGTGGGCTGGTTCTCGGCCACCTTGTTGAACTTGACCTTGCCGTCGCGCAGCGTCGCCACCGAGTAGCACATGCCCTTGTCAGTCGGGGCGCGCGGAGAGTTGTCGCAGGCGCCCAGCAGCAGCACGGCGGCCAGGGCGGTCATGACGGTGATCGGCTTCAGCATGAGGGTCTCCGTTCCACGGTGCGGAAGCGGCGGTTGTCGCTGGACTGTTCGATGCGACCGGGCACCAGGCGCAGGGTGGTGTCGCCCCAGCGGCCGTAGTTGGCCTCGCCCGGGCGTACGCACTGGCCCTCGAACAGCAGCCGCTTGCAGGTGTCCAGCGAGGTGCCGGGCGAAAGCTGACGCCAGTCGCCGCCGGTGAAGCGCAGGCAGGCCGAACCCGAAGTCTGGGTCGGGGCGAGGTCGAAATCACTGGTGGTGTTGTCGGCCTGCTGGGTCGGGCGGTTGTCCTCGACCGTCGGCTGGTCGTCCTGGGCGTCCTCGATCACCGGCGGAGGCGGCAGCACCGGCGGCGGGGCCAGCGACGCGGTCTGGGCGGCCACAAGGGCGCCGCTTTCGTCCAGGCCCACATCCAGCGACTGGGCCGAAACGCCGTTCTTCTGGGCGCAGTCCGCCAGGCTGGTTTCGCCGACGAACTGTCCGTTCACGTAGCAGCGCAGCTTGCGGGTCGGATCGAGCGTCGGCGCCTCAGCGACATCGACGCTCAGCGAGCCCTTGTCGGCGGGCGGTCCGGCGGGAGTCTTGTCCTTGCCGGCCAGCAGGATGGCGATGAGCACGCCGGCGAGAACCGCCAATCCGGCGCCCAGCGCCAGGACGACATTTCTATTCTGGAAATCCATTACCCTCGCCTAGAGCCTGCCGCCGCCCAGCGCAATAACGCCCGTGGACGCAGGCGCGTCAACAGGCCGTTGGCCCACAGGATTCAGCCGCCGAGGCGGTCGAGGGCGGCCTGGTAGTTGGCGATCTGGTTGGTCAGGTAGGCCGGCGCCTCGCCGGTGATGGCGGCGGTCTTCGGCTGATTGGCGGCCACGAGGTTGCGGTAGGCCGTGCGCACGGTGGCCAGCGCCTTGCCCAGGGTGTCCAAGGTGGTCTTGACCGCCTCCTTGGAATCCACCCGCAAGGTCTGGGGCAGGCCGAGGCCGTAGAGCTTTTCGGCGGTCGTGTCGGTCACCGACGGCGAGGTGCGCACGATGGTGTCGGCGATGCCCAGGCCCGCCAGGGCGTCCATCCCCGCCGTCCCGGCCGAGATCTCGACCCGGCGGCGGGCGTCGCGTGGCTTGATCTGCAGCCGCTCCAGCACGCCGTAGATGGTGGTGCTTTCGGCCTCGCCCTCCTTGGGCGGGGTGACGATGTCCTTCGCCACGGTGACCGTCGCGGTGAAACCGGACGCCCGCTCGATCTTCTTGGCCAGGGTCGCGAGGGTGTCGCTGGCCTCGATGGTGACCTTCTTCTTCCCGGCCGAGCCCTGGACGTAGAAGGTGTCGCCGGCGCGCGCCGAGGTCCCGGCCACCACCTTGTTCGAATCCGAATAGTCGATGGTCCCCTGCGGCAGGCCCAGCCGATCCAGCACGCTGGCCCCGCCCTGGGCCACGGCGATCGAGGTGGGCGCGGCGGTGTTGCCCTCGGCGTTGAAACGCCGCTCGTACTGCACCGCGCCGGTCAGGGGATCGATGCGCGCGAGGAAGCCCTCGGTGTTGCGGATCGTGCCCGACGGCGAGACCACCGAGGGATCCGGATTGGGCCGGGTCGAGGGCGAGGTTCCCGCGATCCAGACCGACCCGCCGGCGAAGGCCGAGGTCGTGGCGGTGTCGGTCCCTGCCCCGCCGAAGTAGGTCAGGCGGTCGTTGGCCGAAGCGCCCAGGTCGGTTTCGAGCGCGGCGATGAAGGCGTCCGTGCCGCCCGCGTGGCTGTTGGTGATGGTCCCGGCGTCCAGCGCCGCGTTGCCGGTCGTGCCGGTGACGATCACCCGGCCGCCCTGGACCGACAGGCCCGTGATGCCGCCACCCTGAACCAGGCCAAGGTCGCGCGACGACGCCAGCACTGGCGGCCCGGAGACCTGCAGGTCGAAGCGCCGGATGACCGCGTGGCCGTCCTCGACCCCCGCCACCAGCACCGAATTGCCGTCCATGGTCATGGCCTGGGCGCGGTCCTCGCCCGTCGTGCCGAACTGGGTTCCGAACAGGGGCACGCCGTTCGGGCTGGACACGGTCGGCGGTCCGAAGCCTTGCAGGTAAGAGTCGTACCCCCCGATGGCCTCGCCGCCGATCACGGCCGCGCGCGCGCGGCCTGCGACATAGACGGAGCCGTCCGCGCCGAAACTGACGGCCAGCGCCTCATCCTCCTCCCGCGAGCCGCGCCGCTGGGTCCACAGCTCGTCTCCGTCAGCGTTGAACACGGTGACGAAGCTGTCGGTTTTCCTGGCGTCGAGGCCGTCGTCGCCGCGATCGAGCGCGCCGGTGACGGAGCCCGCCACCGCGACCTGGCCGTCGGCGCCGACCGATAGGGCGTAGCCGCTGGCGGTGTCGGCCGCGCCCAGGGTGCGGGCGAAGATCAGGCGGCCGGAAGGGTCGTATTTCAGCAGGGCGACGTCGCCCTCGCCCTTGATGGCCTGGCCCGCCACCTCGCCGTTGACGTTGGCCAGCACATAGACCGAGCCGTCCGGACCCGTCGCCGTGGCCCGCGCCGCCTTCACGGTGGAGCCCATGTCCTCCTGGAAGACCCGGCCGTCGACCCAGTTGCTCTCGCCGACCCGCACGGTAGCGGCGCCCGGAGCGCCGGTGGCGGCCACGTCGGACTGGAACTTGAGCAGCTGGTTGCGGGCGGCCGCCCCGTAGTTCGCCTGCTGCGTGACATAGACGGCGTCGGCGGTGTCGGGCGCCGAGAAGGTCAGGGCCTCTCCCGACGTCCCCTTCACCTTCAGCGCGAAGTGGTCAGGGCTGGGGGTCAGGGTGATGGTCTTGCCGCCGACCGTCTGGGTCCGGGCCGCGCCCGGGGTGCGCTCGGTGGCCAGCCGCGTGGCGACGCCGGCCGCGGACAGCTTGCCGTTCACGAAGTCCACGACATTGGCCAGGGTCCGCGGCGTCGACCCCATGTCGGCGAGGTCGACGGCGACATCGATGGGCCCGCCGACCAGCAGCACCGAGCCGTCGCTCATGGTGGTCGACTTCTGCACCTGCATGGCGAAGGAGACATTGCCCTGGAAGGCCGCGACCGGGTCGGTCGAGGCGCCTTCGTGGATCACCGCCCCGACGTAGTCCGCCGTCGTCCGCTTCATCCCCACCCCGGCCTTGAGGATCGAACTGGTGGCGCCGCGCGCGATGTCGAGCTTGTCGAGGTCGAGGCCCTCGACGTAACCGCCCACCTCGGCCAGGCCGCCGTCGAAGCGGCGGGTGATCTGGCTCTTCTCGAGCGCGGTGATGTTCTTGGCGTCCATGCGCTCGGCAAGGCCGTAGAGCGCATTCAGGCCCTGGTAGAGCGCGAAGAGCTTGCGGTAGTCCTGGCTCGCGCCGGGCACGTCCAGCTGGGCGGCGTTCTCGTCGATCAGCTTGCGGCCGGTCAGGGCGCGCTGGACCAGGGCGCTGGACTGCGGCGCCTGCGACGCCGTCGCCCAGGGCGGGGTTGGATCGGTCTTCTTTGCCGTCGCCTTGGTGACCGAGCTGGCGACAGAGTTCAGCGAGGCGATCGTGTCGGACGACACGCCGTAGAGGCCGAGCAGGTAGCTGGAGCTGATTCCGGTCACGCCCCGGACTCGCAAGAACGCCGCCATTCACCCTGTTGCTGCGCGCTCGCGTGAGAGGGACCCCGCAAGTCCCTTGCGCTGCAAGGCCTGGCGCGCCGATCGCGGTCGCGTCGCGTGACCGTCGCCGCCGCAAGTGTGAACGGCGCCGGCGGCGGGAGGCCTCGCCCGCCCGCCTTCCGGGCGCGTCTGGGGGGCGATGCGGCACTTCCTGCCGGTCCGCCCGGCACTTTCTGCCGACGCCGGCCTCCGCACGGCAATTCCTGCCGGGCCTAAGGCATGGTTAAGGCAAACTAACAGCGTGATTTCAACAACTTGCCCAATCTGGCCCGACTTGGCCCGTTGGCCCCCGGATTGCTTCTTCCCTCCTCGGACAAAATGTCCCCGGCAGCCAAAATGGCGTCGGACATCCAGAAGAAGGACCCGTTCACATGAACTCCGTGAACACCAATGTCGGCGCCATGGTTGCGCTGCAAAACCTCAACGTCACCAACAGCCAGCTTTCCGAAGTCCAGGGCCGCATCAACACCGGTAAGAAGGTGGCGAGCGCCAAGGACAACGGCGCCATCTGGGCCATCGCCCAGGGGCAACGGGCTGAAATCGGCGCCCTGAACGCCGTCAAGGACAGCCTGCAGCGCGGCCAATCGGTCGCCGACGTCTCCATCGCCGCCGGCGAGACCGTTTCGGATCTCCTCGTCTCGATGAAGGAAAAGGCCCTGGCCGCCGCCGACACCTCGCTGTCGACGACCAGCCGCTCGGCGCTGAACGAAGACTTCAAGGCCCTGCGCGACCAGCTCGCCAAGGTCGTCACCAACGCCACGTTCAACGGCAAGAACCTGCTGAACACCGGCGCGACTTCGGTTGAGTCCCTGGCGAACGCCGCGGGCACCTCCAAGCTGACCGTGCGTGCGGAAATCATGGCCCTGGGCGGCGCTATCGTCACCCTGGCCGCGACCGCTTCGTTCAACACGGCCACGATCGCCCTGACCCTCGCGGGCACGGTCGACACCTCGATCGCCAACGTCTCGGCTTCCCTGTCGCGCCTCGGCACGGCTTCGAAGTCGCTCGAGACCCATGCCAGCTTCATGTCGAAGCTGCAGGACACCCTCGAAGCCGGCGTCGGCAACCTGGTGGACGCCGACCTCGCGAAGGAAAGCGCTCGCCTGCAAGCTCTGCAGACCAAGCAGCAACTCGGCATCCAGGCGCTCGCGATCGCGAACTCCTCGGCCTCGAGCCTGCTCGGCCTGTTCCGCTGATAACGGACGGAGGCGGGTCGCAAGACCCGCCTCCAGCCGGCCGCCAAAGCCGGCGCACCGCCTGAAGGAGACGCGCGCCCCAACGGCCGCGTTTTGGAGAGATGGCCAATAATGTCGAAAGGATCTCGTCGCTTCCCACGTCGCTGAGCCAGTCCGCGCCGCAAGGCGTCCCTGTCCCCAGCGAGACCCGAGCCCGATCCGCTCCTGTCCAGCACGCCGGCGACGACTACCGGCTGGTGATCGAACGGGACGAACCCACGGGCAGCTACATCTACAAGACCCTGGATCGCACCACCGGCGAGGTGGTCAATCAGTTCCCGCGTGAAGAGGTCCTGAAGCTCCGTGACAGCCCCGCATACCAGGCGGGCCGGGTGATCGTGACGAAGGCCTGACGAGCCGCTCAAGCGGGCGAGCCTCGCCCACCGACCAAACCGCCGCGCAGGCCCTGGCCGCGCGGTCGAAGCCGTTTTCGCGCCGTTAACCATACGCACACCAACGCACGCCTAGCTTGACGTGGTTAACCCACGGGAGACGACCATGACGGTCAGCGTGCACACCAATACGTCGGCCATGGTCGCGCTTCAGAACCTGAACAAGACCAACGAGCAGTTGGAACAGGTTCAGACGCGCATCAATTCCGGCTTCAAGGTCAACGGGGCCAAGGACAACGCCTCGATCTGGGCCGTGGCCCAGGGCCAGCGGGCCGACATCGGCGCCCTGTCGGCGGTGAAGATGAGCCTGGACCGGGCGACCTCCATCTCCGACGTCTCGCTCGCCGCTGGCGAATCGATCTCCGACCTGCTGCTGCAGATCAAGGAGAAGGTGGTCGCGGCGATGGACCCGTCGATCGACACCAATTCGCGCACCGCCCTGAACGCCGACTACAAGTCGCTGCTGCGCCAAA
>CAZRKY010000134.1:1378-9115 GCA_964600375.1 uncultured Caulobacteraceae bacterium | reverse complement strand
TCCCGACTGGTTCAACGGCGCGGTGCCGTCCTTCGGCGACCCGAACGCACGGCTCTTGATCGCGGGCCTGGCGCCCGGCCGGACCGGCGCCAACCGCACGGGCCGGCCCTTCACCGGCGATGGCGCCGGCGTGATCCTCTACGAGACCCTGGTGAAGACCGGTTTCGCGCGCGGGAACTATGGCGCGCGACCCGACGACGGGATCGAGCTCGTCGATTGCATGATCACCAATGCGGTCCGCTGCGCCCCGCCCGGCAACAAGCCCGAGACCTCGGAAGAGAACGCCTGCCGCCCGTTCCTCACCAGCCGCATCGCCGCCCTGCCCCGGCTGAAGGTGATCGTGACCCTGGGCGACGTCTCACGGCGAAACGTCCTGAAAGCCCTTGGACTCAAAGCGTCGGCAGGGATCCCAGGACATGGAACGGAGTTCGCGGCGGGCCCGTACACGGTGCTCAACAGTTACCACTGCTCCCGCCTCAACACGAACACGGGGCGGCTGACCCCGGCGATGTTCGAGGCGGTGTTCCAGCGGGCGCGGGCGTTACTCGGCTAACCGCCGTTGTCGACGACCTCGCCGCAGGCAGGCGGCGGCAGGAGATCCGCCGTCCCGTTTCCGAGCCTGACGCACCAGTGCATGCCGCTCTGCGGCGAGACGTAGGCGTTGCGCATCGCGAGCTGAAACTGATGGGTCGTCAAGCCACGCCGTCGCACGGTGACCGTATGGCTTCCGACGGCGACCGTGGACGCGCTGAATTCCGAGTTGCCGAGGTCCTTGTAGGCGCCGCCATCGACGCTGACGGAGGCGTTGAGTGCGCTGATGTTGTAGACGCGCAGTTCACCGGAAGCCGGTGCAAAGCCGGAAAGGCCCATCAGCGCGGCCAGGGCGAAAGCCGACAAGGTGATCCGAGATTTCATTCCATCCTCCCCCCGAGATGGCGAAATCTTCGTCAGGATCGGAATGACGTCAATGGCCGGCGTCAGCCCTTGTCCCGCATCAACCGGGCCTTGTCCCGCTTCCAGTCACGCTCGGCGGTAGCTTCGCGCTTGTCGTGTTCCTTCTTGCCCTTGGCGAGGGCAAGTTCCAGCTTCGCCAGGCCCTTGTCGTTCCAGTAGAGCTTCATCGGAATAATCGTCCGGCCTTCTCGCTGGACGGCGCCGATCAGCTTGTCGAGCTGCTTTCTGTGCAGCAGCAGTTTCCGCGGCCGCCGGGCCTCGTGGTTGAAGTGCCGCGAGTGGCTGTACGGCGGAATGTCAGCGTTGATCAGCTCGATGTCGCGGCCGTTCACCGCGGCGTAGCTCTCGGCGATGTTGGCCTTGCCGACGCGGAGGGATTTCACTTCCGTGCCGGTCAGCATGATACCCGCCTCGAAGCTCTCCTCGAGGAAATAGTCGAACCGCGCGCGCCTGTTCTCGGCGATCGGCTTCTGTTTGGGGTCGGCGGCCATCTAGCCCAGTCCGGCCTCAAGCATGGCGTCGTCGATCTTCGGCCGGGCGGCGGCGTTGGTCGGCGCGAGCGGGAGGCGCACTTCCTCCGCGCAAAGGCCCAGCTTGTTTAGCGCGTACTTGGCCGGCGCCGGCGAATTGTCGAGGAACAGCGCCTTGTCCAGCGCCACCAGCCGATCCTGCCACTGGCCGGCGCTGTCGAACGCGCCCTGGGCGGCGGCCTGGTAACGGGCGACGCAAGCCTCGGGCGCGACGTTCGACGTCACCGAAATGACCCCATGGCCGCCGTGGGCCATGTAACCAAGCAGCGTTGGGTCATCGCCGGAGATCAGCGAGAAGGTGTTGGGCACCAGACGGCGCATCAGGCTGATGCGGACCATGTCGCCGGTGGCGTCCTTGATGCCGACGACGTTTGGCAGCTTGGCCAGGCGCTCGACGGTCTCGTTGGCCAGGTCCACGCTGGTCCGCGACGGCACATTGTAAAGCAGGATCGGGATCTGCACAGCATCGTTCAACGCCTTGAAGTGCAGATACATTCCCTCCTGGCTAGGCCGATTATAATAGGGCGTGACGGCCAGGACGGCGTCGGCGCCCACGGTCTTGGCGTGGCGGGCCAGGGCGATGACGTTGGCGGTGTCATTGCCGCCGACGCCGGCGATCACCGGAACCCGCCCGGCGCTGACTTCGACGGTGAGAGTGATGAGGCGCTTGTGCTCCTCGTTGGTTACGGTGGCGCTCTCGCCGGTGGTGCCGACAGGCACGACGCCATGGACGCCCGCCGCGATCTGGCGCTCCAGCAAGGCCGCAAAGGTCTGCTCGTCCACCTCTCCATCGCGGAACGGGGTGACGAGCGCGGTGATCACACCCTTGAACAGGGGCCTCGACATGAAACTTGCAACCTTGGGCTGGCGGCCACGCCATTGAGCGGCCAAACTGTTGCGCGAACCTAGGGGTGACGCGGTTTCGTCGCAACGGGGTGCGGTACGATAATGAGGGGAGCGTACGGCTTGAACGGCTACGGGAAAATTCTGGCGGCGGCCCTGATCGCCGGTCTGGCGGCGCCGGTGATCGCACAGACCACCTCGCCCGCACCCGGCGCGTCCCAGCCCATGGGGTATCAGCGCTCAAGCCTGTCGACGTCTGACGCCAGCGCCCTGCGCTCGGCCCTGGCCGCGGCCCGGACCCAGAATGCGAGCCAGGTCGAGTCCCTGCGCAACCAGATGAGCGACCCCGTCGCCCAGGATCTCGCCCGCTGGGCCCTGGTAGACGTCATGGGGCCGCGCCTGACCTATTTCGAACTGGACGCCGCGCGCCGTGATCTCGCCGGCTGGCCGCGCCCCAACACGCGCCAGGCCGCCGCCGAACGGGCCATGGCCGGCGCCGCGCCCCAGGACCCGGAACGCGTCATCCAGTGGTTTGACGCTGCCCCGCCCGAGACGGCCGAGGGCGCCATTGCGCTCGCCGGCGCGCTGCAGGCCAGGGGCCAGAACGCCGAGGCCACGGCCCTGATCAAGAGTTGGTGGCGCGAGCGGCTGTTCGACTTGCCGGTCCAGGACCGCATGCTGGCCCGCTTCGGGTCGATGCTGACCCAGGACGACCACATCAAACGTCTGGACACCCTGCTGTTGGGCCCGCAAGGCCCCGCCGCCTCGGCCATGCTCCGCCTGGTGCCCGCCGAATACGGCGCCCTGGCCGAGGCCCGCCGCGCGTTGCGTCAGGAGCGCTCGGACGGCACGGAACGGTTCAACGCCGTCTCGGGCGCCCTGGCCGATGATCCAGGCCTGGCGTTCGAGCGCGCCCGCTTCCTGCGCAAGCGCAGCCTCGAAAGCGTGGGCATGGGCCTGCTGTCGCGCTTCCCCCGCGCGCCCAATGACCAGGAGAGCATCGACCGCATCTGGACCGAGCGGAAGATGTACTTCAACGCGGCCATGGCGGCCCATAACTGGAGCGCCGCCTACGCGGCCATGAACAACACCGGCTTCCCGCGCGGCGAGCCCAAGGTCGAGGCCGAGTTCTTCGCCGGCTGGATCGCGCTGACCAAGCTGCGCAACCCGTCCCTGGCCGACCAGCACTTTGCCGAACTTCAGAACTCAAGCTCGACCCCGATCACCCAGGGGCGCGCCGCCTACTGGCGGGGACGCGCCGCCGAGGCCCGCGGCGACCAGGCCGCGGCCCAGGCCTTCTACCGGACGGGCGCCAAATACATCACCTCCTTCTACGGTCAGCTCGCGGCGGAAAAGGCCGGGATCACCAGCATCACCCTGCCCCGCGACCCGGTCCCCACCGACGCGGACCGGCAGCGGTTTGAAGGCCGTGACCTGGTGCGGGCCGCGCGCATGCTGGCCGAAATCGGCGAGCGCGACCTGTTCAAGTCCTTCGTCCTGACCGTCGACGACAACCTGCCAAACGCCGAGGAGTATGTGCTGCTGGTCGACCTGGCCCGCTATTACGGCGACCAGGACCTGTCCATGCGCGTGGCGCGCACGGCGGCGACGCGCGGCTTCATCCTGCCCGAGCGCGGCTACCCGATCGTCAGTTTCCCGGCGGAACCCGGCGCAGCCGAGAAGGCCTTCGCGCTCTCGATCGCGCGGCAGGAATCGAACTTCTGGCCCAACGCCCGGTCCAGCGCCAACGCCCGCGGGATGATGCAGCTGATCCCGCCGACGGCCCGCGTGGTCGCCCGCCAGGTCGGTGTGCCCTACGACGAGGCCAGCCTCTACGATGCGTCCTACAACATGCGGCTGGGCAGCTATCACCTCGGCGACCTGATCCGCACCTTCAGCGGCAGCTACATCATGGCGGCGGCGGGCTACAACGCCGGCCCAGGGCGCCCCCCTCAGTGGGTCAGCCTGTGCGGCGATCCGCGCGGCGGCTCGACCGACCCGCTCGATTTCGTCGAGTGCATCCCGTTCAGCGAGACCCGCAACTACGTCATGCGCACGATGGAGACGATGCAGGTCTATCGCGCCCGGCTGAACGGCGGCACGGCGCCCCTGACCCTGGCCAGCGACCTGAAGCGCGGCGCCTACACCTATTCGGTGGTTCCGCAGACCAGCCAGTAGCTCAGGCCCGTCGACGCGCGGCCAGCTGTGGACCAAACGGGGTCTCGATCCACGAGCCCTCCAGCCCGAATACCTGTTCGAGCACCGTCGGCGTGAGGGCCTCTAGCGGCGGCCCGTCCACGGCCAGCCGACCGTGGGCCAGGACGATCAGGCGGTCGGCGTAGCGCGCCGCGAGCGAAAGGTCATGCAGCGTCGCCACCACGGTGAGACCCTGGGCCGCCTTCGCCTTGAGCAGATCCAGCACCAGCAATTGCGCGTCGGGATCCAGCCCCGCGACCGGTTCGTCCAGCAGCAGGATCGGGGCCTGGGTGGCGAACAGGCGGGCGAGCAGGACCCGGGCGCGCTCGCCCCCGGACATTTCGAAGCTCCCGCGGTCCTGCAGCCGTTCAAGGCCGACCGCCGCCAGGGCTTCGCGACCGCGAAGGTCCGCCTCGGCGGCGGAGGCGGTGACGGCCCCCAGCGCGGCGATGCTGAGCGCAGGCATGCCCCAGGCGATCCGCCGCTCCTGGGACAGGTAACCGATGCGTGCCGCGCGGTCGGCGGGCGACAGGCTGCGGGGCTCAAGCCCGTCGATCAGGACCTGTCCCGCTGTCGGCGCGATCAGCCCCAGCGCCGCCCGCAGCAGGGTGGTCTTGCCGGCGCCGTTGGGGCCGCAGACGACCGTGAAGCCGCCCGTCGGGATCGTCGCGGTCAGGCCGGCGACCGCCGGACGCCCGCCCAGCTCCACCGTCAGGTCATGGAAGGCCATCTCCGTCATGCCCGCCAGCTCCGCGCCGCCCGCCAGGCGATTAGTCCAAACAGCGGCGCGCCGATAAGGGCGGTCAACACGCCCAGCTTCACCTCAACGTCGGTGGGCAAGGTGCGCGCGACCAGATCCGCGACGACCAGCATCAACGCGCCGGCCAGGGTCGAGGGGAGCAGGAGTCTCGCCGGGTTCTCGCGCACGGCGGCGCGCACCAGATGCGGCGCGGCCAGACCGACAAAGCCAACCACCCCGGCGATCGCTACGGCGGCTCCGGTGGCGATGGCGGCGGCGACGACGGCCCCGATTTTCAGCGTGCGGATGGGCAGTCCGGTCGTGGCGGCGGTTTCCTCGCCCAGGGTGAGCGCCAGCAGGCCCTTGCGCGCCCACAGCCCCAGGCCGCCCGCCGCCAGCAGGGCAAGCGCACCCCAGCCGGCGTCGCTCCACTCGCGGTTCTCAACCGAGCCCAGCATCCAGCCCAGCACCTCAGCGGTGGCGATGGGCGACGGCGAGAAGTTGAACACCAGCGCCGTGAGCGCGCCGGCGAAGGCCGAGAGGGAAACGCCAAAGAGGATCAACGCCTCGGGCTCGGCGAAACGGGCGGCGAAGATAACCAGGGCCACGGCGGCCACGCCCGCCCCGGCCAGGGCCGCCGCCTCCACCGCGCCCGGCGTCACGGCCAGGCCAAGCACAATTGCGAGGGCCGCGCCGAGGCCGGCGCAGGACGACACGCCGAGCACGCCGGGATCGGCGAGCGGATTGCGCAACAGGCCCTGCAACAGAGCGCCGGAAAGCCCCAGGCAGGCCCCTACCGCGGCGGCGGCGAAGACGCGCGGCGCACGGATGTCCCACAGGATCTGGCCCGCGGCATCCGACGAATGTGTCAGGGCCTGAAGGTACTGCGCCCCGCTCAGCCCGACTTCACCCAAGGTGATGGCGGCGGCAGCGGCCAGGGTCAGCCCAAGGGCAAGGAGCAGGTTGATCCCTAAGCGCCTCATCGCGGCGCCCGCGCCGCCACCCGGCGGGAGGCTTCACTGGCGAACCAGGCCGGGCAGGTCAGTAGCGAGCCAGGCAAGGCGGCGCCCGTCCGGCCCGACGTCAGGCGGGCCATGACCCGCCCCCGCCCCGGCCCGCGTCGATCCGTCCTGACCGCTTCGAAGAAGGCCTTGATGACGAGGGCCGGCGGATTGAGCACCAGCCGCTCGAGGCTGACCGGCGAAAACCCTGGCGACGAGGCGGCGTTGGCCAGGCCTGCCCCGCGCAGCACCGCGTCGGTCAGGGTGCCGGCCCCCGCGGTGAATCCGCTCGGAGTCATGTAGAGCGCCCTGCGGCCCCGCCATGCGCCGGCGGACGCAGCCAGATCCGCGTCCATTCGGGCGATGAGGCGAGCGCCCGCCGCGGGTTGCCCGACGGCGGCCGCCACCCGCCTGACGTTGGCCCGCACGCCCTCGAAATCGGTGGCGTCATCGATCTGCACGACCCGGGTCCCCCGCCGCTCCAGCGCCTGCACCAGCCGCGGGTCGCCGCCCCAGTAGCGCACGGCCACAGTCGGGTTGGCGGCGAGCAGGGACTCCCGGGTGGGCCGCCGAATGGGCAAGCCCCCCGCCTGAGCCCGCAGCCACGCATCATCGTCGTCGGCGCGGGGCGTGACACCGACGATCTCGGCGGTGGGAACCAGGGCGATGACGTATTGGTCCGCGCACTGATCCAGCGCCGCCACCCGCTGGCCGGCCCGGGCCGGTTCGGCGGCAAGCAAGATCGGCAGGCAAAGCGCGGCCGCGCGCAGGCGGCTCACGTGCGGGTCAGGCCCTCGAACAGGGCGTCAAGCATGGTCTGGGCCAGGGCCTTGGGCGGCGCCCAGTCGAAGTAGGGCTTGGTGATCAGCAGGGCGACGACGCCGTGGGCGCCCGCCCAAAGGGTCTGGGCGGCGACCTCGGGCGTGGTCTTCAACCTGCCTTCGTCGGCCAGTTCCTCGACGCAGGCCTGGAAACGGTCGAACACCTGGCGGCCAAGGCGCTGGGCCACGCTCTGCGCCCCGTCCTCGGCTTCATGCGGTCGGGTCATGAACACGAGGCGATAGGCGTTGGGGTTGTCGAAGCCGAACGAGATATAGGCGTCGAGGATGGCGCGGACCTTCTCGCTGGGCGGCAGCGGCCGTTCGATGATGGCAAGGTCGACAGTCAGCAGACGATCGAAGGCCGTCTCGCAGATCTCGTGCAGGATCTGGCTCTTGTCACGAAAGTGCATGTAGAGCGCGGTAGAGGACACGCCCACCTCGTCCGCGATCTTGCGGATCGTGGCCCCCTCGTACCCGCAATCGACGAAGATGCGTTCGGCGGCGGCGAGGATTTCACCCCGGCGGGCGTGGCCCTCGCCCTTGGGTTTTCGGGCCGATCGGGCCGTTTTCATTTCTGCGACGGACACGGACCCTCCAGCGCGGGGCGTCTTGAACCCGCATTGCTACTCCGACGCGCGCCGACGGTCACGTTA
>CAZRKY010000134.1:0-1368 GCA_964600375.1 uncultured Caulobacteraceae bacterium | reverse complement strand
AACTCCGCGCCATGGTGGGCGTTTTTCCCCGCAGATCGAACCCAGCCGCGCCTTCAGCAGGGGCGTAAGAGCCGGTTCGGGCGGTCGTCATCGGACGGCGGGACTCCCTCTCCGCCGCCCTCAACGGGAGAAACCGAAGATGAAAGCCACCCCTCTTACGCTGACGCTGGCCGCCGTCATGGCCGCCGGCTCCATCGTCACCCCGGCCATGGCCCAGTACGTCGACCCCCAGGCTGAAGCCGAGTACCAGCAACGGCTCGAGGAATACAACGACCAGACCGCCGATTACGCTCGCCGCCAGTCCGACTATGACGCCCGGCGCTCCGACTATGCGGACAATCGCGCGGATTATCAGCGCCAGCGGGCGGACTATGAGCGCGCCCGGGCCGACTACGACCTTCGCTACGGCCGTGGCGCCTACGAGCGGCGCTACGGCGTCTTCGTCTACAGCGACCGCTGGGCCGACAACTACTGGTACGACAACCGCTACCGGGGCTACGACGACCGCTACCGCTCGGACCGTAGCTATCGGGGTTACGAGAGCGACTACTACCGCCCCTACCGCTCGAGCCCCTGTGAACGCAGCCGCGACAACCGGTCGGTCGGCGGCGGCATCATCGGCGCCCTGGCCGGCGCGGCCCTGGGCTCCAACCTGGACGATGACGGCAATCGCACCGAAGGCACCGTCCTGGGCGCCATCGTCGGCGGCGCGATCGGCGCAAACATCGGCCGTTCGACGGCCCATTGCGACGCCCGAGGCTACTATTACAGCTACGACCAGACCTATCCGTACCGTGAGGCGTCCTACTATCGCGGCGGCCGCAGCGGCGCCTACGACTACGGCTACTACAGCCGCAGGCGCTGCCGCCTGGCGGTCGCCCCGGCCTACTATCGCGGCTCGACCGACTACCGCTACGTGCGGGTCTGCCCCGACAGCCGCGGCCGCTATCGGATCACCAACTAAACCACCTGTGAGCGAAAAATCCCGGGATTGTGAAGCCGTCCGCACCGCGGGCGGCTTCCGTTTCACCGAATTCGGCGTATCGCTCCGGGAACAACCTTCACTGTAGTCCGTTTTCCCCACATCGAAGGGAGACCACCCATGAAGCACACCCCCATCACCATCGCCCTGGCTGCCGCCATCGCCGCCGGCTCGCTGGCGCCCTCGATGGCCACCGCCCAGCCGCGCCGCGAGTACCGCTACGAGGAGGCCGACCGCTATTACCGCGACGCCTGCCGCGAGGAGCGCCGTGACCGACGTGTCGCCGGCGGCGTTCTGGGCGCCATTGCCGGCGGCGTGATCGGCAACAACGTCTCCGGACGCCGCAGCCGCGGCGCGGGCACCGTGGTCGGCGCCGTCGCCGGCGC
>CAZRKY010000133.1:0-9123 GCA_964600375.1 uncultured Caulobacteraceae bacterium | reverse complement strand
GGCGCCGCAGGTGGATGCCGGCGGACGGCCAGGCCCGGTTCGGCGGATTATCCGCGCCCACGTACAAGCCGCTCACCATTCCGGGCGGCGTATGCTTGTCGCGGAAGTAGAAGCGGGCGTAGCGGTCGAGCCGTAGGGACCGCAGCGGGAGCCTGACCTGGCGCTCGACCTTCAGGGCGATCGACAGATCGACCCCACCCCTGGCGTGGCGGGCGACCGGCAATGGCGTCAGCCTGCCCGGGTCCGCGGCGCCGGAGCCGGGCAACAAGGCCGCGGTGGTCAGGATGCAGGACAGCAACAAACCATAGCGCATGGCGACACCTCTCTGACGTGACCGGCCTACTCGGCCAGCGCGCGACGTTCCCACTCCAGGAAATCGGGATGCGCCAGCAGCGCGTCGGCATAGGCCTTTGCGACGCCATCCTCGTCCCCATGGGCCGCGAGGTCCAGAGCGTAGGAGCGGATGCGCGTCGCCACCGGGGTGAAGAAGGCGTCGGGAATCGACCAGGCGCCGAACAGATAGGGCCCCGCCTGGCCGAACCGCTCGCGCAGGCCGCGCCACAGGGTCACCAGCCGGCGCAGGTCAGCCGAGGTCTCCGCCGACGGCGCCAGGGTGGTGGTGAGTTGGAGGTCCATCGGGCACTGCTTCCTCAGCGCGCCGAAGCCGGAATGCATCTCGCAGGCCGCCGAGCGCGCCAGCCAGCGGGCGTTCGCCTCGGCCGGCCACATCCGCGCCTGCGGAAAGCTCTCGGCCGCCCACACCGCGATCGCCATGGAGTCCCAGACCACCTCGCCCTCGACCAGCAGGGCGGGCACCAGGCCCGAGGGCGAGACCTTGAGGATCTCCTCGTGGGTCTCATCGCGGTTCAGCCGCACCAGCCGCTCGGTGAACTCGGCCCCCGCATGACGCAGCACCAGCCACGGCCGCATCGACCAGGTCGACCACCTGTAATCACCGATCACCAGTTCCACGCGCCGCTCCCTCTATTCGCTTTCCAATGAAAACCGCTTGCTCTCACGCGCCAAGGCCTGCGAGACCTTGCACCAGACCCGCATAGAACGGGGTCGCGGGGGAGTGAAGCGCCATGACCGACCAGACGGTGGCCCAGACGGACGCGAAGCCTGCGGGTCCGGGCTTTTCGGACGGCTACAAGGCCTATGCCCTGCTGATCCTGGTGATCGTCTACACCTCGAACTTCATCGACCGCCAGATCATCGGCATCGTCGCCAAGAACCTGAAGGTCGACCTGGACATCTCGAACCTGCAGATCGGCCTCTTGGCCGGGTTGTCCTTCGCGGTGCTCTATTCGGTGCTGGGGGTGCCGATCGCGCGACTGGCGGAGCGCTATAACCGGGTGACCATCATCGCGGTGTCCCTAGCGCTCTGGTCAGGCTTCACCGCCGCCTGCGGCCTGGCCCAGAACTTCACCCAGATGTTCCTCTACCGGGTCGGCGTCGGCATCGGCGAGGCGGGCTGCTCGCCGGCGGCCCAGAGCCTGCTGTCGGACTATTATTCGCCCAAGAAGCGCGCCACGGCGCTGGCCATCTACAGCCTGGGCATTCCGCTGGGCACCCTGTTCGGCGCCCTGATCGCGGGTCACATCGCCGAAAGCTACGGCTGGCGGATGGCCTTTTTCCTGGTCGGCCTTCCGGGGCTGCTACTGGCGCTTGTCCTGAAGCTGACGCTGAAGGAGCCGCCGCGCGGCACCTATGACGCCGCCGCCCTGCAGGCCGGACCCGCGCCCTCGCTGTGGCGCGTGTGCAAGACCCTGTTCGGCAAGGCCTCGTTCCGCCACATGGCCGCGGGCGCGACCCTGTCCTCCTTCGCCGGCTACGGCATCGCCTCCTTCGGCGTGCTGTTCCTGGCCAGCGGCCCGTTCAACATTGGCGGGGCCGAGGCGGCCACCGCCTACGGCGTGGTCGGCGGCCTGGCCGCCGCCTTCGGGATATTCCTGGGCGGGGTGGCTACGGACTTCGTCGGCAAGCACTCCACCCGCGCCTACCCGCTGGTTCCCGGTCTCGGGTTCCTTATGGCCGCGCCGCTCTACTTCTTCGCCTTCCAGCAGCCGACCCTGCTGGGCATCGCCGCCTGGGTGATCGCGCCCCTGATCCTGCAGTACCTCTACCTCGGCCCGACGTTCGCGGTGACGCACAACCTGGTCGAGCCACGCATGCGCGCCTCGGCCACGGCGTTGCTGTTCCTGCCCATCAACCTCATCGGCCTGGGCTTCGGCCCGCCGTTCGTGGGCTGGCTGGCAGACCTGATGACCAACCGCGCGTTCGCCACCCACAACCTCGGCGACTTCAAGACCGCCTGCGCCGCCGCCGCTCAGCCGGGCGCGGCCGCTGACCTGGTCGCCGCCTGCGGCAGCTCGAACTTCGACGGGGTGAAGTGGGCGATCATCATCACCGCGGCGGTCTTCTACGCCTGGGCGGGGCTGCACTACGTCTACGCCTCCCTGCACGTGAAGAAGGACCTCGAGGCCGGCCCGGTCTCCTGATCGCGGCTGATCGGGGCGGGATAACGGGACGGCGGCTTGACGGCTCCCCCGGCGCGGGGTCTTAAGCGCGCCCATGATCCCCCGTTATTCCCGCCCCGTCGCCGCCGACCTGTGGTCGCCCGAAACCCGCTACCGCATCTGGTTCGAGATCGAGGCCCACGCCGCGACCGCCATGGCCGAGCTGGGGACCATCCCGAAGGACGCGGCCGAGGCCATCTGGGCCAAGGGCAAGGACGCGATCTTCGACGCCGACCGCATCGACGAGATCGAGCGCACCACCAGGCACGACGTCATCGCCTTCCTGACCCACGTGTCCGAGATCGTCGGCCCCGAAGCCCGCTTCCTGCACCAGGGCATGACCTCGTCGGACGTGCTGGACACCTGCCTGGCGGTCCAGTTGGCCCGCGCCTCTGACCTGCTGATCGAGGACGTCGACCTGGTGCTCGCCGCCATCGAGCGCCGCGCGTTCGAGCACAAGCTGACCCCGACCGTGGGCCGCAGCCACGGCATCCACGCCGAGCCCACCACCTTCGGCGTCAAGCTGGCCGGCTACTACGCCGAGTTCGTGCGCGCCCGCGCCCGCCTGGTCACGGCGCGCGAGGAAATCGCCACCTGCGCCATCTCCGGCGCCGTGGGCACCTTCGCCCAGGTCGACCCCCGGGTTGAGGAATACGTCGCCGGGAAGATGGGCCTGACCGTCGAGCCGGTCTCCACCCAGGTCATCCCGCGCGACCGCCACGCGGCCTTCTTCTGCGCCCTGGCCGTCGTCGCCTCCTCGGTCGAGCGCCTGGCCGTCGAAATCCGCCACCTGCAGCGCACGGAAGTTCTGGAGGCGGAGGAGCCCTTCGATCCGGGCCAGAAGGGCTCGTCGGCCATGCCGCACAAGCGCAACCCGATCCTGACCGAGAACCTGACCGGCCTCGCCCGCCTGGTCCGCTCCGCCGCCACCCCGGCGCTGGAGAACGTGGCCCTGTGGCACGAGCGGGACATCAGCCACTCATCCGTCGAGCGCGGCATCGCGCCGGACGCCACCATCCACCTCGACTTCGCGCTGCGCCGTCTCGCGGGCGTGATGGAGCGGCTGGTCGTCTATCCCGAGAACATGGCCAAGAACCTCGACCGCCTGGGCGGCCTGGTGCACTCCCAGCGCGTGCTGCTGGCCCTGACCCAGAACGGGGTCTCCCGCGAGGACGCCTACGCGGCGGTCCAGCGCAACGCCATGCCGGTCTGGCGCGGCGAGGGCGTGTTCCTCGACCTGCTGAAGGCCGATCCGGTGGTGCGCCCGGCGCTGACTGACGAAGAACTGGAAGGCCTGTTCGACATCGGCCACCACACCAAGCACGTGGACACCATCTTCCAGCGCGTTTTCGGGCGCGTCGACTAGTGATCTCGAAGCGTGACGTTGCGAGGACAGAGATCGAGGGAGCCATTCGGTCTCTCTTCTATTTCAGAGACCTAACGTGCGCTTACGTTCTCACATGGGCGGCGTACGACATTGTCAATCCCGTCAGCAAGGCCAGGGGCGTGTCGCCTGTTGAGGACGAGTTTGAAAGCGCCCTGGATGGCATCTCCGTTCCAGAATGGAGAAAAATCCGCCGCCGGCACTACAACTTCTTCAAGCATGCCGATCGCGACCCCGACGAGATGATCGAGCCGATCCAACGAGAGCTCGTCGAAGTCCAGCTGTTCGTCTGCATTCTCGATTTCCAAGGAGCCTTTCAGACGCTCTCCCCGCTCCAAGTGCTCTACCTTACCTGGTTCACATCGCTTCATCCGGAGTTCGTTCGCCCGGAGTCAGAGAACGTGGTCGAAGCTGTCGGACTGCTTGCCGGGATGACCGCAGGGGGAACTCGCGTGGAACTAACCGATCAGTTCCTCAAGGCGCTCTCGATGTACGACACAGAACCTGACGTACGGTCGGCGCTCGAAGCGTTCATGAAAGCCGGACGTAGTTGATCTACTGATCGCCGAGCGCACGTGGACACCATCTTCCAGCGCGTCTTCGGGCGCGTTTGACGGCTATTCTGCGCGGCCTGTGATCGGGCAGCGTCCGCGCGCCGTAGGGGGCTGTGCAAGTCGGGGGACTTGGACCTGAACCCGGAGCCTTCCCGATGAACCGCCTTCACACCCTCGCGGCCGCGACCGTTTCGCTGGCCGCCCTCTTCGCCGCCGCCAACACCGTAGCGGCGCCCGCCGCCGCCAACTGGACTCCCGTCGCCATGGCTGACCCGATGGTCGGCGGGGCCGCCATGAGCCCCATGGCCGACATCGTCACCAACGCCTCCAAGTCCGCCGACCACACCACCCTGGTCGCGGCCGTGAAGGCCGCGGGCCTGGTCGAAACCCTGCGGGGCCCGGGCCCGTTCACGGTCTTCGCGCCCACCAACGCAGCCTTCGACGCGCTGCCCGCCGGCACGGTCGAATCCCTGGTCCAGCCGGCCCAGAAGCCGACCCTGACCAAGATCCTGACCTATCACGTGGTGCCCGGCCGCCTGCTGGCCGCCGACATCGTCGCCCTGGCCCGCGCCAATGGCGGCGTCGCCACCCTGACCACCGTTGAGGGCGGCACGCTGACGCTGCGCGCCGCTTCCGGCGGCCGCTGGGAGATCACCGACGAGAACGGCGGCAAGGCCACGATCACCATCGCCGACGTCCGCCAGTCGAACGGCGTCGTGCACGTGATCGACGGCGTCCTGCTGCCGAACTAGGAGCGCCAATGACAAAGGGCCGCTCCGTTCCCGGAGCGGCCCTCGCCTGGTCTTCGTGTGAGCAAGACTACTCGGTGTAGCGGTACTCGCTGATCTGGCAGACGTTGATCTGCGAACGCGTCAGCACATCGCCATCATCGAAGACGGCCTTGAAGTCGAACAGGCAGGCGCCCGAGCCATCATCGATGTTGATCATGACGGACTGGCCGGCCGGCAGAACGCGCTGGCCCAGGATGTCTTCTTCCCAGGTCGTGCGCGAGGAGTTCGAGGCGTAGAAGCGCACCATGGTGTGGCGCGTGTCGTTGATGATCCGCACGCGGCGGTCTTCGGCTTGCGCCGGAGCCGAAGCGAGGCTGGACAAGGCAATAGCGGCGCCGAGGGCCGCGGCGACTTTCGAAAAGCTCATAGCTCTCCCCTCTGGTCATAACAGTGACGAGCGGCGGGAGGCCCCCCGACGCACCATTAAAATCGTTTAATGCAGAGCTGGAATCAAGCGGGATAACAACGATACCCCCATGGGATGTCGAGTTCTCCCCTCGGGGGAATTCGCAAATCGGTCGCAAAATGGGCCGACGTCGCCGCCGGCCCATTCCGAAACGAGGCCAGATAAGGCGTCGGGCCCTACTCGGTGTAGCGGTACTCGCTGATCTGGCAGACGTTGATCTGCGAACGCGTCAGCACATCGCCATCATCGAAGACGGCCTTGAAGTCGAACAGGCAGGCGCCCGAGCCATCATCGATGTTGATCATGACGGACTGGCCGGCCGGCAGAACGCGCTGGCCCAGGATGTCTTCTTCCCAGTCCGTGCGCGACGAGTTCGAGGCGTAGAAGCGCACCATGGTGTGGCGGGTCGAGTTGATGATCCGCACGCGGCGGTCTTCGGCGACCGACGGTGTTGCGGTGCTCGTCAGGGCGAGCAGAACGCCTGCGGCGGCGGCGAAGCGGGCAAGATTGGTGGTGAAGTTCATTCCGGTGGTCTCCTCTCCGGGTCACGTGACAACACGCGCGGGAGGCCCCCCGAACGTCGATCATCCTTCGGCTTCTGCGAAGCTCATGGCAAGCGAGATAACGCCGTTTCCTCTTATGGATGCGGCGTTTATGCCCGAGAGGGGATTTTGACCGACTTTTAGTCGCCCGAACGGACTTGTTCGCGGGCCTGGGCCAGCAATTCGTCCATCTTCATGCGGACGTCGGCCTCGGTGGCCGAATCACCGGCGCTCTTCAGATCGCCGAACACCTTGCGCAGGACATCGTCGTCGCCCGGCAGTTCGAAGTCCGACTTGATCACGGCCTTGGCGTAGTCGTCGCGGTGCTGGCCTTCGAGGCCCATGCGCTCGGCCGCCCAGTTGCCCAGCATGCGGTTGCGGCGCGCGGTCGCCCGGAATTCCTGGTCCTGGTCGAGGGCGAACTTGCTCTCGAAGGCTTTTTCACGGTCGTTGAAAGTGGTCATCGGGGGCGCTCCAGTCGTGAGGTGATCTAGCCATCCGACCCGCCGAACGCAACGGCGCCGTGCCGCGAACGCGCCGAATCCGGCCCCGGACCCCACGGCTGCGGCCCCAAGCCGTGTTTGCGCCGCAACATCGCTTCCGCTAAGGTCCCCACCCATATTCAGAGCGGCCGATTCCGGGCGAGCGCGCGCCGATCCAGAGGCAATCTGGGCTCGCGCGTTTTTCGTTCGTGGAGCGGCCCTCGCCGGCGGAAAGCCCCCCATCATGACGTCCCCACGCCGCAAGAAGATCTACGAAGGCAAGGCCAAGATCCTCTACGAGGGCCCCGAGCCCGGCACCCTGATCCAGTACTTCAAGGACGACGCCACGGCGTTCAACGCCCAGAAGAAGGCGGTGCTTGAGGGCAAGGGCGTGATCAACAACCGCATCAGCGAGTTCATCATGACCCGCCTGAACGGGATCGGCGTCCAGACCCACTTCATCAAGCGCCTGAACCTGCGCGAGCAGCTGATCAAGGAAGTCGAGATCATCCCGCTGGAGGTCGTCTGCCGCAACGTGGCGGCCGGCTCGCTGTCCACCCGCCTGGGCCTGCCCGAGGGGCAGGTGCTGCCGCGCTCGATCATCGAATTCTACTACAAGGACGACAAGCTGGGCGACCCGCTGGTGACCGAGGAACACGTCACCGCCTTCAACTGGGCCACGACGCAGGAGATCGACGACATCCTGGCCATGACACTGCGCGTGAACGACTTCCTGTCGGGCACCTTCGGCGCGGTCGGGATCACGCTGGTGGACTTCAAGATCGAGTTCGGCCGCGTCTGGGAGAACGATTTCAGCCGCGTCATCCTGGCCGACGAGATCAGCCCCGACAGCTGCCGCCTGTGGGACACCATCTCGAGCGAGAAGCTCGACAAGGACCGCTTCCGCCGCGATCTCGGCAACGTCATCGAAAGCTACACCGAAGTGGCGCGCCGCCTGGGCGTCATGAAGGACATGCCGACCGTCATCCAGGGAGGGCTCCATTGAGCACCGCTCAAAAAGTTCGGGCCAAAGTCCACGTCTTCCTCAAGCCCGGCGTCCTGGACGTCGAGGGCAAGGCTGTTGAGGGCGCCCTGCACGGCCTCGGCTGGAAGGATGTCGCCAACGTCCGCGTCGGCAAGACCATCGAGTTCGACCTGCCCGAAGGCGGCGACGCCGAGGCCGAGGTCAAGCGGATGTGCGAGACCTTGCTCGCCAACACTGTGATCGAGAGCTACCGGGTGGAGGTGGCGTAAGGTGAAAGCCGCCGTCATCGTCTTCCCCGGATCCAACTGCGACCGCGACTGCAAGGTCGCCGTCGAGCGGTCCACCGGCTCGCCCGTCGCCATGGTCTGGCACCAGGAGACCACCCTGCCCTCGGGGCTGGACCTGATCGTCCTGCCGGGCGGCTTCGCCTACGGCGACTACCTGCGCGCCGGCGCCATGGCGGCCCTGTCGCCGGTGATGGCCGCGGTGAAGGCCGAGGCCGAGCGCGGCACGGCGGTGCTGGGCATCTGCAACGGCTTCCAGGTGCTGTGCGAAGCGCGGATGCTGCCCGGCGCCCTGATGAAGAACGCCGGCCTGAAATACGTCTGCAAGCCCATCGAGCTCGAGATCGCCAACGCCCAGACGCGCTTCACCGCGGCCTATGGCGGCAAGCGCCGGGTGACCATGACCCAGGGCAACGGCATGGGGAACTTCGTGGCCGACGAGGACACCCTGGACCGCATCGAGGGTGAGGGCCGCGTGGTCTTCCGCTACGTCGAAAACCCCAACGGTTCGGCCCGCGACATCGCCGGCATCATCAACGAGCGCGGCAACGTCCTGGGCATGATGCCCCACCCCGACCGGGCCTTCGAGGAAGAGCTGACCTCGGCCGACGGCGCGGACCTGTTCCGCTCGGTGATGGCGGCGGCGTAACGCACGCCTCCGGGATTCACCCCCGGCAGCCGGACCAGACGAGACGTCGCCTGACCGGCTGGCCGGGCAGACTTTCTCTACAACTTCCTTAGTTGCCTTTCGGCCTCGCCCGTCCCGACCTGCCCGAACCAATTCGGGAGGCGAGACCTTGAAACTTCGAGCGATGGCGGCTGCTGCCGTGTGCCTGCTTGCCTTGGGCCTGGGCGATGCCCGCGCGGCGCCGGCGCCGACGACGTCCGCCGGCGGGGTGATGTCACACATCCAGATCCTGGAGCGCCTGGACCGGCGCGTGCACGTGCTGCGTCAGGCCGGGCCGACATTCAACGGCGTTATCGGCAACGTCCTGATCATCGAGCAGAGCGACGGCATCGTTCTGGTCGACAGCGGCGCTTCGCACGGCGTCGGCCAACGGGTGGTCGAGTGGGTCAAGTCGCTCTCGCCCAAGCCCGTCAAGGCCGTGATCCTCACCCACTGGCACAACGACCACCCGCTCGGTCTTTCCGCGATCAGGGCCGCCTGGCCGGGCG
>CAZRKY010000132.1:0-9137 GCA_964600375.1 uncultured Caulobacteraceae bacterium | reverse complement strand
GAGCGCAACGCCGACCTCGAGTTCGATATCATCGCCCATCAGCTGGTCATCCGGACTGGGGAGGGGGCCCTGCTGCACCTGCCCCTGCCTCCCATGAGCGTCGCCGACTTCTACGCCGCGCTCATGGGTGCGCTGGAAGGGCTTGGCCTGGCGGTCCGCATCGTGGCCGTGCCCAACGAGGTGGCCGATCCGACGCCCTTCGCCGATGACCACACCCACTGCAGCTACGACCCCGACGCGACCCACCGCTTCTGGCGTGCGCTGGTGCAGGTCGACCGCGTCTTCAAGAAATTCCGCACCGGCTTCCTGGGCAAGGCCAGTCCGGTGCACTTCTTCTGGGGCAGCTTTGACCTGGCCGTCACGCGATTTTCCGGTCGGCAGGCCCCGCTGCATCCGGGCGGCGTTCCGGGACTGCCCGACCCGGTCACCCGCGAGGCCTATTCCCACGAAGTCTCCTCTGCCGGCTTCTGGCCGGGCGGCGGGCCGATCGACTACCCGGCTTTCTATGCCTACGCCTATCCGGCGCCGGAGGGATTCAAGGACGCCAGGGTCCAGCCCGCCGAGGCTCGCTTCGAACCCGCGCTCGGCGAGTTCCTGCTGTCTTACGACGCGGTCCGGACGGCGGAAGACCCCGACGCGGCGCTGCTGTCCTTCCTGCAATCAACCTACGATGCCGCGGCCGACCTGGGCGGTTGGGACCGGGGCGAGCTTGAATGCGGCCTGGGCGAACCGGGGGTGGTTCGCAAGGTTCGATAACAGCCGTCATCCCGGTTTCGGCCTTAGCCGAAGACCGGGACCCAGCAAGCGCGCGCCTGAAGCTTGGCTTCCCACGGGGACGGCGGTGCGGCTGGGTCCCGGACAAGCGCTGCGCGCTTTCCGGGATGACGGCGGTAGGGAAGGAAGCTAATCCCTGCGCATGCCCAAGCTGAAGTCCTCGATCGATCCGAACTCCGAAACCTTCCGCGACCTGCGCGCCTACAACGAGGCGCTGGTCGAGGAACTGAAAGCCAAGGTGGCCAAGACCGGCCTGGGCGGGTCGGAGGCCTCGCGCACCCGCCACGTCGGCCGCGGCAAGCTCCTGACCCGCGACCGGGTCGAGCGCCTGCTCGATCCCGGCGCGCCCTTCCTTGAGCTGTCCCAGCTCGCCGCCAACGGCATGTATGACGACGAGGCCCCCGGCGCGGGCATGATCACCGGCGTCGGTCGGGTGGCCGGGCGCGAGTGTGTGATCGTCGCCAACGACCCGACGGTGAAGGGCGGCGCCTACTTCCCCATGACGGTGAAGAAGCACCTGCGGGCCCAGGAAGTGGCGCTGGAGAACCGGCTGCCCTGCATCTACCTGGTGGATTCTGGCGGCGCGAACCTGCCGCACCAGGCTGAGGTCTTCCCCGACCGCGACCACTTCGGCCGCATCTTCTACAATCAGGCCCGCATGTCGGCGAAGGGCATCGCCCAGATCGCCTGCGTCATGGGCTCGTGCACCGCCGGCGGCGCCTACGTTCCGGCGATGAGCGACGAGACCGTCATCGTGCGCAACCAGGGCACCATCTTCCTGGCTGGCCCGCCTCTGGTGAAGGCCGCCACCGGCGAGGTCATCTCGGCGGAAGACCTGGGCGGCGCCGAGGTGCACGGCCGCAAGTCCGGCGTCGTCGACCACGTGGCCGAGAATGACGAGCACGCGCTGGAAATCGTCCGCTCCATCGTCGGCAACCTGAACACCGTCAAGCACCACGCTCTCGACGTACGCGAGCCGCGCGAGCCGCTGTTCGATCCGTCCGAGATCTATGGCGTCGTGCCCAAGGACGTGCGCGCGCCCTACGACGTGCGCGAGATCATCGCCCGGGTCGTCGACGGCTCGGAGTTCGATGAGTTCAAGCCGCTCTACGGCCCGACCCTGGTCACCGGCTTCGCGCGCATCTGGGGCTATCCGGTCGCCATCCTGGCCAATAACGGGGTGCTGTTCTCGGAATGCGCGCTCAAGGCCGCGCACTTCATCGAGCTGGCCTGCAAGCGCAAGATCCCGCTGGTCTTCCTGCAGAACATCTCGGGCTTCATGGTCGGCGGCAAGTACGAGGCCGGCGGCATCGCCAAGGACGGCGCCAAGATGGTCACTGCCGTCGCGAGCGCCGAAGTGCCCAAGTTCACCGTCCTGATCGGCGGCAGCTTCGGGGCCGGCAACTACGGCATGTGCGGCCGCGCCTATTCCCCCCGGTTCCTGTTCACCTGGCCCAACAGCCGCATCTCCGTCATGGGCGGCGAACAGGCCGCCGCCGTGCTGGCGACGGTCAAGCGCGACGGCATCGAGGGCAAGGGCGGGCAATGGTCGGCGGCGGAAGAAGCCGCCTTCAAGCACCCGATCCGCGAGGGCTATGAGCGCGAAGGCAATCCCTACTACGCCACCGCCCGGATGTGGGACGACGGCGTCATCGACCCGGCCCAGACGCGCGATGTCCTGGGCCTGGCGATCAGCGCAAGCCTCAATGCGCCGATCCCGGAGACCACGTTCGGCGTGTTCCGGATGTAGTCAGGGGATGTCAAAGCCCTCCAGGGCGCGGCGCCGCTCGATGGCCAGCTTGACCATGCAGACGGCCAACATCTCGGTATGGCCCGTGCCGCTGACGGCGCCCTTGGCCCCGCAGAAGGCCTCGCGGTAGGCGGTCCAGGCCGTTTGGGAAGCGGTGAGGGGTTGGCGCTGCTGGTCCTCGGCCATGCCCATCGCGGCCTGGAACGCCTGATCGACCAGGGCGTCCTGACGGTCGATCTCCGCCGATGTGCACAGATCCTTGTCCATGTAGTTGTCAGCGTTGGCGGTGCAGGCCGCGTATTCGGTCGTCGCCCCGTCCAGGTCCGCCGCGCGGGCCGCGCAGGGCAGGGCGAGGGCCGCCGCGCACAAGCCGATCACGACTGCTTTCATCGGTCGCTCCCCCCGATCCAATCCGCATCACCATAGCGCCCCATGCCCCCGGTCTGCTAGCAACGCGCCAGATACGGAGCTCTCCCATGTCCGACATCCCCACCAGCGATCTTCCCAACAACGCCATCTCCGATGGACTGGTCGACGACCCCGCGCCCGACGCGGAGACCTCCAAGGTCCTGGTCGAGGCCACCGCCGACGGCGCGGTGACGGTGATCATCAACCGGCCGGACAAGAAGAACGCCTTCGACGCCGAGACCATTGGCGCCCTGCACGAAGCCTTCGAGACGCTGCAGAACCAGCCCGGCGTGCGCGTCGTGTTCGTGCGCGGGGCGGGGAACACCTTCTCGGCCGGCGCTGATCTGGAATGGATGCGTTCGGCGTCCGAATGGGACGAGGCCGACAACCGCGACGACGCCATGGGCCTGGCCCGAATGCTCAAGGCGCTGCACGACATTCCCTGCCTCACAGTGGCGCTGGTGGATGGCGCGGCGATGGGCGGCGGCGCGGGGTTGGTGGCGGCGTGCGACACCGCCGTGGCCACGCAGGGCGCCAAGTTCGCGTTCTCAGAGGTCAAGCTGGGGCTGACGCCGGCGACCATCAGCCCGTACGTCATCGAGGCCATCGGCGCGCGCAAGGCGCGGTCGCTTTTCGCCATCGGCCTGTCATTCGACGCCGCAGATGCGCTGAATATCGGCCTGATCGGGCGAATCGTGGCCGACGCCGACGGACTGGACCGGGCGGCCGACTGGCTTTCAGCCGAGATGATGACCGCCGCGCCGGGCGCCGTGGCCGCGGCCAAGGATCTGGTCCGCCATGTCGACGGCCGCAAGATCGACCACGACCTGATGCACGACACCGCCGACCGCATCGCCGCGCGCCGGGTCAGTGAAGAGGGGCGCGAAGGCATCAAGGCGTTTCTTGAGCGTCGCAAGCCCAACTGGACCGTGTAATATCGACGCTGACTCTCTCGGGGGAGCCAATGGCGAAGGAATTCGATCTCATAGGCCTGGCGTCGGCCGGCGGCTGGCTGAAGTGGCGGCGCAAGCACGCAGACATTCCGCCCGGCACGCCGTGCAGCAACTGCGGGACCGAGCTGGCTGGGGCGTACTGCCACACCTGCGGCCAGCTGGCGGAGAATTTCCACAAGTCGATCTGGCACCTGTTCATGGAGGTGCTGGAGAGCTTCTTCCATTTCGACGGGCGCCTGTGGCGCACGCTGCCGCCGCTGATCTACAAGCCCGGCGAGCTGACCCACAACTTCATCAACGGCAAGCGCGCCTACCAGGTGCCGCCGTTCCGGCTGTTCCTGGTGGTGCTGGTGATCGTCTTCATCGCCGGCCAATACGGCATGGCTGGGCAAGGCGATGGGAGTGACCCGGTAAGCACGGGCATCGTGCGCACCAACGTGAACGGCGTGTCCATGGGTTCGGAAGACGCCCGCGAGCAGGCGCGCCAGGAGATCATGAACGACAGCGCGATGAGCGAGGCGGAGAAGCGTCAGGCCATCGCGGCGGTGAATGGCGATTGGTCGACCTTCGGCAAGGACCTGGCCCGCTCGATCAAAGAGAAGTCCGACACCGCGCAGCGAGAGCGGGCGGCTCAAGGGCGTCCGACGCTGCCGGTCGGGGTCACCCCGGCCGCCAAGCCCGAGAACGCCGTCAGGACCGGGAACGACGCCCTGATCATCGATGACGACGCAGAACTCAAGCTGGGTGGAGCCGAGAAGGACGAGCGGGTCCAGAAATGGTTCAATGAGCGGATCGAGGCCGTGCAGGATGATCCCAAGCGGTTCGCCATGGTCCTGGAGAACTGGGCTCACCGGGTCGCAGTGCTGGCCCTGCCGGTCTCCGCCCTGATCATGACGCTTCTGTTCGCCTTCCAGCGACGCTTCTACGTCTACGACCACCTGATCTTTTCAATGCATTCCCTGTCGTTTCAGCTGCTGCTGCTGTGCGTGCTGTGGCCGCTGTCGCGTTGGCTGGGGGGAGGGGTCTGGTGGCTGCTGTGGTTGTCGCCCGTCCACCTGTTCATGCACATGCGCGGGACCTACCAGACGAGCTGGTGGGGGACGTTGCTGCGCATGGCGGTGTTGTTCTTCCTGACGGTCATCGCCTTCAGCGGGCTTGTGATCCTGCTGTTCTATCTCGGCTTCAACGAGATGGGCTCGCACTAGCGCGCGCCGGCGGCTGCGACTTCTTTAGAACTTCTTGAACCCGCGCTTCCGTGCGGCCGGCCTAGGCTTCTCCCGATCCACGGAGAATGCCGATGCGCCGGTCTGCGATCTGCTACGCCCTTTTCCTATCCGCCGCGCTCATCCTGGCCGCTGGCGGAGACGTCGTGCGCGCGGCGCCCCCGGGCGACGCCGGAGCGGCATGGGCGCCGCCGGTCACCGAGGCCCAACGGCCCTACCTGCAGCAGGTCGTGCGCATCGACCCGCTGGTGCACGTCCTGATGCAGCGGCCTTCCAGCCTGCCTGCGGCCATCAGCAATGTCATCGTCATCGAACAATCCGACGGCCTGGTGCTGGTCGACAGCGGCAACTCCATGGGGTCGGGCCGGCGGGTCGTCGAGATGGTGCGAGGCATCAGCAGCAAGCCGGTCAAGGCGGTGGTCATCTCGCACTGGCACCCCGACCACACCATGGGCCTGCCCGCCATCGTGGCGGCCTGGCCAAACGTCGAGGTCATCGCCACCGCCGCGACGCGCGACCACATGATGGGCGAGGACCAGAAGACCACGCCCAAGGCGCCCGACCCGGAATGGGACCGCACCCGGGTCGCCCAACTCGAGGGCTACAAGACCCAGGACTTCGGCCTGGATCTGAGCGTGCCGGCCCTGCGCCAGGGCGTCGAGGCCACGCGCGCCTATCTTGACCTGCGTCAGGTCGATGCGCCGGGCGGCTACATCGTCGCCCCAACGCGCATCTTCACCGACCGCCTGGTGCTGCCGGACGCCAGGGCGCCGGTGGAACTGGCATTCCTGGGGAAGGGCGACACGGATGGCGATGCAGTCGTCTGGCTGCCCAGGCAGCGCATCCTCAGCGCCGGCGACTCCGTCGCCGCACCGGTTCCGTATGGCTTCACGACCTTCCAGGCCGAGTGGATCGCGTTGCTGACCCGGCTGAAGGCCTACGACTTCAAGGTTCTCGTTCCCGGCCACGGCGAGCTGCAGCACGATCGCACCTATCTTGATCTGCTCATCGGCCTGCTCACCCGGATCCGCGCTGAAGTGCCGCCGCTGGCGACACAGGGCCTGACATCGGACGAGGTGGCGGCCCGCCTCGACTTCAGCGCCGAGCGCCGGGCCTTCGTCGGGGAGGATCCGTGGCTGGGGGCCTGGTTTGACGCCTACGCGGTCAAGGCCATGATCGACGCCGCCTGGACCGCGACCACCGGCAAGCCCGCTTGACCGTCCTGGACGGATTGACGAACCCGTCGTCGGGCCGCTTCCTAGGCCCGACGGAGGCGACGGCGACAGTGAACGGCGGGCGAGTCTATCAGGTCGGTGACTGGCGGTTCGACGCCGCGGCCGGTGAGCTGTCGCGGGGCGGCGAGCGCCGGCGGCTGGAGGACCGCGCCGCCCGCACCCTGGAGTTTCTCTGCAACCATCGCGGGGCGGTGATCAGCCAGCAGCAGCTGGTGGACGCCATCTGGTCAGGCCGCGCGCTCAGCCCCAACAGCATCGCCGTGGTTATGACCGACCTGCGCCGGGCCCTGGGCGACGACGCGCGTAACCCCCACATCCTCGAGACGGTGCCAAAGCGAGGCTACCGCCTGGTGCAACAGCCGATCGCCGCGAGCGGGGCTGAGCCGGAACCTTCGCCGGGTCGCCGCCGGGTGCTGGCGGGCGCGGCCTTGGTCGCCGTGCTCGGTGCGGGCGGCCTGTACGCCTGGCGAGCCGGCCGCCCGCAGACGGTTGTGGGCGTTGGCGAGGTCGTCAACCAGACCGGGCGCGCCGACTTCCAACCCCTGGCCCGTTCGGTCAGCGAACTGACCCTGACCTACCTCGGGCGCGCCAAGGGCCTGAGCCTCGTGCGGGGCGCCGTCGGGACTGGTTCAGGCAGACGGCTGAACCTCCAGGGGCGCCTGGCCATGTGGTCGGGGCAGCCCACGGTCTATTTCACCGCCGTCGACGCCGGGAGCCGCCAGGTCGTCTGGTCCGGCATGGCCCTGGGCCCCGAAGACGCTCTGCCCGCCAACATCGACAGGGCGCTGAAGGACTTCGAGGCGCGGCTGGCCGGCAGCAATCCCTGAGTGCGAGACGCCGCGGGGGGTGGACAGGAACGCCGCTCCATCGGATTACCGGGCCATGTTCAAATCTGTCCTGGTCGCCAATCGAGGCGAGATCGCCCGCCGGGTATTCAATACCGCCCGCCGCATGGGCATCCGCACCATCGCAGTCTACTCCGAGGCTGACGCCGAGGCGCCGCACGTGCGCGAGGCCGACGAGGCGGTGCTGCTGGGCCCGGCCCCGGCGCGCGAGAGCTATCTGGACGCCGCCAAGGTGCTGGCCGCCGCCAAGGCCACCGGCGCCGACGCCATCCACCCGGGCTATGGATTCCTGAGCGAGAACGCCGAGTTCGCCGAGGCCGTGACGGCCGCCGGGCTGGTCTGGATCGGCCCGCCGCCGGCTGCGATTCGCGCCATGGGCCTGAAGGACGCCGCCAAGAAGCTGATGGCCGATGCCGGCGTGCCGGTGACGCCGGGCTATCACGGGACGGATCAGTCGCTGGCCACCCTGTCGAAGGAAGCCGCAAAGGTTGGCTTCCCGGTGCTGATCAAGGCCATCGCCGGCGGCGGCGGCAAGGGCATGAAGCGGGTCGACGCGGCCGGCGACTTCGAAGAGGCGCTGGCCTCGGCCCAGCGCGAGGCCAAGGCGGCGTTTTCCGACGATCGCGTCCTGATCGAAAAATACGTCACCCGCCCGCGCCACATCGAGGTGCAGATCTTCGGCGACAGCCAGGGCGAGGTCGTCCACCTGTACGAGCGCGACTGCTCGCTGCAGCGCCGCCACCAGAAGGTCATTGAGGAAGCCCCGGCGCCCGGCATGGACGCCGCCACGCGCAAGGCGGTCACCGACGCGGCGATCAAGGCGGCGAAGGCAGTGAACTACGTCGGCGCGGGTACCGTCGAATTCATCGCCGACGCGTCCGAGGGCCTGAAGGGCGACCGCATCTGGTTCATGGAAATGAACACCCGCCTGCAGGTCGAACACCCGGTGACCGAGGCCGTCACCGGTCAGGACCTGGTCGAGTGGCAGTTCCGCGTCGCCGCGGGCGAGCCCCTGCCTTTGCGGCAGGCCGACATTCACCTGAATGGCTGGGCCATGGAGGCGCGCCTCTACGCCGAGGACCCGGCCAAGGGCTTCCTGCCGTCGATCGGCCCGCTGGACCATTTCCGCTTGCCGCAGGGCGACGAGATCCGCGTCGACACCGGGGTGGAGGAGGGCGGCGAGGTCAGCCAGTTCTACGACCCGATGATCGCCAAGCTGATCGTCCACGGCGAGGACCGCGAGGAGGCTGCCGGCTTCCTGGCCGACGTTTGCCGCGAGGTCGAGGTCTGGCCGGTGCGCACCAACGCCGCCTTCCTGGCGCGCTGCCTGGACCACCCGGACTTCATCGCCGGCGAGGTCGACACCGGCTTCATCCCGCAGCGCCTGGACGCTCTGATTTCCGCCGAGCCCTCAGCCGACATCAAGATCGCGGCCCTGGCCCTGGCGGCCGAAGACGCCTCGGCCCACCTGGGCCTGCCGGTCGACGGCGACCGCCTCAGCCCCTGGCAGGCGACGCCGGACGGTCTCTACGGCTTCCGCCTCAACGCCCCCGCCTTCACCACCCACCGCGTCGAGGTGGGCGGCGAGACGGTCACCGGCCGCGTACGCCCCTTCCTGCCGGGTGAGTGGCGGTGGCTCGTCGACTTCGAGGGGCGTCTGGAAGAGGTCGCGGTCCTGCACGAACAGGTCGTGCTGTCAGAGCACCGCGCCATCGGCTTCGTGCGCTCGGACGAGGGCGTGGTCCTGTTCGACGCCGGCGCCGCCATTGAGGTGCGCGAGAACGAACTGGCCGGCAGCGGCGCCGTGGAGGCCGAGGCCTCCGGCTCGCTGCTGGCGCCCATGCCCGGCAAGATCGTCGCCGTCCAGGCCAAGGCCGGCGCCAAGGTCGCCAAGGGCGCCCCGATCGTGGTGCTGGAAGCCATGAAGATGGAACACGCCCTCACCGCGC
>CAZRKY010000131.1:0-9198 GCA_964600375.1 uncultured Caulobacteraceae bacterium | reverse complement strand
GAAGTGGTTCTACGATGAGGCCGGTTCTGACCTGTTCGAGCAGATCACCGAGTTGGACGAGTATTACCCGACCCGCACCGAGGCGGCTCTGCTCGCGGCGATTGCGCCGGAGCTGGCGGCGGCCATCCCGGAGGGCGCGGTTCTGGTGGAGTTTGGTTCGGGCGCCAGCGCCAAGACCCGTATCCTGCTGGACGCTGCTCCCCAGTTGTCGGCCTACGTCCCGATGGACATCAGCGTCGAGGCGCTGGACGCTGCGGCTCGCAGTATCAATGCCGACTACCCGTCGCTCGAGGTGTGGCCTGTGGCAGGCGATTTTACGCATCCGATCGACTTGCCGGCCCAGACCGCGGGCCGCCCCCGCGTCGGGTTCTTCCCGGGCTCGACCATCGGCAACTTCGGCCCTGTGGGGGCGACGGAGTTCCTGTTGAGCGTCCGGCGCCTGCTGGGCGAGGGGGCGTCGCTGATAATCGGCGCGGATCTGGTCAAGGACTCCGCGACCCTGGTGGCCGCCTATGACGATGCGCGCGGGGTTACTGCGGCGTTCAACCGGAACCTGTTGGCCCGGGCCAACAGGGAGATCGGCGCCGACTTCAATCTCGACGCCTTCGCTCATCGCGCGCTGTGGAACGCCGCGGAGAGCCGGATGGAAATGCATCTGGTCAGCCGTTCAGCCCAGGTCGTGCACATCGACGACCGCCCGTTCGCTTTCGCTGCGGGAGAGACCCTGCACACGGAGAACTCCTACAAGTTCACGCGCGAGGGCTTCGAGGTCCTGGCCGGCTCGGCAGGCTGGCGACTCGGGCGGAGCTGGGTGTCGCCTCCGCCCGAGTTCGCCGTGTTCGTTCTGAACTAGTTGCCGTTCGGCTTTTCGCCGTTGCGCGGCGGCCGCTTCGAGCGGGCGCCGTGCGAGGCTTCGCCGCCCTTGCGGCCGGCGTCGGCGGCAAGGCTGCGGTCCTGCGAGAAGCTTCTCTTCTCAGCGGGGACGCTGGCGCCGCCCTTGCGGGCGATCTCGCGCTGACGGGCGGGATCCATCGAGGCGAAACCTCGGCGCGACGCGCCCGTCCGTTCGTTCCCAGGGCTTTGCACCATCTGAAACTCCTCTTGGTGAGCCGGGAGGGGAGCCCGGCCTTACTGCGTGACTTGAACAACCCGTGAGCTTGGCCGTGGTTCCAGCCAAAGCTCCAGGCTGCGTTCACGAGGCCGTCAGTTGGGCCCGTCGTGGGGGCGGGGATCGTTCGGCTGTTCGACTCCCGGATCAACCGGGGGCGCCTCGTCCGGGCGGTCTCCGGGAGAGACCTCCGGCGCCGGCGTGGGCGGGCTGTCGGGTTGGGTCATCGGATCGGGCTGGGGATCGGGCTGGGGATCGGTCATCTCTGCTCCTGTATGGGTCAAGTAACGGCCCGGGAAAGCGATGGTTCGACGCCCGCGCGGATCAGGAACATCACGGACGCTGCCGAACGCCGAAGGGGTGGTATAGGAACGGGTCCGCGCCCATCTCGTTACGGGCAGACAGATTCTTCACGGAGACCACCATGACCGACGCGACCGGCAAGGGCCCTGCAAGCGCCGCTCGATCGACCCGCAAGGCTGCGCCGCGCAAGGCCGCCCAGCGTCCGGCCGCCGGCCCTTCGCCGCGCGCCGCCGCCCGCCCGACGCTCAGTGAACAGGACAGCGTCCTGATTGCCGGAATCGACCGTGCGGAAGAGCAGGCCGAGCGCCTGCGGGCATGGGCCCTGATCCGCCGGGAAGAAGCCAAGGACGCCGTCCGGACCCACCCGCTGGGCTCCAGCGTGATCGTCTTCGCCGCCGGGATGATCTTCGGGCTGCTGTTGGCGCGGCGCTAGGGTCGGGCCTTAGGGTTCGGTCACCGCGAAGCCGAGCGCCTTGGCGACGCGCGCCAGGTCGCCTTCGGTGTAGGGCTTGGGCAGGATGGCGATCTTGTCGTCGTCCTGGAACTGCGCTGCCAGTTCCGCCTCGTCGTAGCCGCTGGCCACGATGATCGAGAGGTTGGCGTCCAGAGACCGCAACTTGCGGCTCAGTTCATCACCGCGGATGTCGGGCAGCCCGACGTCGACGACGGCGAGGGTCGGGCCGAAATCGCCCATGGCCGCGAGGGCCTCCGCGCCGTTACGCGCCGCCCGGGCTTCAAAGCCCAGCGACATGAGCGCCTCCTCGGCGATCATCGCGACAAGCGGTTCGTCTTCTACCAGCAAGGCTCTCAAGCACACCCCTCCATTGTGCACCGGGAGGCCATCCGGGCGGTTGGGAAGCTAGTCGTTTCGCAAGGCCAAGGCGATAGGGGATAGAAAAACGCTGTTTGCTTTTCCTTACTGCTGGGTAATGAGATTTGACCGGCGTTCGTCGGCCGGAAGGAAGGCGCCACAGCTATCCAATGGTCGCCGCGGTCAGGTGCGCGACCAGAACCGCCAGGCCCAGAAAGTTGACCGTGAAAACGGTTCCGCGGAGGGGCACGTTGGAGGTCAGGGTCTGAACTGCCGTATGCGCTACCCGGCCCGCGACGAAGAGCCAGGCGGCGGCAACGTCCAGCCACAGCGTCTGCTCACGGAGGATCAGCAATGCAACCACGGCGTAGAAGATCGTCGGCAGCTCGAACTGGTTCGACAGATTGCGCGTGATGCGCGCGACGGCCGGCGGCTCGCCCTGGCCGAACTCAAAGGTCGGGAAACCGGCCTCGCCCCGCCGTACCGCCGCCATCCGCGCCGCGGTCAGCCAGACGTACAGCAGGAAGGTCCAGCCGATCTGCGCCAGCAGCGGTAGGAGCAGCCAGGTCGCGGGCGCTTGGGTCATTCGCTCAGCTTAGCGGCGCCCCGCAAAGAAAGAAGCCCGGGGATTGCGCCCCGGGCTTCCAGCCGTTCCGACCCTGACGGGAAGGATCAGTCTTCCTTGATGTTGTCGACGTGGCCGCCAAGCGCCTCGGCAGGCGAGGCCAGGGTCGGATCGTCGGAGACATCGATGCCCTTGGCGAGCTTGGAGTTCCAGAGGCCGTAAATCAGGTAGATCACGGCCCCGACGGCGCCGTAGACGCCCAGAATGGTCAGGGGCACGGGGTCGTCGTTGTTGGCGCGTTCCAGCATGGGCGCGAAGTTCTGCCAGGCCAGGAAGCCGCAGGCCAGGATTCCCAGGATGGCGGTGATGATGCCGCCCGGTACCTTGAAGGGCCGGTGCATGTTCGGGTGCGACATGCGCAGCGAGATCACCGAAAGGCAGACGATGGCGAAGGCCGTCGCGGTGCCCAGCGACACGAGGTCGCCAAGCAGGCTGATGGGCAGGAAGGCCGCGGCCACCGCGATGAAGACGCCCAGCAGCAGGGTGCCGAGCCACGGCGTGCGGAACTTGCTGTGGATCTGGGCGAACACCTTCGGCAGCAGGCCGTCGCGGGACATGGCGTAGAAGATGCGCGTCTGGCCGTAGCAGAGCACGAGCATGACCGAGCTGAGGCCGGTGATGGCGCCGACCTTGATCAGGAAGCTCACCAGGTTCAGCTGTCCGCCTTCGGCCGTGGCCAGGGGGACGTTCGCCCAGTCGAGCGCCATGCGGTCGATGGCCACCGCGATCGGAGCGGGGCTGGCCAGTTCCTTGTAGGGCACCACGCCGGTCATCACGGCGGCAACCGCCATGTAGATGAGCGTACAGATGATCAACGAGCCGAGGATGCCGATGGGCACGTCCTTGGCTGGATTCTTGGCTTCGGCTGCGGCGGTCGAGACCGCCTCGAAACCGACGTAGGCGAAGAAGATGATCGCCGCCCCGCGGAAGATGCCGCTCCAGCCGTACTCGCCGGCGCGGCCGGTGGGTTCGGGAATGAAGGGCACCCAGTTGTCCGGGTTGATGTAGGTGACGCCGACCGCGATGAAGGCGATCAGCACGATCACCTTGATCATGACGATGATGTTGTTGACGCTCGCGGACTCGTTCACGCCGACGACCAGCAGGAGCGACACCAGCGCGATGCCGATGGCGGCGATGAGGTTGAAGGTTCCGGTCTGCGAGAACACCAGGTGGCCCGCTTCATTGGGCGTGGCCTGGATGAGCGGCGCGGCCCACTGCGAGATGGTGGTTCCTGATACGGCTATCTGTGGGAAGTTGATCCCGAAGTCGTGCAGCATGCTGACCACATAGCCGGACCATCCGACCGCGACGGTCGACGCGGCGATCCCGTATTCCAGCAGCAACAGCCAGCCCATGATCCAGGCGAAGATCTCGCCCATGGTTCCGTAGGCGTAGGTGTAGGCCGAGCCCGAGACGGGCATAGTGGAGGCCAGTTCGGCGTAGCAGAGACCCGCAAGCGCGCAGGCGATGCCGGCGACAACGAACGAGATCATGATGGCCGGACCGGCGTTGGCCGAGGCCACCTGGCCGGTCAGAACGAAAATGCCGGCCCCGATGATGGCGCCGACACCCAGGCTGACCAGATTGATCGGACCGAGCG
The DNA here is from genome assembly GCA_964600375.1 of uncultured Caulobacteraceae bacterium. GTDB lineage: Bacteria > Pseudomonadota > Alphaproteobacteria > Caulobacterales > Caulobacteraceae > JAEZEZ01. The sequence goes on along the minus strand of CAZRKY010000131.1, from coordinate 4,748 downwards.
AGCGCTTCAGCTCACTGCGGGCGGCCTCTCTCTGGATCCGTTCTACGGATTTTCTGATGAATAGCCGGAAGCCCGGCGGACGAGCCGATGTATCGGACATGCGTCGCATTCCCCCTGAAGCCGCTCTCCCCGGAGCAGCCGGTTACACTAGGAGGCGGACGTTAGAAGGGCGCGCGACCGGGCGCAACAAAGGTTTACAGGCGCTTATGCATGCTTGCCGCTTTCGGTTCCCGCCCGGCGCGGGCTAGGAGGGCGGTGATGTTGCCCATCCATGCCGTCCTCGATGCGCTGAAGGCCGCGCTCGGTCGCGAGACCAGCGCCGTGCTCGTGGCCCCCCCGGGCGCCGGCAAGACTACCGTGACGCCCCTGGCCTTGCTCGATGAACCCTGGGTGGCGGGCCGCAAGCTCCTGGTGCTCGAGCCGCGGCGTCTGGCGGCGCGCGCGGCGGCCGCGCGCATGGCCTCCACCTTGGGTGAAAATGTCGGCGATACGGTGGGTTATCGCGTGCGGCTGCAATCCAGGATCAGCGCGAATACCCGCATCGAGGTCATCACCGAGGGCGTATTCACCCGCATGATCCTGGACGATCCGGGACTCGACGGCGTGGCGGCGGTGCTGTTCGACGAGTTCCACGAACGCAGCCTCGACGCCGACCTTGGCCTGGCCCTGGCGCGTGACGCCCAGCAGGTGCTCAGGGACGATCTGCGCCTGCTGGTGATGTCGGCGACCCTTGACGTGGTCCGGGTGTCGGCGCTGCTGGACGGCGCGCCCGTCATCGAGAGCGAAGGCCGGGCCCATCCGGTCCAGACGCATTACCTCGGCCGCAATCCGGTCGAGCGAATCGACGACGCGGCGGCCAGGGCCGTGGCGAGGGCGCTGGGCGAACAGACCGGTTCGATCCTGGTCTTCCTGCCGGGGCAGGGCGAGATCCGCCGCACCGAAGAGCGGCTCGCCGAGCGCATCCGCGATCCAAACATCATCATCGCCCCGCTCTACGGGGCCCTGGACCCTGCCGAACAGGACCGCGCCATCGGGCCGGCCCCCGTCGGCAAGCGCAAGGTGGTGCTGGCCACCTCCATCGCCGAGACCAGCTTGACCATCGAAGGCGTGCGGGTGGTCATCGACTGTGGCCAGGCGCGCGTGCCGCGTTACGATCCGGCCTCGGGTCTGACGCGACTGGAGACCGTGCGCGTCTCCCGCGCCGCCGCCGACCAGCGCCGCGGCCGCGCCGGCCGGACTGAACCCGGCGTCTGCTACCGGTTGTGGGAAGAGCCCGAGACCCGGGCCCTTACGCCGTTCAGCCGGCCGGAAATCCTTGAGGCCGACCTCTCGGGCTTCGCGCTCGACCTCGCCAGGTGGGGCGCCCGCGACGCCTCGGGCCTGGCCTTCCTCGACCAGCCGCCCGCCGGCGCCTACGCCGAGGCGCGATCGTTGCTGACCGGACTGCAGGCGCTGGACGACCACGGCGAGCTGACCGACCACGGCCGGGGGCTGGCGTCGCTCCCCCTTCCGCCGCGACTGGCGCACATGCTGCTGGTCGGCGCGTCGCGGGGGCAGGGCGCGACCGCCGCCCGCATCGCCGCCCTGCTGACCGAACGGGGCCTTGGCGGCAATGACGCCGATCTGCGTACCCGGCTGGAGCGCTTCGACCGCGACGGCTCGCCGAGGGCGCGCGACGCGCGCCAGCTGGCCGACCGCTGGGCGCGCGACGCCGGCCGCCACGTGAAGGCGACCAAATCCTCCATCGACCCGGCCCTGCTGCTGGCCGAGGCCTATCCCGAGCGCGTCGCCAAGGCCCGCGGCAAGCCGGGGGAGTATCTGTTGGCGTCCGGGCGGGGCGTGTTCATCGAGCCGACCGACGCCTTGGCGCGCGAACCCTGGCTGGCGGTGGGAGAACTAGGCGGCGGGGCGGCGCGCGATCGCATCCTGCTGGCGGCGCCCCTGGACGAGGCCGAGTTGCTGGCGGAGTTCGCCGACCGGCTTGAGACCGAGGACCGCATCGAGCCGGACGCGCGCGGCAAGGTGAAGGGGCGCAGGCTGGTGCGGTTGGGCCGGATCGTGGTCGAGGAGCGGCTGGTCGAGCGGCCCGACGCCGCCATGGTCGAACAGGCGTTGCTGGACGAGGTGCGGACCAAGGGCGTCCGCGCCCTGGGATGGGGCGAGCGGGCCGCGGGCCTGCGCGAGCGGGTCGCGTTCCTGCGGGCGACGGACCCCGTATGGCCGGACCTGTCGGACGCGGCTTTGGCGGCGAGCCTCGACGATTGGTTGGCGCCCCACCTCGCCGGCAAATCCAGCGTCGCGCAACTGACGGACGGCCTGCTGGCCGGCGCTCTCGACGCCCTCGTCCCCTGGGAGCTACGCCGCCGCCTGGACTCCGAAGCGCCCGAGCGCTTCGAGGCGCCCACCGGCTCGACCTTCCGCATCGACTACGCCGCCGAGGGCGGGCCGCTGGTCGAGGTCCGGGTGCAGGAGCTGTTCGGGCTCACCCGCCACCCGACGGTCGGCGGCAAACCTCTGACGCTCGCCTTGCTGTCGCCCGCCCGCCGGCCGGTGCAGCTGACGAAAGACCTGCCGGCCTTCTGGAAGGGCTCATGGGCCGACGTGCGCAAGGACATGCGCGGCCGCTATCCGCGCCACCCCTGGCCCGAGGACCCGACCCAGGCGCCGCCGACCACGCGCGCCAAGCCGCGCGGAACCTAGGTCGCCACGCCCTCCAGCGCGGCATAGACCATGATCCCGGTCGCCACGGACAGGTTCAGGCTGTCGGCGCGGCCGCGCATGGGGATCTTCACGTTCACGTCGCAGGCGGCCGCGGCCTCGGGGGTCAGGCCAGCCTGCTCATTGCCCATGAACAGCATGACCGGAGCGCGATACGGCGCCTTGCGGTAGTCATCGCTGGCCTGCAGGCGCGCGCCGACCACCGAACCCGGCCATCCTGCGCGCCAGGCCAGGAACTCGTCCAGCGACGCGCGGGCGATGTCGACGGCGAAGATGGAGCCCATGGTGGCCCGCACGGCCTCGGTCGAGAAGGGATCGCAGCATTCGCCCACCAGGATCACCCCGCCGCAGCCGGCCGCGTCGGCGGTGCGCACGATGGTGCCCAGGTTGCCCGGGTCGCGTACCTGCTCGAGCGCGACCCAGCAGGGCGCGCGCTTCGGGTCGATGGCGTCCAGCGGCGTGTAGCGCTGGTCAAAGGTGGCGAGCACCGTCTGGGCGTTGTCGCGTCGTGAAATCTTTTCGAGGATTTCGTTGGTTACGATCAGGATTTCACCGCCGGTCTTAAGCGTCGCCTGCTTGGCGGCGTCCAGCAGCGGATGCGGGCGCGCGTCCTTGCCGATCAGCAGGGTCCGGGGCGCGTGGCCCAGCTCGATGGCCTCGGTGACGAACTTCAGTCCCTCGGCCAGGAACAGGCCCGTCTCATTGCGCGCCTTGCGCATGTGCAGCGCGCGCACGGCCTTCACCGTCTCGTTGGTCAGGGAAGAGACGTCGCGGATGCTCATCAGCCTTCCCAGCGGGCGAAAAAGGACAGGCCGATCTCGCGCCCAGCCGGCTGGTCTTCCACCAGGGCCAGTTCGCCCCATTCGATACGCCCGCCGCGCTCGCCCACGGCCTCTGCCAGCAGGTGGGCCAGGGCCGGGCCGGAAACGCGGGCCGCATAGGCGTTCAACAGCAGGAAAGAGGCCTTGTCCGACAGCAACTGCGCACACAGGTTGGCCAACTCCGGCAGGTCCTCGAACAGCCGCCAGACCTGGCCATCGGGGCCGCGCCCGTACTTGGGCGGATCCAGGATGATGCCTTCGTACCGGCTCTCGCGGCGGACTTCACGCTGGACGTATTTGCGGGCGTCCTCGCAGATCCAGCGGATCGGCTTGTCCTCCAGGTCCGACAGGGCCGCGTTTTCCCGGGCGTAGCCGATGGCCTTCTTGGAGGCGTCGACGTGGGTGACCTGGGCGCCGGCCGCGGCGGCGACGAGGCTGGCCACGCCGGTGTAGCCGAACAGGTTGAGGATGCGCGGCGCTTCCTGCGTCTCGATCCGGGCCTTCAGCCACTCCCAGTTGGCGGCCTGCTCCGGGAAGAAGGCCAGGTGGCGGAAGGGCGTCAAGCGCCCGTGGAAGCGCACATCCTCCCAGTGCAGACTCCAGGCGTCGGGCACCTGGCCGTTCAACCGCCAGCGGCCGGCGTCCTCGTCTTCCTCTGCGGCGGAGGGGTCGAACACGGCGTTGGCGGCGGTCCAGAGCTCGGGATGGCGAGGGCTCCAGAAGCACTGGGGCTCAGGCCGTACGACCGTGAACCGGCCGTAGCGCTCCAGCTTCTTGCCGTCGCCGGAATCCAGCAGGGCGTAGTCGTCCCAGGCGTGGGTTCGCATCACTTCGGGGCGGGGGGCGACGATGGGGGCCATTGCCTCCGCTTACGGTCCCGCGCCGCGCCGCGCAAGCAAACGCCCCGCCCGGTTTCCCGGACGGGGCGCTCACACTCAGGAGGGTTGGGCCGGTCTAGTAGGCGATACGGTAGTGGCCGCGGCTGTCGGGGCAGACCCGGACATAGTCGCCGCGCCAGTCTCGGGCCCAGCGGCAGTTGTTGCGGCGATACCAGCGATCCTCGTGGCGGCCGCGGTAGTAGTAGCTGTCGTTGTCGCCGTAGGTGTCGCGACGGCTCCAGTAGGCGCCATTGCCGTCGCAGCGGACGGAGTGGCCGGCAATGTTCGAGCCGACCGCGGCGCCGGCGACGGCGCCGACCACGGTGCCCGC